>JBEPVA010000006.1:0-43924 GCA_041691295.1 Gemmatimonadota bacterium
AGTTATCCCGATAACCCGGTAATCCGCTTAAAATTCGGGGCGACTTCGGTTTACTGATTGGTGCTGCACAAAAATACTTCCTTGAACAGCTGGGCCGCCCGCTGCTCGGGATGCCAGAGCAGCACCAGGGCCCAGCCGGCCAGGTACAATGCCCCCGATAGCTGCAGGCGAAGCCGCGCAGTGGTCCGGGGCAGGACCGCCAGGCCAAGCAGCAGTGAGGCGCCGATGGTGTCCGTCATGAACAGCGCATGTTCGGCGTCCGCCCAGCTGTGAAACCGCGAGTAGTGCGCCCCGTCAATGACCAGGTGGGTGATCGTGAGCAGAAACAGCCCGCGGTCGGCCAGTTGAATTCGTAACGGCCCTGGGTCGTCGCGATTGAGCCGGGTCAGGTAGCCGAGAATGGCACCGCTCAGGAATATGAAGGTCGGAGATGCAATCATCCCGAGCAGCCACAGGTTGGCGGCCAGCGCCGGCTCCCTGCGGCCGATTCCGATGCCGAAATGGGACACACAGACGGCGAACATCGCCAGACCCCGCGCCGCATCGAGCGGTGTGAGTCGCCGGACCCTGGCGGTGGCGGTGATGGCTGGTGGATTTTGAGCTGTTTGGGGGAGGCCGATCATGGCCCCTGAGAGTGCAATCGTCACGCCGCGAATAACGGCCCCGCTAGGGCCTGGGCCGTGTGGCCTAACTGCAATTCAGGCAACGCTTTATCGGCGGACTCTGTACAGCGGTGGATGGCTGACTCCGGGTGCGTGAAGCCCCGGAGCCACGGCAATTCGGCTACTTCTTGGCGACCTGTTCTTCCTTGAGCACCTTCTTGGCAAACCAGAAGACCAGGTAGGCGACAATGATGAAGTTGATCGCCGCGGCCAGAATGGCGCCGAGCATGAAGTGGAACGGCCCCAGGTCGAGGGTCGATTTCTGCCAGTCGCCGCCGCCAGCCGCAAGGATGGGATTGACCAGCGGCATCAGCAGGCCGTCGACGATGGTCTTGACCAGTTCGCCGGCCTTGGTTCCGATGATCACGCCGATGGCCAGGCCGATCACGCCGTACTCCTTCAGGAACTTCATGAATTCGGTCACTGCAATCTCCTTATGCGGCTGGTACTTGAGGAACTACAATGACGAGAGAGAAATTTCTTCTCCCCTTCTGTAGCAAGAGATATCGCCCATGAAGCAGGTCGGACGGTTCTACCGTGCTTTTCTGCAACACCTCACCGTTCAGCTTGTACGCCTTGTTCTCTTTGCCCTTGATGGCTTCACCCCTGGAGGGGGCGAGTCCGGCCCTTATAAGCAAGTCATTGGTCAGGTAGCCATCCCTCAGCAACCCCAGAATTCCAAGCTCGACGGTGTTAATCACTTCCCGCAATTGTTCGAAGGACTCAGCCGTAATCTTTCGAATATCTCCACCTCCGAACAAAATGCTCGTTGCCTGGAGGATTCCTACCACGGCGTCTGAACCGTGGACGCGAGTTGTGACATCCACCGCTAGAGCACGCTGCGCCGCGCGCCGTCCCGGGTCGGCCGCTTGTTGCACCATCAGCGTAGCGATCTCGGCCACGGGCAGGAATGTGAACAGCTTGAGGCACCGCTCCACATCGCGGTCATCGGTGTTGAGCCAGAACTGGTAGAACTGGTAGGGGCTGGTCTTGGCCGGATCGAGCCAGATATTGCCGCTCTCGCTCTTGCCGAATTTGGCTCCCGCCGAGGTGGTCAGCAATGGGAAAACCAACCCATGGGCCGATATCCCTTGACGCCGGCTGATCAGCTCCGTGCCGGCGGTAATGTTGCCCCACTGATCGCTGCCACCCATCTGCAGTTCGCAATGCGCGGTCTGGTAGAGATGCCAGAAGTCATAGGCCTGGACCAGCATGTAGCTGAACTCGGTGAACGAGATGCCGGTCTCCATCCGGCTCTTCACCGACTCCTTCTGCATCATGATGTTGACGGTGAAATACTTGCCGGTGTCGCGCAGGAACTCCATCAGTGGCAGGGTCCGGAGCCAGTCCGCATTGTTGACCAGAACGGCGGAGTTGCCGCCCTCGAAACTGAGGAAGCCGGCCAGCTGTTTCCGGACTGCGGCAGCGTTGGCGTCGATCTGCTCCAGCGTCAGCAGCGGCCGCTCGCTGCGCTTGCCACTGGGATCCCCGACCATGCCGGTGCCGCCGCCGATCAGCGCGATCGGGGTACCGCCGGCCCGCTGCAGCCAGGCCAGGCCCATGACCGGAACCAGATTCCCGACATGCAGGGAATCCGCGGTGGGATCGAAACCGACGTAGGCGGTGAGGGGGCCGGCGGCCAGGCGTTCATCCAGGCCGGGGGTGGCATCCTGGACGAAGCCCCGCTCGGTGAGCTCCCCGAGGAGGTCGAGCATAGGCGACAATGGTAAGGCCCACCCCGATCCGTCGCTACTGGCTCGGGGATCATTACATTGGTGCCATGGCTTCTCCGCTAATCACGATCCGCCGCTGGTGGCACACCCCCCGCATCCGCAGTTCGGTGATCACCGCCGTGCTGGCTCTCGGACTCTTCGTCGCCGGGATTCTCTACGGCGCCTGGACCCGCGCCTGTGGCAATAACGCCTGTCCTTCGATCGCCAAGATGGGCGAGTACGATCCCGACCAGGCCTCCAAGGTGTACGCGGCCGATGGACGCCTGATCACCGATCTCGGCCTGCAGCGCCGCACGGTGGTGCCGCTCTCCAGGATGAGCCCCGCGGTCACGGCGGCGTTCATGACCACCGAGGACAAGCGCTTCTACCAGCACCATGGCCTCGACTGGCACCGGGTCCTGGGCGCGATCGTGGATGCGGTCTTCCGTCACCGGGTCACCGGGGCCTCGACCATCACGATGCAGCTGGCCCGCAATCTGTGGCCGGAAAATATCAACGGGCAGGATAGGAGCATCTCCCGCAAGATCCGGGAAGTGCAGGTGGCCTTCGAGATCGAGCGCAACTATCCCAAGGACAAGATCCTGGAGCTCTATCTCAATCAAATCGACCTCGGCAACCGGGCCTTCGGCGTCGAGGTCGCGGCCCAGCGCTACTTTGGCAAGTCGGCCGCCGACCTGAATGTGGCCGAGGCGGCCACACTCGCGGCGCTGCCCAAGGCGCCCTCCAAGTACAACCCGCGCAAGAGCCCTCGCCTGGCGGTCTTCCGCCGCAACATCATCCTCGGCCTGCTCAATGCGTCCGGGCTGCTGACCGACGAGGAGACCGAACGGTGGCGGGCGTATCCGCTGGTCCTCTCCTCGCGGTCGGACTTCAGTGAAGTCGCCCCCTACTTCGTCGAATATGTCCGCCAGCAGCTCGATGCCCGGTTCGGCGCCGACCTCTACACCTCGGGACTCCGGATCTACACCACCCTCGATCTCGACATCCAGCAGTCGGCCGAGCGGGCGCTGAACCAGCAGCTGGAGGACATCGAGAATGGCAAGTACGGCAAGTACACCCGGGAGAGCTACGCCACCTACCTCGAAAAGAAGGGTGACGATGACATTACCCCGGCCGAGTCGCCGTACTTGCAGGGGCTGGCGGTAGTACTCGAAGCCAAGTCCGGTGCCATTCGTGCGCTGGTCGGCGGCCGGGATTTTCAGGACAGCAAGTACAACCGGGCGGTGCAGGCGCTGCGGCAGCCGGGTTCGACCTTCAAGCCGTTCGTCTATTCGGCGGCCATCCGGGCCGGCTATACCTGGTCCACCCTACTGGTGGACGACCCGATCAGCATCATCATGGATCCGGACAAGCCGGCCTGGGAACCGCAAAATTACGACAACAAGTTTGAAGGTAAGATGACACTCCGCAAAGGACTGTATGAGTCGCGGAACATCATTGCCATCAAGCTGGGCCAGGAACTGGGTCCGCAGGCCGTGATCAGTGAGGCCACCCGGTTCGGCGTCAGCTCACAGCGGATTCCGCCCTATCCCTCGATCTACATCGGGTCCGCCGACGTCGTCCCGCTGGAAATGATCTCGGCCTATACGGCCTTTGCCAATCTCGGCACCCGCTCACTCCCCCTGGCCATCGATCACGTCGAAGACCGGGCCGGCAACATTGTCTGGCGCCCCAAGACTCACACCGAAGAGGTCATGAGCCGGTCACACGCCTGGCTGATGGTCGATGCCCTGCGCGATGTGGTGCGCAAGGGTTCGGCGGCGGGATCGGTCGGCGCCAAGTTCTTCCTGCCGGCGGGCGGCAAGACCGGCACGACCAACGACGGCACTGACGTCTGGTTCATCGGGTTCACCCCCGATCTGGTGGGCGGCATCTGGATGGGAATGGACCGGCCGGAGAAGATCAAGGCGGACGCGCAGGGCGGCCGGCTGGCTGCCCCGGCGTGGACCACGATGATGAAGGAGATCTACGAGCGGCGCCCCGCGCCGGCCGAGTGGGTCAGGCCGGACAGCCTGACGTTTGCCGAGATCGACAATACCACCGGGTACAAGTTCACCGGCTTCTGCCCGAAGGATTCGCACGCGGTCGAGTGGTACCTGCCCGGCACCGAGCCCAAGGAGTTCTGCCCGATTCACAACTCGTTCCTCAACCCGGGCGTCAACCCGCTCCAGAATCACTGACGTGCCGGGCCGCCGGATCTCCGCTGGCTGGATCCTGCCGATGGACCGCCCGCCGATCGCCGGTGGCGCACTGCTGCTCGATTCCGCTGGAAGAATTACCGCAGTCGGCAGCCAGTCGGAGATTGGCCATCCGGCTGACGTAATTGCCGAATCCTTTCCCGATGCTCTCCTGCTGCCCGGGCTGATCAATACTCATACCCATCTCGAACTGACCGGACTCGAGGCCCAGGTGCCCGAGCCAGACTTTGCCGATTGGATCCGGCGCCTGATCGCGCTCAAGTCGGCCTGCGGTGTCGAGCAAGTCCGCGAGGCGGCGCGTCAGGGGGTTCGTTCGGGGTGGGCGGCTGGAGTCACTACCGTGGGCGATACCGGCGATTCGGGTGCCGGGTTCCACGCATTACTGGAGCTGAATGGCAGTGGCATCGCGTACCAGGAAGTGTTCGGCCCCCACCCCGACACGGCCGAGGCACAACTCGCCGAGTTCCGGCGGCGGTTTGATCGGCTCCGGCCATTGGCCGCCGGCCGGGTCCGGCTCGGCGTCTCACCGCATGCTCCGTATTCCGTGAGTGGCCCGCTGTATCAGCTGGTGGCCCGATGGGCCAGCGTCGAGAACCTGCCGGTGGCGGTGCACGTGGCCGAATCACTGGAGGAGTCGCAGCTGATCGAATCGGGAGCAGGGCCGTTTGCCCGGCAGTGGACGGCGCGCGGAATTCCGCTGCCCAGAACCGGCGGCTCCACACCGATCGAGTGGCTCGACCGGCATGGTGTGCTGGACCGCCGCACTCTGTGCATCCATGTCGTTCGGGCCACTGACAGCGACATTGCCCGGATGGCGCGAGCCGGGGCCGCGGTGGCTCACTGCCCCCGGTCCAACCGCCGGCACGCTCGACTGGCCGCGCCGCTGGGGAGTCTGCTCGCGGCCGGGATCCGGGTCGGAGTGGGCACCGACTCCGCGGCCAGCGTCAGCCCGCTCGATCTACTGGCCGAAGCGCGCCAGGCCAGGCAGCTGGCCGATCTTTCGGCCGAAGCCACTCTCCGCCTCGTGACCCGCGGGGCCGCCGCCGCACTCGGCCTCGAGGGAGAAATCGGCTTACTCGCTCCGGGATATTGGGGCGATGCGGTAGTCCTTCGCACCCCGCCAGCCGCCACCGCGGAACAGGCGCTGGAACTGGCGCTGGCGTCCCGACCCGACGACGTTGCCCTGACTATCCTGGGGGGCCGCGAGGTCTACCGCCGGGCCGCGGCGTAGCCGATCTTTGCAGGGAACAGCGAAACCGGACTCCGCTGCGTTTCAATCCGGATCATGGCTTCACACCTGGAGCTTGAACTCGTGACGTTGATCTCTCGACTCTCGACTGTCGACTCTCGACTATTCTCTCGACCCTCGTCTCTCGTCTCTCGACTCCAGTCATGAAACTCCAGCGCCACGCCATGATCATGCGGGTCGTTCGTGACCGGCGGATCGAGAGCCAGGAAGACCTGCGAGAGGCACTGGCCTCCGAAGGGTTTCACGTCACCCAGGCCACCCTGTCACGCGATATTCGCGAACTCGGCCTCGCCAAGCTGTCGGACCCGCAGGGCGGGGCGTTCTACGCCAATCCCCAGGAGGGCCACGCCCGGCCGGATCCGGGTCAGGTGCTCCCGGCGCTCCTGGTGAGTGTCGAGGGGGCCGAGAATCTGCTGATTGTGAAGACGGTAACCGGCGGCGCGGAGGCGGTGGGTGCGGCAATCGACCAGGCGGGATGGACCGAGATCATCGGGACGATCAGTGGAGTGGACACGGTCCTTTTGGTGACCAGGGGACTGCGCCAGCGCAAGGCTGTGGAGCTCCGGCTGCAGGCCTACGCGCGCTAGGGGCTGCTCCCTTGCTGGCCCCGGGGTGGCCCGTTACGATACTTTGATCCTCTCCCCGTGGGAGCTGGCTTGGTACGTTGTCTGGCTCTAAATGCGTCCTTCGAACCATTGACCATGGTGCCTGTCCGCCGGGCCCTGCGTCTGGTTATCGATGGCAAAGCGGAAATCGTCGAGGCGGAACAGGGGGACTCAGTCCGAAGTGAGCGGCTCACCATGCCGCGTCCCGCCATCATCCGCCTCGTCAAGTTCGTGCACGTCCCCCGTCGATTCCGCCGCCAGGTCACCAACACCTTTCTCTTTGCCCGTGACCACTATCGCTGCCAGTACTGCCATCGGTACGGCAATGAACTGCGCCACCGCGAGTGCCTGACCCGCGATCACCTGGTGCCGTTGTCCCGCGGCGGATCCAACGACTGGACCAACGTCGTGACCGCCTGCAGCTCCTGCAACACCCGCAAGGGCAATCACCTGCCAGAGGAAATCGGGATGCACCCACTGCTGGCACCGCACGAGCCGCACTTTGTCCATCTCTCATGGGCGGTGCGCCGGCTGACCCTCACCCAGGCCAAGTACATCAAGCTGTTCTATGGCGAGACGACATTGAGAGCACTGGGCGGCCGATAGCCCTCCGGGTTTCGACGGTGTAACGAGGGAGCCGGTCTGCTGGTCGAGACCGGCTCCCTTTTCAGTCCTCCTCCGACCTGGCCTTCGTGGGGTTACACCACCGCGTGCGCGATGCTGCCCCGCCTGGGTGCGGCCAGTCCATCGGTGCGGCCGGCGAAGTACCAGGACCCGATGGTGTCCGGCGGCACCAGCTCCACCTGACTGAACCCTGCGTCGGACAGCCGCCGCCGCCACTCATCAGGCTCCGACGCGGACTGCCATGGTTCTCCCAGCGCCGCGGCCCTGGCGGCCAGCCGCGACTCCTGATCGCGGGTCGAATAGGTGAACACCAGTTCGCTGCCGCCCGAAAGTCCTCCCGCGAATCGAATCGGCCGCTGCACCGTTTCAGTCCGCAGGTACACCAGAACGCCCAGACAGGACACCACGGCTGGCGCGGCCAAGTCGAATCCGGCTTCACCCAGCGCATCAGCCAGCCAATCGTTTTCCAGGTCGGCGGCCGCGTACCGCAGATGTCGGGTATCATGATTCCCGCCAGATCGAGTCGGGCCCGCTTCCACTGCTGGCTGGCGGGAGGGTCGAGCACGATGATCCTGAAGTCCCGGGCCCAGGCTGGCTGGCGATACGGAGAGGTATCGAGACCCGCACCGAGCATCAGGAATTGGGAAACTCCCCGCCCAGCTGCCGCCTTGAGGCGGTCCTCCGCGTACCGGCTCCGGGCCACGACGTGGGACCGAAGCCCCATGCTCAGCGCGTCATGAATTCCGGTGGACAGGTCATGATCCATGCGCATACCGCGGGATCCTGCGGCCGCGGAGTGATCGGGTCGTCAAGGATCCCGGGAGGTCCATCGATCAGCTGGTGTACGGCGCGAAGCAGTGCGGCGCCCGAGGTGGTCTGGCTCGGCCCCGTGGATTCCATCGCGCCTCAGTGGGTCTCGAACCGTTCCGACCGTGAGGTCAGACTGAGACTGGGCAGCCCTGCAAGCTTGAGCACCAGCCGCTTGGCTCCCCGTCCCACGGCACTGCCCACATCGCCCTGGCCTTCGGCTGCCGGGGTGAGGTCACCCCTGAGAAACCGCTCCAGTTCCGCCAGGTCGGTGTCGGACAACGTGGTGATCTCGAGTGAGGCCACGTAATACAGTCGGCCAGCGGCCGAGGAGCTGATGGTGACCTGATAGGCCAGGCTCAGCGAGGCCGACAGGGCATCAGCGGTGGCGTAGCGGCTCTCCCGCCGCCGCCGGCCATCCAGTCGCGTGACGGTATACTGATCGAGCAACGGCTCGTGCCTCACGACGACATCCCACTCACCGGTTTCGTCAAGTGCGTCAAACCAACCCTCGCGGGCCCGCCACAACTCCACCCGGTAGTGCAGCCGTACCGGGAAGCCGGAGCTCAGCATTGCCAGCCAGCGGTCATCGCGCCCCAGGTTGCGGGTCCGGACCAGGGGCAGCCGGAAGCCGTTGGGCAACGAATCGTGGGCCAGGCCCACCTGGACCCGGACCGCGGTCGAATCCTGCGCCATGAGGGCGGACGCGCCGAGGCCCGACAGCAGCGCCAGCACCACCAGCCGCCGGCGGGCGGGCGCCATGCTAGAACCGCCGTTCGAGGCGGAAGAACACCTGCAGCGGTTCCGGGTCGGTCAGGGCCTTGGCGAGATAGATCCCGAGTCCGCCGAGGTCCAGGCCCACACCGAGGTCGGCCTTCCACTCCTTGACGACGGGAAACCTGTCGCTCGGAATCCGGCCCGGCCCATCACCCGCCAGCCATGGCTTGCCGGCGTCGGTGAAGAACACCAGGCTGGCCTGACTGATGCCGATGAAGCGGTCGGGGTCATGGCTGTGGAATCCCAGCCGCAGATCGAGCCGGCTGCGAAGTTCGGCCTGGGCCACGATCATCCGGTCGCACAGCGCCGCCTGCGACGGATTGGCAAATCCCGCCGGGGTGCAGGTGAGCGAGCGGAATCGATAGCCCGGCAGCAGGTCGAGGCCACCGAGGGAGAGCCGGCGCTGGAGTGGCAGCGGATCGCCGCCGACCGAGCCGCCGGCCCAGAGCCGCAGATTGAGTCCGGTGCCCGGGGTCAGGCGGTTGAACCGCCGGGCATCCAGCGTCATCCGGTGGTAGTCGTAGCCCGAGGCGGGCAGCCCCGACCGGACCACGTCCGGCAGTGACACCGGGCTGACATCGTCGCTGTGACCGAATTCGTAGTTCAACCGGACCCACCAGCCACTCGGCACGTCCATCTGCTTCGGCCGGGTGTCGAAGTCGATTCCCGCGCTGGCGATGACGTAGTGGCCGTCGTCAATCTGGGGGTTGGGCCGCCAGCGGTCGGTGTTGTGGACCAGCGACCATGGGTCATTCGCCAGCACCGACGATTCCCGCTCGTACCGTACCGAGGCATCGACCCGGAGGATCGAGAGTGGCGCGGCCGAGATGTACCCGCTCACCCCTTCGGCCTCGAAGTAGTCGCGATAGTCCCGCTGGAACAGGAACGCATTCCAGCCGATCTCTTCGCGGGGCAGGGTCTGCTCTTCGATGCCGACGATCTGGCTGTAGACCTTGAGTCCGGCACCGAGGGTACCCCGCCGGCCAAACCGCCAGTCGGTCCGGGCCAGCCAGCCCACGTCCCGTCGCGAGCTGGTAATGTCGGATGCGGTGCGGAGAATTCCCTCAAGCTCGAGATGACCGACGATGGATTTTGAAGCCCGCCAGTCGAACTTGGGCCCGAAGACGATCGGCAGCCCTTCACTGCGGTTGTAGGTCTTGCCGGTGGCAATCGCCAGTGTCGTGCGGACCTGCCCGGTGCGGAATGTGGCCCGCGCCTCGGCGAGTTCACCCAGGGTCTTGCGGTGCTCGCGGACTACCAGGGTGCCATCGTTCTGACGTACCACCGGCGCTGCTTCGCTGAAGACCCGTGGCTCTTCGGTGACGGTTGAGCCCGGCAGGGCGGTGAACCGCCCGCCCGCGACCAGGATCGGACCGGTCACTGATCCGGTTCGGAGAATGGTGAGATCGCCATTCACGATCGTCAGCGGTCCATCGATCTGCCCCGCCACCACGACCACCCCGCGATATACCGCGACCGGTCCCGACATCCTGCTGCCGGCCGGCACATCGACTGGGCCGTTGAGCCGCAGCACACCGGTATCCGCAAAGGTGCTGAGCAGCTCGGTCAGAACCTCGGGTGGAATGCCGCCCAGCTCGGCGGAATCCGCCGGGGCGTTGGGATCGATGACGATGACGCTGTCCTGGGCCAGCAGGCGGGCGGTGGAACCGATGGACAGCATGCCACCGGCGAGACCGAGCACAACCAGCCCGCGTCGCAATGCCGTGTCCATCATGAATCGTTGTTCCCCGTTCGCCGTTCGCTGGGCGCTCCCGAGCGCAGCACGGAATCGCGTGGCTCGGGGTTCATCGCCTCACGTTCCCCACTCGACGTTCCCGGCTCTCGAGCCCCATCGAGTCCCAGCCGCCGCATTCTCCGGTACAGATTCGGTCGGTCGGTCTTGAGCAGCCGCGCGGCTTCCGCCACGTTGCCGGCGGCCTGGCTGAGCGCGGTGGCGATCAGTTCACGCTCGTAGTCATCCAGCGCCTGACTGAGCGGCCGCTC
This sequence comes from Gemmatimonadota bacterium, assembly GCA_041691295.1. Classification (GTDB taxonomy): domain Bacteria; phylum Gemmatimonadota; class Gemmatimonadetes; order Gemmatimonadales; family GWC2-71-9; genus DATEHG01. The sequence continues at coordinate 10,660 of JBEPVA010000006.1, forward strand.
GGGCAGCCCGCTCTGGGGTGCGCTGACCGGCCGCGCGGCGGCCAATGGCAGCACGGCGCGAATTGCGTCACCGGTGATTTCATCACCGCCAAGAATCGCCAGCCGCTCGACCACGTTGGCCAGCTCACGCACGTTGCCGGGCCAGTGGTATGCCGAGAGTGCGCCAAGGGCGCTGGCGGTGAAGTGCGGCGGCCGGTGCGGACGGACCCGGGCGGCCAGGTGGGTGACGAGCAGCGGCAGGTCGTCGAGCCGGTCGGCCAGTGGCGGGATGTGGATCGGAAACAGGTTGAGTCGGAAGTACAGATCCTGCCGGAAGGAGCCTTCGGCAATCGCGGTCTCGAGTGGCCGGTTGGTGGCGGCAATGACTCGGACATCCACTTGCCGCGCCGAACTGCCGCCGACCCGCATGACTTCGCCGCTTTCGAGGACCCGCAGCAGCTTGGCCTGGGCGTCGAGCTGGAGGTCGCCGACCTCATCGAGAAAGATGGTGCCGCCATCGGCCAGTTCGAACCGGCCCAGGCGCCGGGCCACCGCCCCGGTGAACGCGCCGCGCTCGTGGCCGAACATCTCGGATTCCAGCAGGTCGCGCGGAATGGCGGCGCTGTTGATCGCGATGAACGGCTGGCGGGCCCGCCGGCTCCCTTCATGGATCGCGGCGGCCACCAGTTCCTTGCCGGTGCCTGACTCACCGGTGATCAGGACCCGGGCATCGGTCGGTGCCACCTGCGCGATCAGCTCGCGCACCCGCATCATCGCGGCGCTCTGACCGACCATTTGGTCCCGGCGGGACAGGACATCGCGGAGGGCCCGGTTTTCGCCCCGGGCCCGGTGAAACTCCAGCGCAGCCCTGAGTGTGACCAGCACGGTTTCCGGCGACAGCGGTTTTTCGAGGAATTGAAAAGCGCCCAGCCGTGTGGCGCGCACCGCGTCGGCCAGCTGGGCCTTGCCGCTCATCATGATGACGGGAGCGTCGATGGTGCGCTGCCGCAGCGCTTCGAGCGTCGAGAGCCCATCGGGCCCTGGCGGCATCAGCAGGTCGAGGAAGATCGCATCGGGGTCGGTCTTGTCGGCTTCAAGCAGCGCCGCATTGCCATTGGCGGCCTCGATGACCTCGAATCCTTCGGCACGCAACAGGGCGCCGAGCATCCGGCGGATGTTGCTCTCGTCATCGACCAGCAGGATGCGGGAAGGCATGGGCCAAAGATACGTCAGGCCACGGCGGGGAGGGTGACCTCGAAGGTGGCGCCGCCGCCCGGAGTTTCCGCCACCCGAACCTTGCCGCCGTGGGTTTCCACCGTCTGCCGCACCAGCGCCAATCCCAGCCCGGTGCCCTCACTCTTGGTGGTCACGTAGGGATCGAACACCCGGTCCCGCATTGGGGCTGAAACCCCAGGACCATGATCCGCCACCCTGACCAGGACGGCGCCGGCGGCTCGAACACTGATCGACACCTCGATCGGACTGGCCGGACCCGCGGCCTCGACGGCGTTCCGCAGCAGGTTGCCGAACGCCCGGCGCAGCGGATCGTAGTGGCCCAGCACCGCTGGCAGACCGGCCGGCGCATCCAGCCGTGCCGGGCACTCCGTCGGCACCGAGGAACGCAGCAGGCCAGTCAGCAGCTCAGTGAGATCAATCTCCGCCGCCGGTCCCTCCGGCAGCCGACCGAAGTCGGTGAACTCCCTGGCCAGCAATTCGAGCCGGGCCGACTCGGCCCGGATGACCTCAAGAGCCTCCCGCTGATACGGCTCCGCGTTCCGTTCCAGTTGGCTGACGGCAAATCGGATCGGGGTCAGCGGGTTCTTCATCTCGTGGGCCACCCGCCGCGCCACCTCGCGAAAGGCCCGCAGCCGTTCCGCCTCGATCTCGCTCTCCTGCGCTTCGCGTAGGTCGCGGTCCATTGAGCGGAACGCGGTCCTGAGCTCTTCGAACTCCGGCGCCCCCCGGATCGGGAGGTCGGCCGGCAGCGTTTCCCGCTTCCGGATGAACTGGGTCCAGCGGACCAGCTCATCGATCGGCCGGCTCATCTGGCGGGAGAGGTGCCCCCCCAGGCGGACCGAGGCGTAGATCACCACACCGCCGAGTCCGAGAATGACCAGGGCCAGCCCCGGGTAGTAGTACTGGGCGAATGATTGGGCCCGCTGCACTCGGCTCAGTGCCTCATTGAGCCGCTTGGCATGCTCGGCCAGCGCCTTCCGTTCGGGGCGCGACAGCCGGGTGGAGTCGATCGTCTCGAGCAGCACTCGGCCTGAAATTCCGACATCCTGGATCGTGGCCCTCGTGGCGGCGGTCGGGTTGCTCTCGCGCAGCATGATGGCCCAGCCGAGCACGGCCAGGCCGGTAGGGACGGCGCCGAGCAGGATCAGGATGAGCAGAATGCGGCGGCGGAAGGGCAGTGGCATGGGCGAAACCTACTCGCCCTCATGGCGAGCGAACAGCAACCACGGAGGATGGCGGAAGGAACCTGCCTCCGAAGAACGCGGATAAGCCGGATTTGGTGCCGGTGCTGGTGCTGCGATAATTCGTGAGCGACCGTTGCGGTACAATGAACAGCTGCTTCAACAGCAAGTCGCTGTGGAACGGGCCAGGGTTTGGAGGAGTCCGCGTCCATCCGCGTTCTTCCGTGGCCCGCTTGGCCTGTCCCCGTCAGGCAAAGATCAACGTCGCCTCGGTGGCCTGCTGCAGCGATTCGGCGGTCTGGCCCGGCATCAGTTCGACGACCCGCAGTCCCTTCGGGGTTACATCGAGCACCGCTCGCTCCGTGATGATCCGGTTGACGCAGCTCCGGCCAGTCAACGGCAGGCGGCACTGCTTCAGGATCTTGGCCTCGCCCTCGCGGGTGCAGTGCTCCATGATCACGATCACGCGCTGGACACCTGCCACCAGGTCCATCGCGCCGCCCATTCCCTTGACCATCTTGCCGGGCACCGTCCAGTTGGCCAGGTCGCCCTGTTCGGAGACTTCAAGTCCGCCGAGGATGGTGAGCGCCACGTGGCCGCCCCGGATCATGGCGAATGAATCGGCGCTGCTGAAGTACGAAGTCCCCGGCAGCTCGGTGACGGTTTCCTTGCCGGCGTTGATCAGGTCGGGATCTTCCGACCCTTCGATCGGATAGGGGCCCACGCCGAGCATGCCATTCTCCGACTGCAGCACCACCGGAACTCCAGCCGGCACGCAGTCGGCAATCTTGGTCGGCAGCCCGATGCCGAGGTTCACGTAGTAGCCGGTCTGGTCGTTGAGCTGCAGCAGCTCAAGGGCAGCGCGCTGCACGATGATGTCGCGGATCGAGATGCTCATCGGGCCCTCACGGTACGGCGTTCGATGATGGTATTGCGGCTCTGGGCCTTGAAGATCCGCTGCACGAAGATGGCCGGAGTGTGGACCTGGTCCGGCTCGATCTGGCCCGGTTCAACCAGCTCCTCGACCTCGGCCACGGTGATCCGGCCGGCGGTCGCCATCATCGGGTTGAAATTACGGGCTGTTTTTCGGAATTGGAGATTGCCAAGGGTGTCGCCGCGCTGGGCCCGGACGATGGCGTAGTCGCCCCTGATGGCCCGCTCGAGCAGGTACGTTCGTCCATCGAATTCGCGCAGGTCCTTTCCGTCGGCCACCACGGTGCCCACGCCGGTCGCGGTGAAGAATGCCGGGATGCCGGCCCCGCCCGCCCTGATCCGCTCGGCCAGGGTTCCCTGGGGCACCAGCTCGACTTCGAGCGTGCCGCTCAGCATCTGCTGCTCGAATATCGCATTCTCGCCGACATAGCTGCTGATCATTTTCCTGACCTGCTGGTTGCGGAGCAGGTGCACCAGGCCGTGGTCGGTCGTTCCGGCATTGTTGCTCACGACGGTCAAGTTGCGCCGGCCAGAGTCACGAATGGCCATGATGCAATCCTGCGGGATGCCGCAGAGCCCGAATCCGCCGGACAGGATAGTGACGCCATCAGCCAGGTCGGCCAGCGCGCTGACGGCATCCGGAAAGACTTTGGAGGTCACGGCGAACTCCTCTGGGTTGAGTCGACGGCGGCGCCGCGGCCGAGATAGGGTCCGATGGCATGGGCTGCGAGGGTCAATCGGCTTGGATCGACGCCGGTCTGCCCCGGAAATGCGGCCACCAGCGCCTCGGTGGCGACATTGCCCGGCGCGCCCGGCGCGTAGGGACAGCCGCCCAGGCCGCCGGTGCTGCCATCGAAAACGGTGATGCCATGGGCGGCGCCCATCAGTGCATTGGGTACCGCGTTGCCGAAAGTATCGTGGAGGTGAAGGGCCAGCCGGTCCACCGGACAGTGTGGCGCCAGTGCCCGCAGCAGTGTCTCGACCTCGGCGGGTGTGGCCTTGCCGATGGTGTCGCCCAGGCTGAGCTCGGCGCAGCCCAGCGCCAGCAGCGCGAGGGCCACCCGGAGTACTGCTGCCGGGGCGATCGGACCTTCGAACGGACAGTGGAATGCGGTCGAGATGTATCCGCGGACCGGTACCGTTGATTCGTGGACCACCGGCTGGAATCGCTCAATCGATTCCGCGATCGAGGCGTTGATATTCTTCCGGGCAAAGGTCTCGCTGGCGGCAGTGAACACCGAGATTCCATCCGGCTGCGACGCCATGGCCCGGGCCAGGCCACGCTGGTTGGGCACCAGCGCCGTGTATCGGATGCCGGATCTGCGGATGATTCCCGCGAACACCGCCTCGGCGTCCTCGAGCTGCGGAATCCAGCCCGGCGCGACAAACGACGAAACCTCGATTTCGACCAGCCCGGACGCGCTCAACTGGTCCACGAAGGCAATCTTGGCCTCGGTGGGCACCCAGCCCTTTTCATTCTGCAGCCCATCGCGCGGGCCGACTTCAACGATCCGGATGGCGGGCATCGGGTGTCGCGGGGGTTCGGGTGGTTGGGTGGCACGGCGCAACCCATCAGCCACTGGCAATTTCGCGGCGGAAAATCTAATGAATCTGGCCCCGCGCTGCCCCTGGATCGGGTCGGATCGCGGTCCCCTCAATCGATTACTTTGCTGGCTCCGAGCCAGCACGCAACTTGCTTCGGCTGTCCTGACATCCTCCTTATCCAGGTTCCAGATGCCGAATCCCGAGGTCGTGGTTCCCGCCGAGAAAATCCGGCAGGGCACGCTCCCGAATGAAGAGATCGATCAACTGGTGGCGGCCATGCGCACCGGCGAGGCATGGCAGGCGGCCCTCAGCCGACTGCAGCTTCCGGAGCTCCAGCGCAAACCGTACTGGTTCTCGGATCTCAACAAGGCCCGGTTCTATCATCAGTTGCCGGTGGCTAACCATACCGATGCCCTCGATATCGGGGCTGGCTCCGGCGTGATATCGGCGGGGCTGTCCCCGCACTTTGACCGGGTTAGTTCGCTGGAGCACAACGGGACCTGGAGCGAGTTCATGCGGCTGCGGTTTGCCCAGGACAAGCTGGCCAACATCACGGTGGTACACGGCTCGGCCCTGCCGCTGCCGTTTGCCGATGAGAGCTTTGATCTGATCGTGGTCAATGGCGTGCTGGAATGGATTCCGGAGGCGGCGCCAGCAAGCCAGTCGCCCAGGGAAGCGCAGGTCGGCTTCCTTCAGGATGTGCGTCGGAAGCTGCGGCCGGGCGGAATGGTTGGCGTGGCCATCGAAAACCGCCTGTGCCTGGAGAATTTCCGGGGAGGCTCACCCCATGGTGAGCCACCGTACGTGGCCATCATGCCGCGGCCGATGGCGGAATGGCGCACCCGGAAGCTCACCGGCCGCTCCTACCGGACCTGGATCTACGGGCCGGCCGGCTACCGTGCGCTGTTCCGGGATGCGGGATTCGCCGGCCTCGAGATCCAGCCAGTGCTCCCATCCTATCATCAGCCATCGGAAGTGGTGGACCTCTCGGAAGGGCCGCGGATCCGGAAATACTTCAACCCCGACAGTCTCCTCAAGCGGATGGTGCTCGACGTGGCCTCGGCGACCGGCATGGTCGGCAGCCTGGTCCATTCCTTCTATCTCACCGCGCGTAAGTAGCCGGGCTCCGCTTCTTAAATGTTCCTGAGCGTGTGGGCCAACTGGGTGGTGACCATCATCACGGTCCTCTCCACCTACATCCTCCTGCCGTACAACATCCATGCGCTCGGCGACGAAGGCTACGGCACCTGGATCCTGATCACGTCCATCACGGGCTACCTGGCCTTGCTCTCGCTCGGCGCCCCGATGGCGTCATTGCGGTATGTGGCGCGGTATGCCGCCGAGAAGGATTTCGACAAGCTGAACCGGGCGTTGGGCACCTTTGCGGGGATGTATCTGTCGATGGGGGTGATGAGCCTGGTCATCGGCGCCGGCCTCTACTTCGCCTTTTCGGCAGTCTACCACGTTCCCCCGGATCTGCTGCCCGAGGCCCGGATCGCCTTTATCCTCGTCGTGATCTGCGTCGGGATCGGCTTCATCCAGCAGCTGCCCTACGGGATCATGGCCGCGTATCAGGATTTCGGGGTCCGCAACCTGATCATGGGGGCCGCGGTCATCCTCCGCCTCGGGCTCAACCTGCTGCTGGTCTGGCACTGGCACAGCCTGCTGGCCCTCGCGGTCCTCAACCTGAGCATTGCACTGTTCGAGATGGTAACCTGCTGGATTGTACTGCGCCGCCGATACCCCCAGTTGACGATTCATCTGCGTCACTTCGACTGGCCCATGCTCCGCCAGATCCTGTCTTTCAGTCTCTTCGTAATGCTGCTCAGCATGGGCTCACAGCTCTCCTATCAGACCGATTCCCTCGTCATCGGCGGCTTTCTCGCTCTGTCGTTCATTCCTCAATACACGGTCGCCAATTCGCTGACCCAATATCTGATGGAATTTGTCGCGGCCATCGCGGTGGTAGTCATGCCCAACGCCACTCACCTGCACACGAGCGGTGATCAGGCTGCCCTCCAGACGCTGTTTCTCAAGTGGTCCAAGATCACCTTTTCGCTGACCCTGCTCACCGGATCATTTCTGCTGGTCCTCGGCCCCCGCTTTCTCGGCTGGTGGCTGGGAGCGGAATTCGAGGGGCCGGCCGGCCAGGTGCTCCAGATTCTGATAATCTCTTTTCTCGTCTTTCTGCCGGCTCGTGGCGTGGCCCAGGCCATTCTTATGGGCGTCGGGAAGCCGGCGGCGCCGAGTATTGCCTTCGCGGTGGCGGGAGTGCTCAACCTGGTGTTGAGCCTGTGGTGGGTTCGCGGTTACGGACTGGCCGGCGTAGCCTGGGGTACTGCGGTGCCCAACATGCTGCTGGGCTTCTCGATGATCTATTTCACCTGCCGGGAGCTCACGGTGTCCCTGCCGCTATTCGTGCGCCGGGTGGTCTTGCGGCCACTGCTGGGCAGCATACCGGGACTGGGCCTGCTCTGGTTTGCCAGGACCACGCTCGATGTCCGGGGGCTGATCCCATTGATGCTCAGCGGCTTCGCGCTGGTCGGCGTCTTCGGCTTGGTCTGGGTTGGCTTCGTCTATCGCGGGGATCCGGATATCGATCTCATGAACTGGCTGGTGTCGCGCCTGCGGTCGAGGACCCGGGCGGCAGACTCAGCCCCCTGAAAACAGCCGGTCCACCACGGTTGGCTCCTCGGCGATCAGCCGGGCCAGCTCCCGCACTTCCGCCAGCAGCGGCTCCCAGAACCCGCGGGGATTGCCGGCCAGGTGGGAGCGTCGGGCAAGGACCGCCCAGTAGTGGATCAGCACCCCGATCGCCTGTTCCGCACTCACGCCCTCGCGCTGCGCCGCCTCCATCATCAGCTGACGGCAAGCCGTGCCGTCCGGTTGGGGCCCCAGGACTCGTCGGAGCCAGAGCGGGGCGTCCGGCTCAACGGTTCGAATCTCAAGACAGGTTCTGAGCAGGTGGATGGCATCAAACAACGGCACCTTGATTCGTCCGAACGCTTCGAAGTCCAGCAGCGACCAGCTACCGCGGTCGTACAGCAGGTTGGCCGGCCACAGATCGCCGTGCTGGAGTGAGGCCTGGAGCGGCGCAACCGCCTCGAGCCGTCGGCGCAGCGTCGTCAGCTTGTCATGCTCGATGCCCAGGCCCGCCAAATAGCTGAACTCCTCGGACGTCAGGCTCGACAGATCGAGCTGTTCGCCATGGCCACCCAGGGCGGGAATCAGCTCTGCCGCCCGGGCCGAGAAGCGGCAGCTGAGTGGCAGCACTTCGCGCATGTCGGTCAGCCAGTCGGCGGCCGGGATCAGTCGCAGCCGATGCTGGTAAGGGCGGCCCGGCAGGAACGCGGTGACCAGTACCTGGAGGTCAGGCACCGAGCGGTAATAGCTGGGTGGCAGCAGGGAACTCACTTCCGGGTCCAGCCTCATGGCGGCCATGACCAGGGCTTCGTTGCGGGCCCGCAGGTCGCGGGCGGGGCGGACCTTGCAGATGTGGGTCTGATTGCCGTCACGGTCCAGCAGCAGCAGGTCGAACCCCCGGTTCCAGTTGAACTCGCCGGCGGGCAGCTCCGACACCGGAATGGCGCCTACGTTGCGGTGCATGATCACGGATGACCAGCGCCGCCGGAGTCGCGGGTCAGGGTCCTCAGCCAGGCCGTCGAGCAAGGCCAGCAGCGTCCGGTTCACTTGGTGGCCAGCAGGAAGTAGTGGCGATACAGCGCGCCATGCAGCCCCGCTCGCACAATCCAGCCACGGCTCCGGCCGCCCGCCAGGTGATCATCATGCAGCCGTTCCGCGGCCCGGACGGCGCGGCGGTTTCCCGGCATGAGATAGTAGGGGTAGCTCAGCGAGGGCTCGGCGTAGTAGGTGCCGAGAGGGCGGTATCCAGCCTGACGCAGTGCCAGTCCCCACGCCCGTTGTGTCAACTCACCGGAGACGACCTGATCGACCAGGGTCCGAATTCGTGACACCCCCTCCTGCTTCACCGGGATACGGGGTATCAGGCGCAGCAGACCCCCCGGTGCCAGCAGTCGGTGGCAGTCTGCCAGCATCCCGGCCGATTCGGAATCGGGGCGGCGGGTGGTGGCGGTAATCGAAATGCATCCAAACGAGCCGGGCTGTGCACTCACCAGCTCAACTCCACCTTGCCGCACCCGGGGGGAGGCCCGGGTGCCGAATCGATGACGCGCGAATTCCACCCAGCCCGCGTCGTGGTCCAGGTAGTCGACCTCACTGAACAGTGAGGCCAGCGCCGCTGCGGTATCCCCCGGCCCGCCGCCGACATCGAGTGCCCGCTCACTGGTTGGCCAGTCCCCGAGCCACAGCCAGTTGCCGGCGGCGTCGTTGCCCAGCAGCCGGAGCGGATCCGACACCTCCAGCATGGCCCCCGCCCTCAGGATGGCCTGCCGCCAGTCGGTCCCGCCACTGCGAAGAATGACGTTCGCCGCATCCCGGATCCGCTCGGTCAGGGTCAGGTCTGCCGGTGGTACATCCGGCACCGCCTCTTCGTAGCGACTCACGGAATGGCTACCGTCGCTGGAGTCAGCGGGCTGGTGGGGCGGGGTGCCCAGCGGTCCTTGAGCGCCAGGATCCGGGCCTCGAACAGAAACCAGGAGAGTATGGCGATGCCCAGGGAGAGCGCCACAATGAGAAGATCATACGCCGCGAGGCGGGCCAGCCGATCGGCGGTCCCTCCCTGGTTCACGGCATCAGCCAGATAGAATGATGCGATAGTGTGAATCGGGAAATGAACGACATACATCGCATAGCTGTACTTGCCGAACATCCGCAGCACTGGCTGCTGCAGGATCCGGGAAATACCGGACGGCTCAATCCGTCCCAGGTCCAGCGCCGCTACCAGCAGTGACAGGCAGGCCAGGATCAGGAGCGACTGACCCAGGACCTGGACCTTGAGATCATCACCCTGAAATCCATGGTTGACCACGGTAAATCCGAGCAGGACGAGCAGTGACGCCGCAGCCAGCGGCCGCCACCAGCGGGTGATCCACCCCAGCCCGCGGGGATCACGGACCAGAATCGCCAGTGCCGCGCCCGCGGCCAGGGCATCCATCCGGGAGATCGTGAACTCGTAGAGCGCCACTTGCGGCAGGCCGAGGAGGTGGAGCAGGTAGCGGCACAGCGGCGCGAGCAGCATCAGCGCCACCGCCACCCGGAGCACCCCGGCTACACTGAGTGCCCACACGAGCAGCGGCCACACCACGTAGAACTGCTCTTCCACTGCCAGCGACCAGAAATGCGAAAGGCCGGGAATCCCGTGCCCGAAGGTCGTGCTCCAGTTCGAGAGGTAGCTCCAGTACCAGCCCTGATTGGCATGGACCTGCTCGGTCCACTCCGGGATGCCCATCAGTGGCGGCGCCACCACCAGAACCAGGATGAGGAAGCCGTAGTACAGCGGGAAGATCCGCAGGGTCCGTCGGATATAGAACGATCGGAAGTACTGGGGTTCGGTGCGGGTCTCAACCAGGATCCCGGTGATCAGGAACCCGGAAAGGACGAAGAACAGCTGAACGCCCGCCCACCCCGTCGCGGCCAGTGCCGAAACGATCTTGAGGGGCAGCGCGGTGACGGGGCCGAGAATGTACGTGGCGTTATGAACGATCACGATGAGCACAGCAAGGCCGCGGATCCCGTCGAGGGAAGGCAGGTGCGTCCGTGCCTGTGGTGGCGCTGGCGTCATGACCGCTCGGCGGAGGGGGAGAGTGGCCTCAGCGAGCGACTGAGAGGCCTTGGCGGGGCTGGGTAAGCAAACATATGTTGGCCTTTCTCAGGCCGCATCCTGCCCAGGATCAGCCGGCCGCTGATTCCACCCGGCCGACCACCTGCTGAGCCCTTCGCCGGCGGCCACACCAATGGCTGCCCCGATCAAGTCGATTGCGCTGCCAGCCGGACTGCGCAGGAAGAGCGGCAGCAGCCAGAGGCCGGCCACGACCGATGCAGCCAACTCGAATCGTTGTCGCAGAGGCCTGTGAGCTGAAAGTCGCGCGGTCCAACTGCCATAGTACGCCACCGGCGTGATCCACAGCACCAGCCAAAGCACACTCAACCACCGGATCAGTGATGCTCGACGAAACGCGCCTGGCAGGACCATCATCCATCCCAGGCTTGGCGTCAGCTCGAGCGCGCCTGTGACCGTGTCAGCGCCGTGGACGGAGCGCAGCGCCTCGCCGGTTCGGGTCAGAGTTCCGACGATCGCAATAGTGTCGCCGGGCTGGCCGGCTCCCCCGGGAAGCACGAGTTCGAGTTGTCGCAATCCCAGGTCCGAGGAGCGCCTCCTCACCCGGAACACCAGGTCGCGGCCGTCCTGCGCAATCAGCAACGCCTCCTGCTGGTTGCCATTCAGCAATCCGAACATGGAGGCGAGGTTCCGTGTGGCTGCCCCGGGCACGGCGGTAAGTATCACGGTCGCCGACTCGGCTTGCAGCCGGTCAACCACCGGCGTTACCGCCGCGATTTGGCCGATTGCCACGCCGACTCCACCGACCTCCGCATGCAGGATGCGGCCCGGATAATCTGCTGCCGTCACGCCGGGCGCCGCCAGCTGGCCCCACCATGGCACTGATGGCAACGATCGCTGCATCAGCCAGCTCGAGAGCCCCCACACGCCAATCCACCCTGCTTTTGTCAGCCCACTCAGGCGGCGGCTCCACACCTGGTCGGGTAGAACCAGCTGCCGCCAATGTGCCGCCAGCCAGAATCCGGCACAGCCACCGATGGTATTGGTCAGCAGGTCGCTGAGCGATGCATCGCGGCCCGCAATCGCGACAGCTTGCAGGGTCTCTATTACTGCCGTGCTGACCGCCATGATGAGGATCGCGCGCCGAGCGGGGACCCTCATCAGCCCGAGACCTGCCCCCAATGGCAGAAACAGCAACAGGTTAAGGAAAACATCGACCCCGCCGTACTCCCCGCAGACCAGGCACAGGAACGGAGTGAGTGCTGCCAGCCGGGCACCGTCCGGGTCAGGCAACAGGGTCAGGCTGCCGATGACCAGCGCGGCAGCCGCGGTCAGCCATCGGCCCACCCGGGGTTCGAGTGGCCCGCCTCGGCGGTGAGCGGCTGAATTGACGTGCTTTCTGGGTCCCTGCACCTGCTCAATATAGGCCGATGTGGCCCGGGGAAACCGAAGATGGCCCGGTAGTTGCCTGCGTATATGGGGTTACCTTTGGGTCTTTTCCCATCTTCGGATTCCGATGATTCCAGGCAGCCAGCCACCGGCCGTTCACCTGTTCACCGTCGACGTGGAAGAGCACTTCCAGGTGGTCGCGCTTGAGCCGTTCGTCCGCCGAGACAGCTGGGATAGCCAGCCGAGCCGGGTGGCGCGGAACGTGGACCTGCTGCTGGACCTGATGGCGGCGCGCACAGCCTTCGGCACCTTTTTCATCCTTGGCTGGGTAGCTGATCGGCATCCGGAAGTGGTCCGGCGAATTGCGGCGGCAGGTCATGAGATTGCATCCCATGGCTGGTGGCATCGCCGGGTCACGACGCTCTCACCCGACCAGTTCCGCACCGAAGTTCGTGACTCCAAGGCCGTGCTCGAATCGGTCAGCGGCCAGCTGGTCACGGGGTATCGTGCGCCCAGTTTCTCGATCATTCCGGGCCACGAGTGGGCCTTCGATGTGCTGCTCGAGGAGGGCTATCGATATGACTCGAGCCTGTTTCCGATTCGGCGCCCGGATTACGGCTATCCATCCGCGCCCCCCGATCCGCATTACCTGCTTCGACCCGCCGGTGCCCTGCTCGAAATTCCGCTGGCCACGACCGTGATCGGCGGCATCCGGGTTCCGGCCGCCGGTGGCGGCTATTTCCGTCAGCTGCCATACGCTCTGACCGAGCGAGCGCTCCGTGAGCATGGCGCCCGTGGCGCTGCCGCGATGTTCTACATCCACCCGTGGGAGGTTGATCCGGGGCAGCCTCGCTTCAACACCGGCCTGCTGACCCGTATCCGCCACTATCGCGGGCTTTCCCGCACCCTGCCTCGGCTGGAGCGACTGCTGACCCAGTTTCAGTTCACTTCGGTGGCCCGCCATCCGGGCCTGTCGCCAAGCCTGGCCCGCGGGCCCGTCGGTCCTGGAGCATTGAAGTGAGCCTGACCGTCACGCCGTTCACCGGCCGGGCGGACGAGTGGGATGCATTCGTCCGGTCCCAGCCGGGATGGACCCATTTTCACCTGTTCGGCTGGAAGCCGCTCATGGCGGAGGTCTTCGGTCACGATTGCCCCTATCTCGTTGCCCGGGAATCCGACGGCACGATCAGCGGCGTGCTCCCGCTCGTCCGGGTCCGCTCCGCCCTGTTCGGGCATTACCTCGTCTCCATGCCGTACCTGAACTACGGCGGACCGCTGGGGTCCTCCGAGGCAGTCAGGGTCCTGGCCACCGCGGTCGAGAAGATGTCGCGGTAGGGCGGAGTGAAGCTCGTGGAACTGCGCAGCCGTCAGCCGCTGGCCATCGACCTGCCCGTTTCGCACCGCAAGATCACGGTCGTGCTTGACCTGCCGGCCGAAACCGCGGCGCTGAGCAAGGCCCTCGGCAGCAAGCTCCGCAGCCAGATCAAGCGGCCGGAGAAGGAAGGGGTCACGGTGGCCTTTGGCCCCGAGCAGGTCGAGCCGTTCTTTGCGGTCTTCGCTCATCACATGCGTGATCTCGGCACACCTACTCAGCCACTCGCGCTGTTCACTGCTATTCAACGAACCTTTCCAGATGATGTCTGGTTCGGGTGCGCCTACTACAATGGAAAACCGATCGCCGCCGGGGCGGGTTTCCGGTGGAACTCCGAATTCGAGATGACCTGGGCTTCCGCCCTCTCGGAGTACAACAAGCTCTCGCCCAACATGCTGCTGTACTGGGCGTTCATGCAGCGGGCGGTGGATGCCGGACTGGGGCTGTTCAATTTTGGGCGCTGCTCCGTCGGTGGTGGCACCCACCGATTCAAGAGTCAGTGGGGTTCCAGGGACGAGCAACTGTGGTGGTACCAGGTTGCTGATAGCCCCGAGGCCGCGACGCCGTCACCGGACGCCGGGGCCTACTCCTGGGGACCGCGGATCTGGAAGCGATTGCCCCTGGCGGTGGCAACCACTATCGGGCCTCATCTGGTGCGCGGGATCCCGTGAGTCTTCGTCATCAGCTTCCGACCTACTCGCCGCTGACACTTGGTGCGGTGTGCTCGGCTGGCCGGGCGGCACTGACGGGCGCCGATCGGGACAGCGTGAGACTGGAGCGCCTGCTGAGTGACGAATACGAACCGGCGCTGCTGGTGCGCACCGATAGCGGGACATCGGCCCTGGCCCTCGCGCTCCGTATTGCGGCTGCCGGTGGCAGGGCCGCGGTGCCCGCTTTTGGCTGCTACGACTTGGCCACCGCGGTGGAAGCGGCCGGCGTCCAGGCCGTGCTCTACGACGTTGATCCCCTCACGCTGGCGCCGGATGAAGCCTCGCTGCAGGCAGTCCTGGCATCTGGGGTAGCCACCCTGCTGGTAGCACCCCTCTACGGCGTTCCGATCGCGATGGATCGATTGCTGGGACTCGCGGCGGCTGCGCAGGTCACGATTATCGAGGATGCGGCCCAGTCGATCGGGGTCCGTCACGAAGACAGGTCCGCCGGCCGTTTTGGCGATTTCGGTGTGCTGAGCTTTGGGCGAGGAAAAGGGACGACTGGCGGCACTGGCGGGGCGCTCCTGGTTAACTCGACCCGGGCTGCAGGTCGGGTCGGACAGCTCAATCTTGAACCGGCGGGGCCCGCTGGACGCGAAGTCCTGGCACTCTCCGCCCAATGGCTGCTCGGCAGGCCTTCGATCTACGGCTTGCCGTCCTCAATCCCCGCACTGCGCCTGGGAGAAACCATTTATCACCCCCCGCATCCGCCCCGCCAGCAATCAGCACCCTCGGTGGCGGCTGTGGTCAAGACCTGGCCACTGGCGCCGGCCGAAACGGCGACCCGGGCCAGAAATGCCGCCAGACTCACCGACCGGCTGATGGCAGCCGGCGGGTGGACTCTGTTCCCCGGCGTTGCCGGCTGGCGGCCGGGCTATCTCCGTCTCGCCGTGCTCCCTCCGGCGCCCCGCGCAACTCTGCTGGCCGGTCGCGTGTCGTCACGGCTTGGGATTCAGCCGAGCTATCCACTGAGCCTGGCCGACCTGCCGGGGTTTCGGGAGCGGGCGGTGCAGGTGGGGAACTTTCCGGGCGCCCGTCGGCTCGCCGCTGAACTCATCACCTTGCCCACCCACAGTCGGCTGAGTGGTCGCGATCTGGCTGCACTGGAGGCCTGGATCGATCAGGCCGGCCGGAGCGCCGCGTGAGTTGTCCGGCCATGGTGTGCCGCGGGCCACGCCGCCGCGCTGATTCGACGCTTCCGTGGGAGACCATCTGATGCGAGCCCGCGGAGCAGCGGACTATCAGGCGGTCCTGCAGGGCACTCGGTTGCCCGGTCTCGATGGCCTGCGGGCCATAGCGGTCTTTACCGTCATGCTGGGCCACTTCGGGAGCAACGCGCCCGGCGACCTCGGGGTCAGCGCATTCTTCGTCCTCAGCGGCTTCCTGATCACCTGGCTGCTGCTGAAGGAATACGATGCCACCGGCGATATCTCGATTCGGCACTTCTACCTGCGTCGCTCGCTGCGCATCTTCCCGGCCTACTACGCCTTCCTGGCCGTTTCAATCGGCCTCGACCTGATCCGTGGCGACAGCCGGATCCGTCCAGTGATCGTGCCCGCCCTGCTCTATTTCGTCAACTACTACAACGCCTTTCATGGCCACCCTTCGAACTCGGTGGCGCACGCCTGGTCCCTCGCGGTGGAAGAGCAGTTCTATCTGCTCTGGCCGCTCGGCTTCCTGCTGCTGGCCCGACGCGGCACCAGGGCTCTTGTCAACGGCTTGCTCGTCGCCATCACGATCGTTCTGGCCTGGCGGTGCATCGCCTGGTACCAGCTCGGCTTCGGGACTGCATACGTCTACAACGTGTTTGAAACCCGGTTCGACAATCTGGCGGTCGGTTGCCTGCTGGCGGTACTCAGTCGGGGCGGTGTCATGGTCAGGATGGCGCCGCGGCTGGCCAGTGCCGGGTGGTTGCCGCTCCTGACACTCGGCGCCCTCATGATCTCGCGGCTGGTGGCCCCATCGGCGTATCACTATGGGCCCGGATTTACCGTCGATGCCGTGCTGGTGGCCATCTTCATCGTGCAGATACTGCAGCTGGCGGCCCACCCGTTATGGAGTTGGCTCGAGCATCCGGTGATGCGCTATCTCGGCAGCATCTCGTATCCGCTGTACCTGTACCATCAGTGGGGCCTCGGATTAGGGCACAAGGCCGCGTCACTCCCCGAATCGGTGCAATTCATGATCGGAGTGCTCTGCTCGGTGCTCCTGGCGTCGGGATCCTATTTCGTGATCGAGCGGCCGTTCCTCAAACTCAAGCGCCGGTTTCACGATCCATCACCGGTTTCAGGTTCACAAGCATCGCCGGGGCTTGCCTCTGGCCGGGACCCTGCGAATGCCTGATCACTCGCTGACCCAGGTCACCCGATCCGAGAGGAGGAGCGCTCGCATGCTCTCGCGCGTCCCGGCCAATCCTCTGCGATTTTCCCTGTGCGCCTCGCTCGTCCTGGCCTGCGGCGGCGGGGCGGTGACGCCCGCGCCCGCGCCGCCCCTCACAACGGTGCTGATCACCCCGGCCACCCTGCAGACGGGAATGGGCGGCACGGCCCAGTTCTCGGTAGAGGGAATCTGGAGTGATGGCGGGTCCGCCCAACCGGCGGTCGCCTGGACGGCAACCGGCGGCACGGTCACGAATGCCGGGTTGTATACCGCCGGTTCGGTGGCCGGCTCGTTCCATGTCGTCGTGACGGCCCAGACGGCGGCGCTTGCCGACACGGCTGTAATCACGGTTTTGGCCCCCCCTCCGCCAACCCTGGTGACGCTCGCACTTACCCCTGCCGCGGTCACGATTGAAACGACGGCTGCCCAGCAGTTCTCGGTGTCGGGTACTTGGAGTGACGCCAGCACCACGACACCGGTCGTCACCTACTCCGCCGCTGGCGGTACCATCACCCCTGGTGGCCTGTACACCGCTGGTACCACCGCCGGCGTCTTCCGGGTCATCGCGGTTCAGCAGGCTGGCACACTAGCGGACACCTCCATCGTGACGCTCGCGGCGCCCACACTCACCGCGCTGGTGCTGGCGCCTGGGTCCGCTTCGCTCACGACCGGCGCTAGCCAGCAGTTTGCGGTTTCAGGTACCTGGAGCAATGGCAGCCACACCGTGCCGGCCGTGAACTACACCGCCACCGGCGGCACCGTGACTGCCGGCGGGCTGTACCATGCCGGCGATACGGCGGGAACTTTCCGGGTCATTGCCACCCAGCGGGGAGGCACCCTGGCGGACACCGCGGCGATCACGCTGACCGCACCCACACTCACCACCCTCGTGCTGGCTCCCTCCAGCGCATCGCTGGCCACCGGCGCCACCCAGCAGTTTACCGTGTCCGGTACCTGGAGCGATGGCAGTTCGACCACCCCACTGGTCAATTACTCGGCGACGGGAGGCGCAATTGCCGCCGGCGGGCTGTATACCGCCGGCGCCACCGCGGGCACCTTCCGGGTCATTGCCACTCACCAGGCCGGCACCAGGGCCGATACCTCGACGATCATCCTCACAGCGCCCGGCGGCGGTTTGGCCAACGAGTGCGCTACACCGCATATCGGCTGGGTCTGGTGCGATGACTTCGAGCAGGATCGATCCGCCAAGTACTTCGAGGTCGACAATGCGGGTGGCACGTTTACCCGGGTGGCTGGAGTCGGCAACCAGGGTTCGTACGGAATGCGGATCCAGTGGGCTGCCGGGCAGCAGAATGGCGGCTCGCTGCATCTGGCCCTGGGCAAGACCCCGCAGAGCTACTTCAAGGCCGCCGACGCCGGTACCGCGATCTATCGTGAGTTGTACTGGCGGATTTACGTCAAGCATCAAGCTGGGTGGACGGGCGGTGGGGGAGACAAGCTGACCCGCGCGTTCGTGTATGCCTCCCCCACCACCTGGGCCCAGGCAGCAGCGGGGCACGTCTGGAGCGGAATGGGGAGCAACGAGAACAATCTGGAGATCGACCCCTACCGCGGTACCGATGCCGTCGGGAATATGGTCACCACCGGCTTCAACGATTTCGCCCACTTCACCTACCTCGGGGCTGACGAGGGTTCAATTCCGATGTTTGATGCCGCGCACGTCGGGAATTGGTACTGCGTCGAGGCCCACATGAAATTGAACGATGCGGGCCAGAGCAATGGCGTTTTCGAGGTCTGGGTCAATGGTTCACGGGATGCCTCGAAAACCGGGTTGAACTGGCTCGGGAGTTTCAATACCTACGGAATCAACGCCCTGTTCTTCGAGAATTTCTGGAATGCCGGAGCCGCCAAGGCTGAGGCACGTTACTTCGACAACATTGTAGTCAGCACCGCCCGAGTCGGGTGCTGAGGAGAGCCCGATGACGGCGACTGATCCCGCGCGCCAGCCGGTCGAAGCCCGCGAATTTTTCCAGAGCAGCGTCGATGATTACGATGCGCTGCACTACGGGGCGGGCACCCGGTCCCTGATGACCGTTCGGCTCCAGCGCATGCTGGAAGCCATTGACCGTCTCGGTCTCCCCCCCGGCGCCAGGGTGCTGGAGGCCGGCTGTGGCCCCGGACACCTGGCCGAGGCCCTGGCGGCTCGGGGGCTCGAAGTCTGGGCGCTGGACGCATCGCGGTCGATGCTGCAGCTCACCGACAAGCGCCTCCGCCGGAGGGACCCAGCCTCGAATCCCAGGCTGATGCTCGGCAGCATCGAGCAGTTGCCGGTTCCGGCGGCCTCATTCGACCTCGTCTGCTCGGCTGGCGTCATCGAATACCTGGTGAACGATGACCAGGTCATGGCGGAATTCCGGCGGGCGCTGAGACCTGGGGCTCACCTCGTGCTGCCATTCACCAATTACTGGTCGATCGCGGGATATCTCGATTTTGCCGTGGAGGCACTCAAGCGACAGCCCTGGTTCCTGGCACCGGTCAATGCCATCATCCGGCGGATCGGCGGAGTCCAGGTCCGGCCCCGCCATTTCCGGGTCAGGCGCCACCGTCCGGCAGAGGCGCGGCGCAATCTGGCGTCCGCGGGACTGGCCCTGCGCGACAGCTTCTATTTTCACTTCCTGCCGTGGCCCCACCCATTCGACCGGCTCTTTCCCAGAGCCACGGCCTGGCTGGGCGGACGAATGGAAGGAATGGATCGCTCCCCCCTGGGCCCTCTTGGAGGGGAGGGATACCTGACCATTTCAACCGCCGGCCCGCCGGCCAGGTCCGACTAGCGGCATCGGGTTCCTGATGGCGTGAAGCCTGTCACCGATGGCAGCTGACAAGATTCCTCTGCAGTCTCTGTTACAAACCTCTGGTCATGGCGATAACCGAGGATCGGTCTTCGGGTTAGTTGCTTCGCCCCGCACAATCACTCCGCTGGTCGATATCTATCGATTGTTTGCCTCCCCCCGAGCCACGAATCTTCGCGCGTCCAAGTGGGGTGTCGGGACGGGAATGGTTGGGCTGAACGTTCGGGATCAATTACAAGCGACACAGATAGATGCCGTTTTTCACTGAATCTTCGCGCCCAGCGGCGCGCTCGCTTTGCGGTCTCATCGGCCTCGTCCTGGCGCTTCAGGCCTGTGCGGATTCCCAGGCCCCGTCGTCGGAGCCGGTCTCACAGGCGTTGCCGGTCAATGCCGTCAGCGCGCCACCGGCCGCCGGTTCAACCCTCAGCTCCCTCATTCTCACGCCGGCAGGCGCCTCACTCCATATTGGGGCCGGACAGCAGTTCGCCGTTGCCGCCAGGTGGAGTGACGGCAGCACCTCGGTTCCGGCGCTGACCTGGTCAGCGACTGGAGGCACGATCACCACCACCGGCTTCTACCGGGGCGGGTCCCTCAAGGGTACCTACCGGGTCATTGCCAGCCAGCAGAGTGGATCGACTGCCGATACCAGCGTCGTGACGCTCACGACGATGACCAAGCTGAATGTCGCGCCTGCCACGGTCGGGCTGGCGGCCGGGGCGTCAGCCCAGTTCACAGCTTCCGGCACTCGCAGCGACGGCAGCGTCGATCCGCAGCCGGTGACCTGGAGCGCAACTGGTGGCACCATCACCAGTGGAGGACTGTATACCGCCGGAAGCGCGGCCGGCACTTTTCGGGTGATTGCCGTCAATCAGGGCGGGTCAATGGCCGACAGCTCCATCGTCACGGTCACCGCCGCGAGTGGAACCCTGGCCAATGAGTGCGCGGCCCCGCAGGCCGGGTGGGTCTGGTGTGACGACTTTGAACAGGACCGGCTGTCCAGGTACTTCGAGGTCGACAATGCCGGTGGCACCTTTACCAGGACAAGTGGGGTAGGGAACGGCGGCTCGTTCGGGATGCGAATCAAGTGGGCTGCCGGCCAGCAGAACGGTGGCTCTCTGCACCTGGCGCTCGGCAAGACGCCACAAGGGTATTTCAAACCAGCCGATGCGGGGACTGCAAACTATCGGGAGTTGTACTGGCGGATGTACGTCCGCCACCAGGCCGGCTGGACCGGAGGTGGTGGTGACAAATTGAGCCGAGCCTTCGTGTTCGCGTCCTCATCGACCTGGGCCCAGGCTGCGGCCGGCCATGTCTGGAGCGGCATGGGGTCGAACGCCAATCACCTCGAGATCGATCCGTATCGCGGCACGGACGCAGCGGGTAATCTCGTCACAACCGGCTTCAACGACTTTGCCCATTTCAGCTATCTCGGCGCTGCCGAAGGAAAGATCCAGCTGTTCGATGCCAGTCACGTCGGACAGTGGTATTGCGTCGAAGCTCACATGCGGCTCAACGACGCGGGCCAGGCAAATGGGGCATTCGACGTGTGGGTCAACGGCCAGCTGGATGCGTCACGGACCGGCCTCAACTGGCTCGGCAGCTTCAGCAGTTTCGGCATCAATGCGCTCTTCTTCGAGAATTTCTGGAACGCGGGCTCGCCCAAGGCCCAGGAACGCTACTTCGACAACATCGTGGTGAGTACCAGTCGCATCGGCTGTTAACCTGCGACGACCAGTGGTAATGGAGTAACCGGGGGGCCACGATCCGTGGCTCCCCGGTCTTTTTTGTCGGTTTTTTTGCCCGGGCCGTGAGGCAGCTGTCCGCACCGCTACCCTGGGCCGTGGTTCGGCTCCACGCTCCGGAGCGCATTCCAAACCAACTCGAGGTCCACAGGTAGTTACAATTATCGTAGCAAAAAATGACAGTGCATTGATACAGAACGAAAGATAATTTTCTGTAACCTCATATAATACAATAGATTAATGTGATATCTATGGCACTAAAAAACTCGATGTACAGCTTCTAATTATTGAACTATATCTAGTATTGGGCCATCCTTGTCGCGTCCAAGGGGGGCGGTGGGTAGGGAACGGTTGGACTGGCTGATTGGTGGCAAGAGGATCTGCAGCACAATGACGTTCACGTTCAAGCTGTCTCGTCGCCTCGCGATGGCCCACGTAGCCCTGCTGGGTCTCATCGTTACCGGAACGTCCTGCAAGGCGCCCGAGCTGGTTGCCGGCTTCGCCCCCCCGCCGGATTCGACCGTGGTGCAGATCGTGGTACAACCCAGACTTGATACGGCGACCATTGCCCAGGCCATCCAGCTGACCGCAGAGGCCCTGGATGCATCCGGCGGCCCAGTGGCCGCTCCGATCGACTGGACCTCCTCCGGCGGGTCGATCGATGGGAGCGGCCGGTTCGTGGCTTCGGCTCCCGGATCCTACCGGGTCAGGGCTCGCCACCACACCAACTCCTCACTCGCTGACTCCTCGCTGATCGTCGTGGTCGGCAATCCCGTTACCCTCACTGGCGTTTCGGTCTCTCCCACCACCGCCACGCTGACCGCCGGCGCCAGCCGCCAGTTTGCGGTCACCGGCCAGTGGAGCAACGGTAGCACTACCGCTCCTGCCATCACCTGGGCCGCGACCGGAGGATCGATCTCCAGCTCCGGTCTGTACACCGCGGGCGGGAGCAGCGGCACCTTTCTGGCCATCGCCACAGTACAGGGCGGCACCCTGGCCGATACCGCGACCGTCACGGTCACCGCCGCGCCGGTCACGCTGACCGGCCTGACGCTGACGCCGAGCAGCGTCACCCTGGTAACCGGTGGCGGGCGGCAGTTCACGGTCAATGGCAGTTGGAGCGATGGCAGCAGCTCGGCTCCTGCTGTCAGCTGGAGTGCCACTGGCGGCACCATCTCGTCGTCTGGCTTCTACACCGCCGGCAGCAGCGCTGGCACCTTCCGGGTGGTCGCAGCGCATGTTGGTGGGACCCTGGCCGATACATCGATCGTCAACGTCAATGCGCCGGTCGTGACCCTCTCCAGTCTCACGCTGAGTCCCGGCTCAGCCAGCCTGCTGACCAGCGGCACCCGGCAGTTCAGCGCGTCGGCGCTCTGGAGTGATGGCTCGACCTCGCTGCCCACCCTATCCTGGGCCAGCACCGGTGGTTCGGTCTCGAGTTCCGGACTGTATACCGCCGGCACCACCTCCGGCTCCTTCCGGGTGATTGCCAGCGCACTGGCAGGCCTGGTGGCCGACACCGCGACCGTGACCGTGACGGCGCCCGCAGTGACGCTGTCGACGCTGAGTCTGGCGCCAGCCTCTGTCAGTTTGACCACCGGGGCCACCCGGCAGTTTGCCGTCACCGGCACCTGGAGTGACGGTTCGACCATTTCCCCGGCAGTGACCTGGGCGGTGACCGGCGGGAGCATGTCTGCCTCCGGTCTCTACACTGCGGGCAGTTCGGCCGGGAATTTTCGGGTGGTGGCCACCCACCAGGGTGGCACCCTGGCTGACACCTCCACGGTGACCATCACCGCGCCGGCCGTCACGTTGAGCAGCCTTATCCTGACCCCGGCCTCAACCAGCCTGAACACCGGCGGCACTCGCCAGTTCTCGGTCGCGGCGCTCTGGAGCGACGGTGGCACCTCGGTGCCGGCGCTGAACTGGACCAGCACCGGTGGTACCGTGTCGAGCGACGGGCTGTACACCTCAGGCGGCAGCGCCGGGAGTTTTCGGGTCATTGCGACCCAGCAGGGTGGAACCGTGGCGGATACCTCCGCTGTGACCGTAACGGCCCCGGTAGCCACTCTGAGCAGTCTGTCGCTCACCCCGGCCTCGACCAGCCTCACGACCGGCGGTACTCGCCAGTTCTCGGTGGCGGCGCTCTGGAGCGACGGCGGTACCACCGTGCCCGCACTAACCTGGACCAGCACCGGCGGCACCATATCGGGTGCTGGGTTGTACACCGCCGGGGGCAGCGCCGGGAGCTTCCGCGTCATCGCGACCCAGCAGGGCGGGACCGTGGCGGATACGGCCGACGTGACGGTAAGCGTTCCCGCGGCCACTCTGAGCAGTCTGTCGCTCACCCCAGCCTCAGCCAGCCTCACGACCGGCGGCACTCGCCAGTTCGCGGTCACTGCGCTCTGGAGCGACGGCGGCACTGCCGTGCCGGCGCTGACCTGGACCAGCACCGGAGGCATCGTGTCGGGTGGTGGGTTGTACACGGCTGGCATCATCGCCGGAACCTTCCGGGTCATCGTGACCCAGCAAGGCGGGACGGTGGCCGACACATCCACCGTGACCGTGACCGCGCCCGTGGCCACCCTGACTAGCCTGACACTCTCTCCCGGCTCAGCCAGCCTCACCGCCGGAGGCACCAGGCAGTTCAGCGCCGCCGCGCTGTGGAGTGACGGAGGCACCAGTGTGCCGACCCTGACCTGGAACAGCACCGGTGGCTCGGTCTCGAACTCCGGCATGTTCAGCGCGGGATCCACGGCCGGCTCCTTCCGGGTGATTGCCAGCGCCCTCGCTGGTCTGATCGCCGACACGGCGACGGTGACCGTGACCGCGGCTGGTGGAATCACCCCGTGGGTAGAGGACAACTTCTCGAGCTACATCAGCAGCAGCCAGATGCTGGCCGATCCGCTGAACCTGTACAGCGTCGAGGACGGCTACAACACCGATCCGCGGATTACCCTGGATCCGACCGACGGAGTCAACGGCTCCACCAAGAGCATGAAGTACACCCTGACCGCGACCAGCACGCCCTGTCAGGAAACGACCGTGGGCCGGAACTTCAAGTTCCCCGGGACGGTCACCGAGGCCTGGGTCGAGGTCTGGGCCAAGTTCTCGGCCAATTTCCGGACGGCCGCCAACGCCGGCTGCGCCTCCAACCCGGACTACAAGTTCATCTTCGGCCGGACGGTAGGGACACCGCGGTTCGACATCCTGATCGGCAACAGCAGCAACTACCTCGAGGTCAGCTGGCCCAACCACGAGGAAGGGGCCCGGATGCCGATGGCGCCCAGCTACCAGGTATTCGACGGCCAGTGGCACCGCTATCGCCTGCACTACAAGCTGGCCACCAGCGGCCAGACCAACGGCGGCACCGAGCTCTGGATCGACGGGGCCTTGGCCTACTCGAATCTCAATAGCGACACCGGCGCAGCCACCGGGATCTATGGCCTGGCGCTGGCCCGGAACCTCAATCAGGGTCCGGCCGCCGGCGTGACCATGAGTGTGAACTGGGGCGACGTCAAAGTGTTCAACGCCAACCCCGGCTGGTAAGCCGGGCCCCCCCGGCCGCAGGACCGCAGTGCGGCAGACCCGCCCCTCCCTGGGATCCTCCAATGGGGGGCGGGTTATTACTGCTGGCTGGGCTGATCCTGGGTGCCTCGATAGTTCAATCAGTCTGCTCGATTCTTGGTAGGCAGATTTTGAACGGACTGATTGTTACCGAATCCATGTTCAGTGCCTAAAGTAATAAACATCAACGTCTTGAGTCTTGGTAGATCGAGAGATAATTGATTGAGTAGTATTTGAGTAATTGAACACTAAGTGGGGCCTCACGATCTTGCGTATCCCAAGGGCGGCGGCGGGGTCGGGAACGGTTGGGTGCATTGCAGCTTTAGTCTCGGGATCGTGTAGTGATGCGTTTTGAGTCTTCGGCCCTCCGGGCGCCTGATCTGGTCGCGGTGGTTCTCTGCGGATTGGTATTCACCCAGCTGTCATGCGGCGACCAACAGGGGCCGACATCGACATCGGCGCCCGGAGCTGCCTCCGTCGTGGCGGCTGCGCCAATTCTGAGTGGCATCCAGCTTACCCCATCGCCGGTGTCGGTCAGACTGGGCTCCTCGACCCAGTTTACTGCCAAGGGGACGTGGAGTAATGGCGACAGTGCTCCGCCTGCGATTACGTGGTCGGCGACCGGCGGCACGATCTCTTCCGCTGGTCTATACACCGCGGGATCGAGTCGGGGGACGTACCGCGTCATTGCTCGCCAGCAGGGCGGGACGATGGCCGACACCAGCATGGTGACTGTGACCTCGCTGGTCAAACTGACCATCTCACCAGCCTCGGCATCCGTCATCGCGGGCTCGACCCGCCAG
This sequence comes from Gemmatimonadota bacterium, assembly GCA_041691295.1. Taxonomy (GTDB): domain Bacteria; phylum Gemmatimonadota; class Gemmatimonadetes; order Gemmatimonadales; family GWC2-71-9; genus DATEHG01. The sequence goes on from JBEPVA010000006.1 coordinate 36,004, forward strand.
TTCAGCGTTATTGGCCAGCGAAGCGATGGGACCACCGAGTCCTCCCCGGTAACCTTCTCGGCAACCGGCGGCACGATCACCGCCGCGGGCCTCTATAAGGCCGGCACGACTACGGGTAGTTATCGGGTGATCGCGGTGCATGTCGGCGGCACGATGGCGGATACCGCGGGCGTAACCGTGACGTCGGCGACACTGACCAGCATGACGCTGACTCCAGGTACTGCCGCCATACCCACCGGAACCACCAAGCAGTTCGTGGTCAGCGGAACCATGAGCAACGGTACCCAGACCACTCCTGCCGTGGCCTACACCGCCACCGGCGGGAGCATTACCACCAGCGGGATGTACACCGCCGGGACGGCGACAGGGAGTTTCAAGGTTATTGCCAAGTACTCGACCGGCGCCATTGCCGATACCGCGGCTGTGACCCTGAGCAAGGCCGCCGGCGCGACGCCTTGGGTGTCGGATGACTACTCGACCTACACCAGCACCAGCCAGATGCTGTCTGACCCGCGGAACATCTACAGCGAAGAGGACGCGTACAACACCGACGCCCGGATTTCGCTGGATCTGGCCCAGGGCTACGGCAGTTCCACCAGGAGTATGAAGTACACGATCAAGCCGACGGCCACTCCCTGCGCCGAGAATACCCTGGGCCGGAATTTGAAATTTCCCGCGACCGTGAAAGAGGCGTGGAGCGAGTTCTACGTCAAATTCTCGGCCAACTTCAAGACGTCGGCCAGCTCCGGTTGCAGCTCCAACCCGGACTACAAGTTCATTCTGGCCAGGATCAACGGAATGGACGGCGGCCGCTTCGACATCCTCATCGGCAACGGCAACACCAAGATCAGTCTGGGCTGGCCGGCCCATGAGGAGGGGTTCATTACCTCGATGGTGCCAAATTTCAACACCTTTGACGGGCAGTGGCACCGCTATCGGTTCCACTACAAGCTGGCCAGCGCCACCGGCAAGGCCGACGGCGGGTACGAGGTCTGGATCGACAATACCCGGATTTACAGCAATCTGGCCTCGACCACCGGCACGGCGACCGGGATCTATGGAATCGCGCTGGCGAGGAACCTCAATCAGGGTCCAGCCCCGGGCGTGACCATGACCGTGAACTGGGGGCTGGTCCGGGCATTCAACAGCAACCCGGGCTGGTAGGGTCATCCCACCCGAATGTTTGAACTCGGGTCCATCTAATGATGGAGCCCGGCCGCCCCAGGCGGCCGGGCTCCAGTCTCTCTTTACAGAAGGCTGCCCCGAGATTCCACCATGGGGTCGTCGGCCGAAAACAATCAGGTATATTGAGTTACTGGACTCGCCAACAGGCCGGGTTGCCCGGACGGCGCAAGTCATGCATTATAGGAGACCAATCGTAGCGATCCAGTTATATTCCTGAAATGCGATCCCCGGCCTAAGGCGCTATTGGCGCCCGGCGGGACGCGGGGGTCATGTGGCGTTTCCCAACCGGGCAACTCGGAACCTCGTGCGTCCTATGTTCATGGCATCGATGGCGGGATTTCTGGTCGCGGGACTGGTGCTGCACGGCTGCAAGCCCGGTGATGTAATCGAAAGTCCACTGCTGCCACCACCGGTCGAGCCAGCCCAAGGACCTCCCATTGTAATTCGTGTTATCTCCGGCGACAGCCAATTCGCTCCGATCGATCACCTGCTGGCTCAGCCGCTCGTGGTTAGGGTATTCGACTCGATTGGCAATCCATATCCCAACGTGGTCCTGGGCTGGACGGTGAACAAGAACGGGGCCCTGAATGCGGACCTGGTCACTGACTCAGTCGGCACGGCCCGGGCCACCTGGCGGCTCGGCGATACCGCGGGGACCCAGCTGGCTGTCGTGAGCAGTGCGGGATTGCCCAGCGTTACCATGGTCGCGACCGGCACCGTCAGCCTGGCCAAGCTGACCATTTCCCCCCTGCAGACGACGCTCGGTCCCGGCGGCACTCAGGGATTCTCGGTCAGCGGCATCCAGACTGACGGCAGCCCGGTAGTGCCGCCGGTGACCTATACGACCACCGGGGGATCGATCACCCCCATCGGCCTGTACACGGCCCCGCTGGTGCCGGGTTCCTATCTCGTGATTGCCACCGACCGAAGCGGCCGCCTGGCCGACACCGCAGCGGCCAGTGTCGTTTTGCCTACCATTACGCTTCAGTCGATCAAGATCACGCCGACTGGTGGCTCGCTGGTGGCCGGGACCACCCGGCAATTTGCCGCTGCCGGGTTGATGTCCGACGGCAGTACCATCGTTCCGGATGTGACCTGGACGGCCACCGGCGGCACTGTGTCCTCTTCCGGTCTGTTCAAGGCGGGCGCCACTGAAGGACCGTTCACGGTCACTGCGACCCAGCTGGGTGGCTCCATCAAGGCCAGTGTCTCCGGAACCGTGACGACTACCCAGACCATCACGCCGTGGGTCAGTGAGGATTTCTCCACCTACACCAGTTCCGCCCAGATGCTGTCGGATCCGCTGGGACTCTACAGCGAGGAAGATGCTTACAATACCGATGCCCGAATCACGCTCGACCAGACCCAGGGTGTCAACGGCTCGACCAAGAGCATGAAGTACACTTTCGGTCCGACGACCAAGCCCTGCGCCGAAACCACAGTTGGCCGGAATTTCAAGTTTCCCTCGACGGTGCGAGAAGCCTGGGTCGAGATATGGGTCAAGTTCTCGTCTGACTGGACCACGTCCGCCAGGGCCGGCTGTTCCTCCAATCCCGACTACAAATTCGTCTTCGGCCGGGTCAGCGGCCAGGATGGCGCCCGGTACGACATCCTGATCGGCAACACCGGCAATGCGATCAGCGTGAGCTGGCCCGGCCACGAAGAATCCGGCCACTTCCCGATGGCACCCAAGTACCAGGTATTCGACGGGGCCTGGCACCGGTATCGCTTCCACTACAAGGTGGCCACCAGCGGTCAGCCGGACGGCGGCACCGAATTGTGGATCGACAACAACCTGGCGTTCAGCAATCTCAACAGCACCACCGGGAGTGTCACCGGTATCTATGGGCTGGCCCTGTCACGCAACCTGAATCAGGGACCGCCCATTGGGGAAACAATGAGCATCAACTGGGGCAGTGTCCGCCTCTTCAATACCAATCCGGGCTGGTGAGCGGTCGACCAACCGGCGACTCACCCGAAGCTCGCCAACTCCGGAGTTCCGACGGCGCCAGCCAGCAGGGTGGCGCCAGGCCCAGACTGCTGTTCCTCTGCCAGACCCTCCCCTATCCGCCGGATGCCGGTGTCGCCATCAGGACGTACAACGTCCTACGGCTCCTGGCCCGGACCTTCGATGTGACCGCACTCTGCTTCTACCGATGGAAAGGCGGTCTGGAGCAGTCTGACGTACCGGGCAGCCAGCGGGCGCTGGCCGAGCTGGCCACGGTGCAGGTGTTTCCCATTCCGCAGGAGCATTCCCGCCTCCGCATGGCGTGGGATCACTTCCGGAGTCTGGCGCTCGGTCGGGTGTATACCGAATTCGTCCACGACAGTCACGCCTTCCGCGTAGCGGTGGATGCCGCCATTGCGTCGGGCCGGTTTCAGCTGGTTCATGTCGACAGTCTCGACCTGTCGGCTTACCTGCCGAGGCTCGGGCAGGTACCCGTGATCTGTGTGCATCACAACGTTGAGTCCCGACTGCTGGCCCGCCGCGCCACGGTCGAACGCACCGCTCCTCGACGCTGGTATGTCCGGCATCAGGCCGCGCTGATGGAGGCCACCGAGCATCAGTGGTGTGGTCGAGTGGCGCTCAACCTCACGGTCTCCGATGCCGATGCCGACCAGCTCCGGGAAATTGCGCCCCGAGGCCGGTACCTGACAGTGCCAAACGGTGTGGACGTCGGCACCTTCCGACCCGGAGCCGGCGCGGGCAGGAGCGTGGTCTACGTCGGCGGCACGACCTGGTTTCCCAATCGCGATGCGCTCGACTACTGGTCGGCGGAGATCCACTCGCAGTTCCGGCAGCTGGTTGGCGACGTCCCGGTGCAATGGGTCGGCCGCGCCACGGAGCTGGAGCAGCGCCAATTTGCCGCCGAGCCCGGCATCGAACTGACCGGCTACGTTCAAGACGTGCGCCCATTCGTCCACGATGCGGGCTGCTTCATTGTGCCCCTCCGTATCGGCGGCGGTACCCGGCTCAAGATTCTGGATGCCTGGGCAATGGGGAAGGCGGTGGTCAGCACGTCGATCGGGTGCGAGGGTCTGCGGGCTGTAGACGGGCAGAACATCCTCATCCGGGACAGCCCGAAAGAGTTCGCCGAGGCGGTGGCGCTGGTGCTGCGAGATGCCGCGCTGCGTGAGCGGCTTGGCGCCGCCGCTCGCCAGACGGTCGAGGAAACCTACAGTTGGGAAGTCCTCAGCCAGCCCATGATAGAGGCGTACCTCGGAGTCATCGCGGGGTCGTCTCCAACCGGCTGAGGCTCGGAACCAGCCATCGAAGAGTCAGTGCGGTGGTCCCGCCGCCTTCGCTACGCAGCCTCGATTCCGTATCCCTTTCTGCCGGCGTTTCAGTGGATCGGCAATACCCCTGCCTCATCCCGCCCACCATTGCTTCCACCCCACTCCGACGGCAACGCAGGCAAATCTCTATCCCGCAACGTCATACCAAGCCGGCTTCCATCGGGTTAGAGGCCGCTGGGGCGCGGAACCATCCGATCCTAAATTTGGACCTAACTCGAAGGTGGTATTATTCTTGCTTGGTCTGCGAAGACTTCACTCGGACTTCCCGTGATGCCGCAGGCAGGCTCCGGGCAACTTGGCGCTACCTTCTTCTCGAGCCGGCGGTTATCGGATGTCACAAGCGGCTGTTGAGCAGCCCCGTCCCAGTGTTTCGATGGTTATTCCCGTGTTCGACGAACGGGGTACTCTCGAGCAACTGCATGGGGAGCTGACCACGGTGTTGAACGAGGTCGCGCGTGACTATGAAATCATCTTTATCGACGATGGCTCTTCGGATGGCAGTGGAGAACTGCTGCTGGCTCTCGAGGACAGGGATCCCCACGTTCGGGTATTCCGATTCCGGGCCAACCAAGGCAAAGCCGCTGGGCTGAACGTGGGCTTCGCCGCGGCCACCGGCGAGATCGTGATCACGATGGACGCCGACCTGCAGGACCGCCCGGCTGAAGTGCCGCGCCTGATCGCGGCGCTCGAGGGGTTCGATCTGGTCTCCGGATGGAAACGGATCCGCCACGATCCGCTTGGCAAGACCCTTCCGAGCCGTTTTTTCAACTGGGTCACCGGCAAGGTCTCCGGCGTTCCGCTGCACGATTTCAACTGTGGCCTCAAGGCGTATCGTCGAGAGGTGGTGAAGGAACTCGATTTGTACGGCGAGATGCATCGCTTCATCCCGGTGCTCGCCGCCCAGCGGGGTTTCCGTTCCACCGAAATTCCCGTCGAGCATGCTCCCCGGATCTGGGGCAAGAGCAAGTATGGTGTCAGTCGGCTGGTCAAGGGAGCGTATGACCTGCTGACCGTGCTGTTGCTGACCCGGTTCCAGACCCGGCCCATGCACTTCTTTGGAACCATCGGCCTGAGTCTCGGCGGCGTGGGTACCATCATCCTCATCTACATGTCCTATCTCCGCCTGGTTGCTGAAGAGGTCATCGGGAATCGCCCGCTGCTCTTTCTGGGCATGCTGCTCGTGATCGCGGGCATTCAATTTCTTTCGGTCGGTCTCCTGGGCGAACTGGTGGTGCGGCGCACCGGCCGCCCGCTTCCAGAACTGCCGCTCCACCGCCGCCGGGGAGCCTGACCGGCCACATGACGGTATGGTTTAGTCCTGACATCTGCAGCGCCATCTAGCATCTGATCTGGGGGAGTCGTTGTGACGGTTGCAGGGAGCGGCGAACCTCCGGCACGCCCACGCAGGCCATGGCAGTTCTGGCTCCGGCTCACACTCGGACTGGGCTTTCTCGCGATCATCCTGGCCCGGGTTGATCTCTCGGCACTGACCATTCGGTGGACTCAGCGTGCTTCGATCGGTGTGGCGCTGGCGATCCTCCTGCTGGCCAGTGCCCAGGCCCTGAGTGCCTGGCGCTGGAAGGTGCTGATCGGGGCTGATGCCCCACCCTGGCGCTATCTATACCGGCTCTACCTGGCCGGAGCCTTCTTCAGCCTGTTCTTGCCCACGTCGGTCGGGGGGGATGCGGTGCGCGCCGTGGCGGTCACTCAGGCAATTCCCGATACCGGCCGAGCGGTGGGCAGTGTGCTGCTCGATCGGATCGTGGGAATGCTGGCGCTGGTTATTTATACCCTGCTGGGACTCGCTGTTTTGCCAGGGCTGATGACGTCCCTGGGAACCCGGCTGCAGTGGAAGCTGCCTCCATGGGTACTGGTGCTCGCGCTGCTGGGGCTCCTCCTGGTCGCGCTGGCGGCCTACCGCTGGCGCTCCCGGCTGGGAAAGCTCGGCACCGTACTCCAGGGCATCTGGTCGAGCCTTCAAACGTTGCTCCGCGATCCGACCCGCTGCGCTGCGGCCCTGGCGCTTGGCCTGGTGGTCCAGGCGGTCTACATCGGCGTCTGGTATACCTTGTCCTCGGCACTCGCCCTCCCGGTTCCCGGACTTGCTCTCCTGATCATGGTCCCGATCGTGAGCCTCAGCGCCATGGCTCCAGTCACCTTCTCCGGGATTGGCATCCGGGAAGGTGTCTGGGTGCTGCTGTTGGGGCAGTTCGGGATTGTGGCGGCTGACGCGTTGGGATTCAGCCTGCTCTATTTCGCATGCTGGATCGTGGTCGCCGGATTCGGTGGGGTACTCTTCGCGGTCAAGGGAACGAGGCTGGCCGACGACCGGCCACCCGTCGCGCTCACCAATGAAGCCGGATCGGGGCCGTCATGACTGGTGCGCTGACGTTGGACCGCCGGAGCCGGCTGCTGCTCTGGGCCACTATGCTGCTGGCACTCGGCCTCCGCCTGTATGGTCTCCAGAGCCAGCCCTGGGACCAGGATGAGCTTTACACCCTTCGAGATGCCGCCGATCTCGGTGCCTATAGCCAGAGCGTAGGCGGTCCGGGCATCGCAGCGCGACCGATCTATTACCTGATCACCTGGGGTCTGCTCAAGGTGGCGGCGCCGGGGCCGCTCATGGCCCGATTCCCCGCTTTTCTGTTTGGCGTTGCAGGTGTCTGGGTGACCTGGCTCCTCGCGAGAGCCGTGTTCGGCATTCGGGCCGGCCTGCTGGCCGCCTTCCTGGTGGCCATCTCCCCGTGGCATCTTTATTCGAGCCAGTTTGCCCGTTACTGGACCCTGGTTTACTTGTGTTCGGCTCTCGCCTGCCTGTGGCTGATTCAAGCATTCGACCGGGACCGGCCGTGGGACTGGGCGGCTGCCGCCCTGATCATCATGACCGGACTGCTGACCCATCCGACCTTCGCCTTTCCTCTCGTCGGTATCGTGGCGGGACTGACGCTGGTCGGCGCGGGTGGCGCAGTTCGGTGGCGCTGGCCGACTGCCAATGCGCTCCGGTATTTCTGGGGCACTCTGCTCGCCCTCGCTGCGACGGCCCTGATCGTGATGAAGCTGGCGGGGACCCGTCATGCGCTGAGCAACTGGTCCGGTCGGGGTCTGGTTGCCACGGTACTGCTGGTGCCGGCCATCGTGGAATGGCTGTCGCCGACTCTGGCCGCGGCGGCTGCGGCCGGGATCCTGGGGATGGCCTGGCACCCGCGCGACCGCCGCTTTGCCGTGGTGGCGCTGCTGGGATGTGGCAGCGCGCTGGCCCTGCTTCTGGCCGCATCGCTGCGGGGCGACGTCTACGCCGACTACGGGATGGCAATGCTGCCACTGGTCTTTGTGGTGATCGGGGGCGCAGTCGAGCGGCTGACCGAACCATTCGCCTCGCGCGCCGGCCTAGTGGCCGGCGGGGCCGACCCCCGCCGGGGTCCAGATCGTCACCGGCGAT
>JBEPVA010000007.1:0-42709 GCA_041691295.1 Gemmatimonadota bacterium
ACATCCGGACCAATCCCGACTACTCGAGCATCGTCAATCAGCGCCACTTCGACCGGTTGCAAGAACTGGTTGCCGATGCCCGGGCGCATGGCGCCCGGATCGTCGAACTGGGCCCGCCGACCGCCGGGCGGCCCGCCACTCATCCCCGCACCTTTCCGCCAGTCCTGGTTCTGGGTGCCACCCCGGTCATGAAAGTGATGCAGGAGGAGATCTTCGGTCCGATTCTCCCGGTGGTCGGATACCAGACGCTGGAGCAGGCCGTCCGATTCGTGAATGACCGGCCTCGGCCGCTGGCGCTCTACTTCTTCGGTCCGGATGGGCCTGGCCGCCGGATGGTGCTCGACCGCACGACCTCGGGCGGCGTCGCGATCAATGACACCCTGCTGCACTATGGCCAGGATGACCTGCCCTTCGGCGGCGTCGGGGCCAGCGGGATGGGTGCGTACCACGGCCATGAAGGCTTCAAGGCAATGAGCCACGCCAAGGGAATCTTCGAGCAGGCCGGCTGGAACCTGAGCGACATCGCGCGGCCGCCGTTCGGCAAACTGTTCGAGCGCGCCATTGGTCTGCTGCTGCGCTGATGAACCCAGCCGGAGGACGAGGCAGCGGATGGGCGTTCCGCATCGGGGCCGCGGTACTCGCGATACTCTTTCTGATCGCTGCGGCAGCCGCGCCGCTGCTGCCGGACGAGATGTACTACTGGGACTGGTCGCGCCACCCGGCGGCGGGATACTTCGATCATCCGCGGATGATCGCCGCAGCCATCGGGCTGGGGACCGCGCTGGCCGGACAAAGTCCGTTTGCCGTGCGGCTGATCCCGTTGCTGTGCGGAGCGTTGACGGTCGCCGTGCTGTACACCAGCGCCCGATTGCTTCACGGAGAAACGTCGGCCCGCCGGGCGCTGCTGCTGGTCCTGGGACTGCCCCTGATCACCGGCAGCTTTCTCCTTGCCACTCCGGACGCACCGTTCCTGGCCGCGACCGCCCTCACGCTCTATTGCACAATCCGAGCGGTCCTGTCCCACGGTTGGGGTCCGCCGAGGCCGTTCTGGTGGGTTGCGGCCGGAGGCTTTGCGGGGTTGGCACTGCAGTCCAAGTACACCGCGTTTCTGCTGGTCTTCGGGCTGGGGCTGAGCCTCCTGATTACCGGCTCGCTCCGCCCCTGGCTGCGCACGGCCGGGCCGTGGCTCGGATTGGGGATGGCGGCGGTCGCATCGGCGCCGATGCTGCTGTGGAATGCCGGCCACGACTGGACCTCATTCCAGTTTCAGGTCCATCATGGCCTGGGCGCGGTGATGGGCGGCAATAGTGGACTCAGAGAACTGTCGTTCCTCGGCGGGCAGGTAGCGATTGTGAATCCGATCCTGCTTGGGTTGCTGGGATTCGCGGTCTGGCGGGCGCGGAGCTCACCGCGCAATTCGGCAGAGTCGCTGCTGGCGGTCGTCGCAATCACGATCTTTGGCTGCTTCATGATCAGCGCCAGCCGCCGGCCAGTGGAGGCCAACTGGCCCGCAGCGGCCTATCTGCCCGCGCTTCTGCTGGCCGCCACCGTTCCGCTGGCCGACAAGGCCCGCCGCTGGCTGGCGGTCGGCACCGGGCTCGGGATGATACTCACCATGATCGCGCTGCTGCACCTGATCACGCCGGTGTTGCCGCTGGCGCGAGAGGTCGATCAGGTCGCCGAGTCCTACGGCTGGGAGCCGGTCTCGGCCGCCGTGATGCAGATCGTTGAGCAGGAGCGCACCGATGGGCGCCGGACGTTCGTGGCGGGCAATCGCTATCAGGAAACGGCGGCCCTGGCCTACCACCTGCCCGGTCAGCCGGCGGTCTTTTCACTAAATGTGGACTCCCGGCCCAATCAGTATGATCTCTGGCCCCGGTTTGAATCGTCGGCCGCGCCGGGTGATGGATTGATATTGGTAATCGAGCCGGGGGCCAAGGCGGACAGCGTGCTGGAGCGATTGCAAGGGAGCTTCATCTCGGTGCGGCGGGTGTCGGGGGTGGAGCGCCGGCGGGGCGAGCGGGTGTTGTCACCGCGAGATCTCTGGCTGCTGGCCGGATGGCGGGGCGGGGAACTGCCCCGCGGACTCAGGCCGTAAAGCCGCCCAGCACCGCACCGAGGAGCATCGGGCCGATGTTGCCGGCGAGCAATATCAGGGTCCCGAAGCCGGCCAGGATGCCGATCAGTGGCAGCCCGCTCAACATGGTGGACAGGAAGCCAACCGAAATGGTGAGGATCAGCCCCGGCACGATCGCCGCGACGAGGGCCCTTCCGGCCGAGCCCGCCTTGCGGCCCCCGACGTAGCCGGCGACCAGCGGCCCCACGACCGGCAGCCAGAACAGCAGCAGCGCCAGCGCGCTCATCCAGAGCACCCCGGCGCCAATACTTCCCCGCTTGACCGCGATGCCGCCGGCGGCGGTCACGCTTTGATTTTCGGCAAGCGGACGCTGCAGGTGGTCAAAAATCCCCCCCGCACCTTGTAGACCGTAATGACCTCGAGCCGAGCCGGCCGCAGCACCGCGAACAGGTCCTCGGCGATCCGCGCCGTGGCGTGCTCCTGGAAGATGCCGACATTGCGATAGCTGGTGATGTAGTACTTGAGGCTCTTGAGCTCGATGCAGGAGATACCGGGGACGTACTTGATCGTCACCCTGGCAAAGTCCGGCAACCCGCTGTACGGGCAGACCGCGGAGAATTCATCGGTTTCGGTGATGATCTCCTGCTCCGGGCCCTGGTACTCGAAGGTTTCGAGCACGGCGACATCGATGTGCTCCGGCCCGACGAACGGGATGGTCCTGCCTTCGGCGACTGCCATGGTCTCTCCTGCCAACATCGGAATGAAATTGTGGGTCGAAAGTCCGGCGAAATGTACCTTCGGCGAACGGCGAACGGCGAACGGCGAACGGCGAACGGCGAACGGTGAACACTGGACAGGGCCGAAGCAGGCGATCGGAGAAATGGGGGTGTTTCCCCTCTCCTCTTTCCTGTCTCCGGTCTCCTATTCCCTATCCCTTGACGATCCCCTCCTCCAGCCACTGATACCCGCCGTCCAGCACCTTGCGGGCGGCGGCGTATGCTTCGAGATCGTCATTGTCGAATACCGCCGCGAACTTCTCGTCGACCCTCCGCCGGGCCTGATGACTGAACAAAGTCGCCAGTTCGATTGCGGACCGGTCGCCCGACTTCTTTGCCTGGGCATGGGCCCGGGCGCAGGTGGACGAGATGGCCAGGAGCTCGGCGCCGATCTCGACCAGACGGCCGAGGACCGCCTGCCGCTTCTCGAGCTTGGGGCCGAACCGGATCATGCAGTGGAACAGGGTCCGGGCCAGCTTCCGGCTGTTGCGATTGACGAACCGCATGTGACTGGCCAGCGGGCCGAACTCGCCGTAGCCGAACCAGCCGATGAACGGAATCCAAAGCGGTGGATACCAGGTGCCATAGAACAGCGCCGACTTGACCAGGGCGTTGAACTTGGCGGAGCCGCTGCTCTTGGGGTCGATCAACGGTCCGGCCACCTTGAGGTGGGTATCTACCGCCTCGCGGGCGATGAACAGCCGCATGATTTCCGAGGAACCCTCGAAGATCAGGTTGATCCGGAAATCACGCATCATCCGCTCCACCGCGTCCGGCTTCTCGCCCCGGCTGCGCAGACTGTCCGCCGTCTCGTAGCCGCGGCCCCCCTTGATCTGCAGCGTGTCGTCGATGATCCGCCAGCCGAGCTCGGTGTTCCACATCTTGGCAATGGCAGCTTCCAGGCGAATATCGTAACCGCCCTTGTCCGCCATGAGGCTGGCCAGATCGCTGACCGATTCCATGGCGTAGGTCTCGGCGGCCATCCGGCCGATCTTCTGCGCCACCGCGTCATGCTTGCCGACCGCCTGGCCCCATTGAACCCGGGTCGAGGCCCACTCACGCGAAATCTCCAGGCACTTCTTGGCGCAGGCCACCGCGCTGGCCGGCAGCGTGAGCCGGCCGGTGTTGAGGGTGATCAGTGCCAGCTTGAGCCCCTTGCCCTCTCCCCAGATCACATTCTCAACCGGCACCTTCACGTTGGTGAAGCGGATGATGCCGTTCTCGATTCCCTTGAGACCCATGAAATGGAGTCGCCGGACTACTTCGACCCCGGGCCAGCTGGCCTCAACAATGAAAGCCGTGATCTTCTTGCCGGTGGTCCGGGCCATCACCACCATGAGTTCGGCCACGGTGCCGTTGGTGCACCAGAGCTTCTCGCCGTTCAGGATGTAGTGGCTGCCATCCGCCGACAGCTCGGCGTGAGTGGACAGGCCGGCCGGGTCGGAGCCGACGTTCGATTCGGTCAGCGCAAAGGCTGAGATGGCCCCTTTGGCCAGCCGGGGCAGGTACTTCTGCTTCTGCTCCGGGGTGCCGAACAGCTTGAGCGGAGTGGGAACGCCGATCGATTGGGCGGCGGACAGCAGGGCGGTCATGCTGCCGTCCTTGCTGGTCACCAAGGCAATGGCCTTGGTATAGCCGTATTGGCTGAAGCCGAGTCCACCGTATTCGGTGGGAATCTTGATGCCGAGGGCGCCCATGTCACGGAGGGCCTGGATGTTGTCGGCCGGGATCTTTCCCTCGCGATCGATCTTGTCGCTATCGACGTCCTCTCGCAGGAACCGCTCGAGCTTCTGCATGAAGGGCCGGGCCCGCTCGACTTCCGCCGGATCGACCTCGGGAAAGGGATGGATCAGGTCGAGCTGGAATTTTCCCTCGAACAGCTGGCGGACGAAGCTGGGAGACTGCCACTCCTGCTCCCGGGCCGCTTCGGCCACATCGCGGGCCTCCTTCTCGGTGGCCAGCGCCCCATGGGCCGGCGCCGGCGGCGGGGCCTGGGTCAGCGTATCAGTCATGAGCGGGTCCCTTCCAGGTTCGATGAAGAGGCGGCCAGACGGCCTTTGAGTCCGTGTACCACGAGGTCGATCACATGCTGCCTGCGCGCAGTCACAAAGGACGGCGTGGCCGGGTCGAGTTCCAGCGCTTCCATCACGGTGCTGGAATGGACCAGCGGGAACCAGCACAGCCCGATGATGCTGAGCAGCAACTGGGCGGCTTCGCCGTCCGGAGCAAGATCGAGTTCGGCCCCGATGGCCGACAGCGCCTCACGCGCGGCCTCCAGGTGGGGCGGCACCCCGTGCAGCGCGGTGCCGCCACTCAGCGCTTCCCACTCCATCAGCCGGACAAAATTCCGGTGGCTGGTGATGAAGTCGAAGTATTCGCCGACCGCGCCGGCCAGCACCACTTCAGCCGACTCACCGCTGGCCAGGGCGCGCTCCCGTCCGCTCCGCACGGCTACCCGGACCTGTTCGAGGCAGCGTTCGAGCACGGCATGGTAGAGCGCGGGCTTGGAGCCGAAGAAATAACCGGGGGTGGCCCGGGAAACTCCCGCCCGGAGCCCGACCTCTTCGAGGCTGGTGCTGCCAAAGCCCTTGTCGGCGAACAGTTCTTCCGCGGCGTCGAGGATGGACTCACGAGACCGGGGGGCGTTCCGTTCGCGATCGCGATCAGAGGGGGGTCGGATAAGACTCACGGAGGTCGAAAGATGAATAAGTCGCTTGCTTGTCGGCCAGCAAGTTATGGATTGGACACCAATCTGGCAAGCGCCAGCTGCCACCCTTGTGGTGCCCCTTCCACTCTTGCGAAGTACCTTGTGGCTGCCGGCCGACGATTTGTAACTCCTTATCCTGTAACGAGTCCAGCAAGGCACATCCCCTGCAGCTCGATTGAGCATTCCCCTTCCGGAGTTGCCATGTCGGTTCGACGTTTCGCTGCCGGTGCCAGCATCATCCTTGGAATGGCATGCAGCGGTGGAAACCAGGGCCCCCAGGCCGATACGCTCTGGTCAACCGCGATTCCAGTGGTACTCGGCGGCACCACTACTACCGAGGTTTCGGTGGTCATGGCGCGCTCCGCGGTCGTGTCGTATGCGGCGTACAACTCTCCTCAACCCGCCATCACCGCCGCCGCGGTGCGCAGTGAAGCGGCCGGCAGCGGAACTGGCACCTCGGCCAAGGCAGGGACTCACGACATCGGCAGCGATCAGGTCGGTGACTCGGTGCGGTTCCTGATCAGCGGACTGACCGCGGGTAATACCTATTACATCTACCTCGCGGCTGCGTCTTCGGTGGCCGATCCGGCACCGACCGATCTCGACCAGGTCCACTCCGGCAGCGCCACACTCCACACCGTCCAGCCCGCCGTGAGTTACACCAGCACCGCCGTGCCCGGAACGATCGGGTACTACGCCTACCTGCCGGAGAATCATTATTACCGGCCGACCCAGACATTTCCGCTCCTGATCTTTCTGCACGGCTCAGGCGAAAAGGGGAATGGCACCACCGAGCTCAACCGGGTCCTGGTGCATGGCCCGCCCAAGCTGATCAATGCGGGGCAGGCGCTGGCATTCATTACTATCTCGCCGCAGCTGCCGAGCGCCCAGGGTGGCTGGTCAGTGGGTTTGATCGATGAGCTGATTGCCCGGGCAAGGGCAGACTACCGGGTGGACACGACGCGGATTTATGTGACCGGCCTGAGCATGGGGGGCTACGGGACCTGGGCGTATGCACTGGCGCGGCCCAATGTCGTCGCGGCAGTCGTTCCGATCGCCGGAGCGGGGAACCTGGGTGCCGCCTGCGCCATGAAGAATGTCCCGGCCTGGGCATTCCACGGAGAAGCCGATGGCACGGTGAGTGACTCCGGTTCGGTCCAGATGGTCCGGGCCATCAACGCCTGTTTGCCAGGACCGGCTGTGGCCGCCAAGCTCACGCTGTATCCGGGAGTGGGTCACGATTCCTGGACCAGGACCTATGACGGCACCGCGGGGCACGATGTGTTTGGGTGGATGCTGCAGTACCACAGGTAGGTCGAGGGTCCAGGGTCTAGGGACAAGGGTTGTTCAGAGGCGCAGCCGACTCGTCTTCCCGAGAGAGTGGGTTAATTTGCTCGACCCTCGACCCTCGACCCTCGACTATTTCACCCCCACCTCCGGGGCGGCAGGAATTCCCGACACCATCGTGACCCCGCCGGCTGAGGCAGGCGTCAGCCGCGGTACCACCTTGTGAAACAGCGACCTGAAGCTGGTCCACCCCTCAAGAATGGTCCGGGCCCGGGTGCTGCCGGTTTTCCGGAGGTGCTCCGAGACCAGCGCGAACAGCTCCGCTTCATCGTGCCCCGCCAGCGGCTCGAGAGTCACTGAGTCGAGGTTGCAGCGCTGCGGAAAGCTGCCGGCTTCATCCAGCACGTACGCCGCCCCGTGGGTCATCCCCGCTCCGAAATTCCTGCCCGTTACCCCGAGCACCACAACCGTTCCGCCGGTCATGTATTCGCAGCAGTGGTTGCCGGCCCCTTCGATCACGGCGGTGGCGCCGCTGTTCCGCACCGCGAACCGGCTGCCGGCCTGTCCGGCGGCGAAGAGAAAGCCGGCGGTCGCCCCATAGAGGCAGGTATTGCCGAGGATGACATGGTCCTGCGACTGCTGCGCGTACGCTGCCTGGCGGAACGGTCGCAGGGTGAGCTCGCCCCCGGCCAGCCCCTTGCCGACATAGTCATTGGCCTGGCCCTCGAGGTCGAGCTGCATCCCGTGGGTGGCAAAGGCGCCGAAGCTCTGGCCCGCGCTGCCCAGAAACCTGAGCCGCAGCCGTCCCCGCTCGATGCCCGCCGATCCGAATCGTGACGCGATCACCCCCGCCACTCGCCCTCCCACCGTCAGGTGATGATTCCTGATGGCGTAGGTACCCGAGAACGGGTGACCGCCGTCGAGACAGGGCAGCAGTTCGCCAAGGATTTCGTCATCGAGGGATACGAAACCGGGTCGGTCATTCCGTGCCTCGGTACGCCGCACCGCGGTATCGGGGCCAGGCCGCGCGGGGGTCAGCAGCACCGACAGGTCAAGCATCTGGGCCCGCGGCACATCGGGACGCTCCAACCGCTCCAGCAGTTCGGCTCGCCCGATGATCTCGTCAATCGACCTGGCGCCCAGTGCGGCGAGCAGCGACCTGACTTCCTCCGCCACATGGGTGAAGTAGGCCACCACCTGCTCGGGCGTTCCCTTGAACTTCTTGCGCAGGTCCTCCCGCTGGGTCGCGATGCCGGTCGGGCATGAGTTGAGGTGACATTGCCGCGCCATCGCGCACCCGATGGCCACCAGCGCCGCGGTGCCGAAGCCGTAGCTCTCGGCGCCGAGCAGCGCAGCGATGACCACGTCCCGGCCGGTCTTGAATCCACCGTCGACCCGGACCTCGATCCGGTGCCGCAGTCCATTGCGGACCAGGGTATGCTGCGCCTCGGCCAGCCCCAGTTCCCACGGCGAACCGGCGTGCTTGATTGACGACAGCGATGACGCTCCAGTCCCGCCATTGTGGCCCGCGATCAGCACATAATCGGCATACGCCTTGGCCACTCCCGCAGCCACAGTCCCGACGCCTGCCTCGGCCACCAGCTTCACCCCGACCCGGGCCCGCGGATTGACCGTCTTGAGGTCGGTGATCAGCTGGGCCAGATCCTCGATCGAGTAGATGTCGTGATGCGGCGGCGGGGAAATCAGGGAGATCCCCGGCACCGCGTGCCGCAGCCGGGCAATCAGCTCCGTCACCTTGTGACTCGGCAGTTGGCCCCCCTCACCCGGCTTGGCGCCCTGCACGATCTTGATCTCGAGTTCCTCGGCGTGGACCAGATACTCCGGGGTGACGCCGAAGCGGGCTGAGGCCACCTGCTTGATCCGGTTGTCGGACCGATCGCCGTTCTCCCGTGCGGCATAGCTGGCCGGATCTTCTCCACCTTCACCGCTGTTGGAACGGGCACCCATCCGATTCATTCCGATCGACAGCGCCTCATGGGCCTCCGGCGACAAGGCGCCGAGTGACATGGCCGACGAGATGAAGCGACGACGTATCCCGTCGATTCCTTCCACTTCCTCGAGCCGAACTGGCGGTTGCTTCTTGAAGTCGAGCAAGTCACGGGGGCCCGCGGGTCGTCTGGCCGTGGCCTTGGAGACGAAATCCTGATAGGCCGTCGGGGCTGTGGCGCTCGCCTCACCAGCCTTATCTGGCTTGTCCGCTCTGGCGCCTGTCGCCTTCTGCAGTGCGACAACGACATTCGGGGCCCAGCCGTGATCCTCTCCCTCTTTCCTGAAGCGGAACCGGCCGAAATCGGGCAGCGAGGTCTCGGCTCCATCCCAGGCGGCTCGATGCCTGGCGAGCGCATCCTCGGCGATCTCGTCGAACCCGATCCCACCCAGGTGTGAGGGAGTCGAGCGAAACGCGAAATCGATGACCTCCGCGCCGAGGCCGAGCGATTCAAAGATCTGGGCGCCGCAGTAGGACGGGAGAACCGCGATTCCCATCTTGGACATCACCTTGAGCAGGCCGTACTCGAGCGCCGAGCGATACCGCCGCCGAGTCTCGTCTGCCGTGGCCTCCTCGACGGCCGCCACGCTTTCAAGCGCCAACCATGGATGTATGGCCTCGGCGCCGTAACCGAACAGCGCCGCGGCGTGGTGCACGTCCCAGGCATCACCCACTTCGGCCACCATCCCGACTTGGAGCCTCAGGCCTTTGTCGAGCAGGTGACGTCGAACCGCGCCGAGCGCCAGCAGCATCGGAATCGGGATCCGGAATTCGTCGGCGGCGCGATCGCTGATGACGAGGAGTCTGGCGCCTTTGCGCGTGGCCCGTTCGGCTTCCTGACAGAGGCGCTGCAGGCCACTGCGCAGCCCATCGGTTCCTTCGGTCGCGGGCCAGGTCGCGCTGATGGTGACGCAACTGCATCCCGGCACGCTGCGCAATGCGGCCATCTCTTCTTCCAGCAGGACCGGGTGATCGACCCGGAGCAGCCGGGCCTGGCGCGGGTGCTCATGCAGGAAAGAGCCATGGCGGCCCAGCCGCATCCGGAGTGACATGACCACCGATTCACGAATCGGATCGAGCGGCGGATTGGTGACCTGGGCAAAACGCTGCCGGAAGAACGAGTACAGTGGCAGCGGATACGAGCAGAGCGGCGGAATCGGGGTGTCGTCTCCCATGCTCCACACGGCGTCCTGGCCGCCCCTGGCCATGGCATCGAGCACGAAGCGGAGGTCCTCGTGGCCATAGCCGAACATCCGCTGCAGCGGGACCAGTTCGGTCAGCGACCGGGCCACCACCCGGGTGGCGGGATCAGGCTCGAGGACCCGGGTCTGGGCGGCCACCCAGCGTCCGTATGGACGGCGGGCCGCTACTTCGCGCTTCACATCCATGTTGCGGAGGATCCGGGCCCGGGCCGTATCGACAGCCAGCAGTTCGCAGGGCCCCAGCCGGCCGCTCTCGACCACGTCACGGGGGTCGAGATCGACCAGGCCGGCTTCCGAGCCGGTGACCACGAGACCATCCCTGGTCACCTGGTAGCGGCAGGGCCGCAATCCGTTGCGGTCCGTGGCCGCTCCGGCGATGACTCCGTCGCTGAAGGCAAAGGCGGCCGGTCCGTCCCACGGTTCAATCAGCCCGGCGTGGTACTCGTAGAAATCGCGGATGGCGGGTTCGACATCGGGGTACCGCTCCCAGGCCTGCGGCACCACCATCATCATCGTGTGCAACGGATCCCGGCCCGATCGGACCAGCAGTTCCATGGCATTGTCGAAGTTGCCGGAGTCGCTGCCCCTGGGGTCGAGCACCGGCCGGAGGCGGGCCACGTCCCGGCCCCAGACCGGTGAAGACATCGCCCCTTCGCGTACCGCCATCGCGTTCCGGTTGCCCCACAGCGTATTGATCTCCCCGTTGTGGGCGATCATCCGGAATGGCTGCGCCAGCGGCCAGCTCGGCAGGGTGTTGGTGGAGTAACGCTGGTGGAAGACCGCGATGGCCGATTCGAATTCGGGGTAACGGAAATCCGGGTAGAACGAGGCCAGCGCGGGGCCGGTCAGCAGCGCCTTGTAGACGATGGTGCGATGCGAGAGGGAGCAGACGTAGTAGTCCTCAAGTTCCGCCTCGATCGCCCGGCGCTCCAGGTCCCGTCTGGCCAGCAGGCAGGCCCGCTCCCACGAGTCGGCGTCAGCGGCATCGACGGGGCGGCCCAGGAAGATCTGCCGGATGAACGGTGAGCTGGCTCTGGCCGTCGGCCCGAGTGCGGCGGGGTCGGTCGGCACATCCCGCCAGCCCAGCAGCGGAAAGCCGTTGGCGGCGAGCACCGATTCGGTCAGCGCAATGGCCAGCCTCAGCGCCGACGGCTCGGCCGGCAGAAACAACATCCCGACGGCAAACGGCTGACCGTGGGCCAGCCGCAGTCCCAGTCGATAGCTCTCACGGTGAAACAGCCGTTCCGGAATCTGAGTGAGCAGGCCGGCCCCATCGCCGGACTGGTCGGTGGAAGCGGCGCCCCGGTGCGCCACCCGGGCCAGCGCGGTCAGGGCCAGCTCGATGACCTGATGATCCCGCAGGCCGGTGGCCCGGGCCACGAAGCCGACTCCGCAGGCGTCGTGGGCGCGGTCGTGGTCGGGCGCAAAGCGGGCGGCGTGCCGAAGCTGGGTCATTGACAGTGCTCCTGGCCGATACAGAAAAAAGGCCCGCCCCCTATCTGGGAGCGGGCCGGGCGGGCGGATTCGGGCAACACCCAGCCTACCGGTCGCCCCCAGGGAGACGGCTGGTATTCATGGCAAGGTGAATTCGGATGGCGGCGGATTGCATGTGCATAAAAATACATTGTTTATTCATGGCGTCAACCGGCAGTATGGCGTGGGCATCTTGGGCAGGTCAGTCATGGCTGGAGCCTGGCCAAGTCGTTGAGGCGCCGGCAGACCGGGAAACGGGTCAGGGTCGAAGCCCGGCCCCGGGGCTTGCCGGGGTTGACACTTGCGGTGCCCGGTGGTTAGTCTGGTTGGTATCCAT
Organism: Gemmatimonadota bacterium; assembly: GCA_041691295.1. Taxonomy (GTDB): domain Bacteria; phylum Gemmatimonadota; class Gemmatimonadetes; order Gemmatimonadales; family GWC2-71-9; genus DATEHG01. The sequence continues at coordinate 11,868 of JBEPVA010000007.1, forward strand.
TTCGGCGCATAAAGTTGCCGCCGGGGTCTACTCCACTGAGTCGAGCCATGATCCTCACTGCCGCGTTGGTCCTTATTCTCGGGATTCTCGTTCTGGAGCTTCGACTCCTGAGCGAGGTTCGCGGCATGGTCGGGCGGCGCGGGTAGTCAGCGCCAGAGCAGCAAGGCAGTCTTCCCGACGCCGCAAACCCCCAGAGGTTCGCGGCGTTTCTGTTTCACCGTGTCAAACCCGTTGCAGGAGCATCCGCATGGCCAGGAACGTTCTGATCTTCGATACCACGCTTCGCGATGGCGAACAGGCCCCGGGCAACACCATGACCCCGGAAGAAAAGCTCCGGCTGGCCCGCCAGCTCGACGCCCTCGGCGTGGACATCATCGAGGCGGGATTTCCAGCGGCCTCGGAGGGGGATTTCCGCAGCGTCCGCGATATCGCGGCTGAGGTCCGGCGGCCGGTGATCGCGGCGCTGGCCCGGTGTCACGACCGGGACATCGACCTGGCCGGTGAGGCACTGCAAGGCGCGGCCCGGAGCCGGATTCATGTCTTCCTGTCCACCTCGGACATCCATCTCGAGCACAAGCTCAAGCTGACCCGTGCCGAGGCGCTGGAGCGGGCCCGCGACGCCATCCGCCGGGCCCGACGGTTCACCGATGACGTGGAGTTCTCCGCCGAGGACGCCAGCCGCACTGACTTTGCCTACCTGACCCAGGTGGTCACCATGGCAGTGGCTGAGGGAGCCACCACCATCAACCTTCCGGATACCGTCGGCTACGCCTTGCCGGATGAGTACGCCGGGATGTTCAGGCGGATCATCGCGGCGGTGCCCGGCAGCGACACGGTGGTCTGGAGCGCCCATTGCCACGATGACCTGGGGCTGGCCACCGCCAACAGCCTGGCCGCCATCGCCGCCGGGGCGGGCCAGGTGGAATGCACCATCAACGGCATCGGGGAACGAGCCGGCAATGCCGCCATGGAAGAGATCGTGATGGCGGGCCGGACCCGGCCCACCGAGGTCGACTTCCAGTGCCACGTCCACAGTGAAGAAATCTTCCGGACCAGCCAGTTGCTGTCGTATCTCACCGGCGTTTTTCCCCAGCCCAACAAGGCCATCGTCGGCCGCAACGCCTTTGCCCACGAGGCCGGGATCCACCAGCACGGCATGATGCAGCATGGCCTGACCTACGAAATCATCCGCCCGGAGAGCGTCGGCATTCCGCGCTCGACGCTGGTGCTGGGCAAGCACTCGGGGCGCCACGCCCTCGAGCGCCGGTTCCGCGAGCTGGGCTACGAGCTCGATGAGGCCAAGCTGGACGGGATCTATCAGGCCTTCAGCGCGCTGGCCGACCGCAAGCGGGAAATCCTCGACGAGGATCTGCTGGCCCTGCTGCATGAGAGCTTCGAGGACGCCCCCGAGGAATACCAGCTCACCCTGCTGGAGGTCACCTGCGGCAACGGTGCGGCCAAGGCGCGGGTCAAGCTGACCGGCCCCTGGACCGGTGAGCATGAGGGCAATGGCCAGGGGGATGGCCCCATCGCCGCGGCCTTCAATGCAATCAGTGAAGCCACCGGCCGGGCCATTGATGTGGCCGACCTGTCGCTCCGCTCGCTGACTCCAGGCCGGGACAGCGTGGGCCAGACCTTTCTGCAGGCCCGGATCGACGGCAAATCGTTCTCCGGTCATGGCGCCTCGACCGACATCGTCGAAGCCAGCGCCCGGGCGCTGCTGCACGCGCTCAACAAGACCAGCCATGCGGAGCGGCTGGAGGCATCATCGCTGAATTCGGTCTATTTGTGGGGTGTGTGACCTACTAGCCGTTAGCCGATCGCTCTTAGCCGTTCGCCGGACCTGTTTGCTCCCGGCTAACCACCAACGGCTACAGGCTTCTCAAGCCAGGATCCAATGTCAGAACTGCTGTCGGGCGCCCAACTCCTCTGTCGGGTCCTCCTTGAAGAAAAGGTCGATACGATATTCGGCTATCCGGGTGGCGCCATCATGCCGTGGTACCATGCGCTGACCGAGTATCCGGCGCTGCGCCATGTCCTGGTCCGCCACGAACAGGCCGCGGCCCACGCGGCGGACGGCTATGCCCGCGCCTCAGGCCGTCCGGGCGTCTGTGTGGCCACCTCGGGGCCCGGCGCCACCAACCTGGTGACCGGACTGGCAACCGCCCATATGGACAGCTCGCCGGTGGTGGCCATCACCGGACAGGTGCCACGCGCCATGCTGGGCAAGGATGCCTTCCAGGAGACCGACATCATCGGCATCACGCTGCCGATCACCAAGCACAGCGTGCTGGTGCAGGATGTCAGCGAACTGGCCGAGCGGGTGCATGAGGCCTTTGCGATCGCGACAGAAGGCCGGCCCGGTCCGGTCTTGATCGACATTCCCAAGGATGTGCAAAACCAGAAGATCGAACTGCCTGCGGCGTGGCGGGGCAGGGAGGCAGTGGACTCGAAGCGGGCTCGGCTGCCGGCCCGCGAGGCCATGCAGGAGGCTGCCCGGTTGATTGCCGAGGCCGAGCGGCCGCTGCTGATGGTTGGGCACGGAGTGATCCTGGCTGATGCCTACGACGAGGTACGCGCACTGGCCGAGCGGACCGGGATGCCGGTGATCACTACGCTGCTCGGTATCAGCGCCTTGGCCGAATCGCATCCGCTGCACCTGGGCATGCCCGGGATGCACGGCGAAGTGCACGTCAACCGCGCCATCCAGGTGGCTGACGTTATCGTTGCCATCGGGATGCGGTTCGATGACCGGGTGACCGGCAACCTGACCAACTTCGCGCCGCGTGCCCGGATTGTGCACGTCGATCTCGACCCGGCCGAGATCGGCAAGAATGTGCCGGTGGCAGTCGGGCTGCCCGGCGATGCCAGAGTCGTGACCCGTGCGCTGCTCCAGATGGTGCAGCCCCGGTGGTGCGAGGGCTGGTGGTCGGAGATCGAGGGATTCCGGCGTCAGCGTGAGGACCAGTTGCGGGGCGGACTGACCCCGACCGGAATTCTGCGAGCCATCTACGAGCAGAGCGGTGGCAGTGCCACCATCGTGTCCGATGTCGGCCAGCACCAGATGTGGGTGGCCAAACACTATCCGTACCAGGCACCCAACAGCCACATCACCTCGGGTGGGCTCGGGACAATGGGCTTCGCGGTGCCAGCTGCCATGGGAGTGCACCTGGCCCGGCCCGACCGTCCGGTCTGGGCCATCTCGGGCGACGGCGGCTTCCAGATGAACCTGCAGGAGATTGCCACCATGGTGCAGGAAGGGCTGCCCGTGAAGATGGCCATCTTCAACAACGGCTACCTCGGCATGGTCAGGCAGTGGCAGCAATTCTTCCATGGCCGGCGCTACTCCGCCACCCCGATCTGGAGTCCCGATTACGTCAAGCTGGCAGAGGCGTACGGTATCGCGGGGTATCGGGTTGAGCACCATCGGCAGCTCGAGGAAGCGGTGGCGCGGGCCAGTGCCGATCCGGGCCCGGCCATTGTCGAGTTCCTGATCGAGCAGGAAGCCAACGTCTTCCCGATGGTGCCGCCTGGCGGTTCACTGTCGGAGTCGATCGAAGGCGCCCCGGCTCCGGCGGAGGTCGGGTGACCTCGGCGATTGTCGCCACGGCCGCCGCGCCGGTCCACGCCACGCATCTGATCGTCGTGGTGGTCGACGATGCCATGATTGCGCTCGACCGGGTGCTGGGCGCCGTCCGCCGCCGCAACATGCCGCTGCTGGCGCTGAGCGTGGGGCCCGGCCCGGCCGGGGGCACAGTCCGGGTCTTGGTGCAACTGGCTGCCGACGAAGGCGATGTCGACCGGCTGGTGCGCCAGCTGCGGAAGCTGGTAGGTGTGCACCAGGCTGTGGTCCGCCAGGGTGATGCTCGCGGTGTTCGTCAGTTGCTCCTGATCCGGCTCACTCCGCCAGGCGCCCGGCGGCCGGCGCTGATGCAACTGCTGGCCGCTTATTCGGCCACCATTACCGCTGATGAAACGCTGGCGCTGGAAATCCAGCTGGCCGGCCCGGTTGCGGAACTCGAACGCAGCCTCCGGGCGCTGGCCCCGTTCGGTATTCTCAATGTCGCGCGGAGCAGTCCGGTCGCCCTCGACGATGAGGCGGCTGCACTCTCCGGATCTTTTTCCTCCACCAGACAGGACGACCGGTCATGAGCAAGGGTGTGCGCATTTACTACGACGCGGAAGCCGATCTCAATCTTCTGCGCGGCCGCACGGTTGCCGTGATCGGATACGGCAGCCAGGGCCATGCCCATGCGCTGAATCTGAAGGAGAGCGGGGTCAAGGTCGTGGTTGGGCTGCGGCCGGACGGCGGCAGCTGGCAGAAGGCGCGCGCGGCGGGCCTTGACGTGCTCAGCGTGGCCGACGCCGCCCGGGCGGCCGACGTGATCATGGTCCTGGTGCCGGACCAGGATGGACGGACGGTCTACGATCAGTCGATTGCGCCGGCGCTGGTGCCGGGCAAGACCCTGATGTTCGCCCATGGATTCAATATTCACTTCGGCGAGATCACGCCACCCGAGGGCGTGGACGTGTCGATGATCGCACCCAAATCGCCCGGTCACCTGGTGCGGAGCGAGTTCGAAGCGGGGCGCGGTGTGCCGGCACTGGTCGCCATTCACCAGGATGCCTCGGGCAAGGCACTGGCCAACGCGCTGGCCTACGCGGCGGGGATCGGGTGCACCCGGGCCGGCGTGATCGAAACCAGCTTCCGGGAAGAGACCGAGACTGACCTGTTCGGTGAGCAAGCCGTGCTCTGCGGCGGCGTCACTGCCCTGGTCAAGGCCGGGTTCGAGACCCTGACCGAGGCCGGCTACGCGCCCGAGATGGCCTACTTCGAGTGCCTGCATGAGTTGAAGCTGATCGTTGACCTGATGTACCGCGGCGGGATGGGATTCATGCGGTACTCGATCAGCGACACGGCGGAGTACGGCGATTACACCCGCGGGCTCCGGATCATCACGGCGGAAACCCGGGCCGAGATGAAGAAGATCCTCGGTGAGATCCAGCGCGGCGACTTTGCCAGGGAGTGGCTGCATGAGTATCGCAGCGGGGGGTCCAACTTCGACCGGATGCGAAAGGCCGATGCCAACCATCCAATTGAAGTCACCGGAGCCGCGCTGCGGGCCATGATGCCGTGGTCCGAAGAGGGCAAGGCCGCGGCGGCCAAGGCCAAGGCGGATGCCAAGCGGGCGCCGGCCGCAGTGTGACCGCTTAACGGCAGCCGCGGAAGAAGGCGGACCACTGCGCCGAACCACGCGGAAAGTCTGGCTGCAGTACCGAGTGAGCCGTTTATCAATGTTGCGAACTGATTGGTGTCGCGAGTAAGCGGGATTGAGTTGCTGGTCGGAGCCGTCCGCGTCCATCCGCGGCCAACAATTCGGGAACTGGACGCATGAAGCCAAGAACTCTGTTCGAGAAAATCTGGGACGACCATATCGTCAGCCAGGCCACTGACGGCCCGGCGCTGCTGTACGTCGACCTGCACCTGGTGCACGAAGTCACCTCGCCGCAGGCCTTTGAAGGACTGCGGCTGGCGGGCCGGAAACTGCGGCGCCCCGATCTCACCATCGCGACGGTCGACCACAACGTGCCCACCACCGAGCGCCGGCTGCCGATTGCCGACGAAATCGCCCGGCGCCAGGTTGAGGCGCTGCTGCAGAACGCCCGGGATTTCGGGGTCGAACTGTTCGACCTCGACTCCGCCGAGCAGGGCATCGTCCACGTAATCGGCCCGGAACTCGGCCTGACCCAGCCCGGCATGATCATCGTCTGCGGCGATTCTCATACCTCCACGCACGGTGCCTTTGGCGCACTGGCGTTCGGTATCGGCACCAGTGAGGTGGAGCATGTGCTGGCGACGCAGACCATCATGCAGGGCAAGCCAAAGACCATGGAAGCCCGGTTCAGCGGCCGCCCGGGGCCGGGTGTCGGAGCCAAGGACCTGATCCTGGCGCTGATCGGCCAGATCGGTACTGCCGGTGCCAGCGGGCACGTGATCGAGTACACCGGTACCGCGATCCGTGAGCTGTCGATGGAAGGGCGGATGACGGTGTGCAACATGTCGATCGAAGCCGGGGCCCGGGCCGGGATGATCTCGCCGGACGAGCAGGCGGTGAGCTACGTGGCCGGCCGGGCCCGGGCTCCGCGCGGCGAACAGTGGAACCGGGCGGTGCGCCGGTGGCGGGCGCTGGCCAGCGACCCTGGCGCGGTCTACGACACCACGATCGAACTGGACGCTGGGGCCATTGCGCCGCAGATTTCCTGGGGCACCACACCGGGGATGGTCGCGCCGGTGACTGGCCGGGTGCCCAACCCCGCTGACCTGCCCAGTGCCGCCGAGCGTGAGGCCGCGACGCGGGCACTGGCCTACATGGGGCTCGAAGCCGGAACGGTATTCGAGGAGATTCCGATTGACCGAGTCTTCATCGGCAGCTGTACCAACGGGCGGGTCGAGGACCTGCGTGAAGCGGCGGCGGTCATCAGGGGCCGGCACGCCGCACCTGGAGTCCGCGCCATGGTCGTGCCGGGCTCGATGGCCGTGAAGGCGCAGGCCGAGCGGGAGGGACTCGATCGGATCTTCATCGATGCGGGACTCGAATGGCGGAACGCCGGCTGCTCCATGTGCCTCGGGATGAACCCCGATATCCTGGCCCCGGGCGAGCGTTGCGCCTCGACCTCCAACCGGAATTTCGAGGGACGCCAGGGCAAGGGCGGGCGGACCCACCTGATGAGCCCCGCGATGGCGGCAGCCGCGGCAGTGACCGGGCGGTTGACCGATGTGCGCCGGATGCTAGGACAGCAGCCGTCAGCTATGAGCCATTAGCCGTTAGTTCGTGGCCCTTGGTGGACGAGGCTCAGTTGAATCGGCCCGCTCACCGCTCACCGCTTACCGCTCACCACAATGACGCCCTTCACCTCCCACACCGGCATCTGCGCCGCCCTCCCGAGGGTCAACGTCGATACCGATCAGATCATTCCCAAGCAGTTCCTCAAGCGGATCGAGCGCACGGGGTTTGGCCCCAGTCTGTTCTATGACTGGCGGTATCGGGCGGATGGATCGCCGGACCCGGCCTTTTCACTCAACGCTCCCAAGGCCAAGGGCGCCACGATCCTGCTGGCGGGGGCCAACTTCGGCTGCGGCTCTTCGCGCGAGCACGCCCCCTGGGCGCTGGGCGAATATGGTTTCCGGTCCATTGTGGCCGAGTCGTTCGCTGACATCTTCTTCAACAACTGCTGCCAGAACGGGATCCTCCCGGTCCAGATTCCCGGCAAGGCAATGATCGAGCTGTTCAGCCGGTTCGATCGCGCGACCGGTCCATTCCGGCTGACGGTGGATCTCGAACGCTGTATCCTGTCGGATGGCGCCGAACTCGAGGTGGCGTTCCAGCTCGACAGCTACCGGCGGGACATGATGCTCCGGGGCCTCGACGAGATCGGCCTGACGCTTACCAAGGACGATGCCATCGCGGCCTTTGAACGGGACCGGGCGCGGCGGCTGGCGGGGGTGGAGGAGTGAAGACCTGGCGGATTGCGGTCTTGCCCGGAGATGGCATCGGGCCTGAAGTCACGGCCCAGGCCTGCCATGTGCTGCATGCCGCCGCCGACCGCTTCGGCTTCGAGGTGGCGCTGCACCAATATCCGATCGGGTCCGGAGCGGTGAAGCACCATGGACTGCCGCTGCCCGCCGTCACCCGTGACGCCGTCGTGGCCGCCGATGCCGTCCTGCTCGGCGCGGTCGGCGACCCATCGATGGATGCGGCCCCTCGCCATCTCAAGCCCGAGACCGGGCTGTTGGAGCTCCGTGCCCTGCTCGGTGTCTACGCCAATCTCCGGCCGGTTGCCGTGCATCCGGCCCTGGCGGATCGCTCCCCGCTCAAGCCCGAGCGGCTGCATGGGGTAGATCTCCTGATCGTCCGCGAACTGACCGGCGGCCTGTACTACGGAGAGCCCCGCGGCAACGACGGGCGCACCGCGACCAACACCCTGCGGTATTCCGTGGAAGAGATCGAGCGGGTGAGCCGAGTGGCATTCGAGGCCGCCCGGGGGCGGAGGCGCAAAGTATTGTCGGTGGACAAGGCCAATGTGCTGGAAACCTCCCAGTTGTGGCGCGAAACGGTGATTCGACTGGCCCACGAATACCCGGATATCCAGCTCGAGCACATCTACGTCGACTACGCCGCCATGCGCCTGGTGGCTGACCCGGCTTCCATCGATGTCCTGGTTACCGAGAACATGTTCGGCGATATCCTGAGCGATGAGGCCGCGGTGCTCGTCGGATCACTCGGACTGCTGCCATCCGGCTCCATCGGCAGCGGTCCTGGACTGTTCGAACCGATTCACGGCTCCGCGCCAAGCATCGCGGGCCAGGATGTGGCCAACCCGGTCGGGGCCGTACTTTCAGCCGCAATGCTGCTGCGTCATGGGCTCGGGCTGGATCAGGCCGCGACGGAAGTGGAGCGGGCCGTCGGCCTGGCTCTGGCCAATGGAGCTCGCACCAGGGACGTCTGCCGCACCGGCGACCGGGCGCTGACCACCCGCGAGATGGGCGGACTGATTGCGGATCTGGTGCGCCAGAAGAGCGGGGTCGCGGTCTCGGTCGTGTGAGCCTCCAACAGCCATGGCTGCAGTCACGGGTTGGGTATTGTTCCTGTCTTCTCTCTTCTGTCTCCCTTCTCCCAAAGTGTCATGCCCCTCAATCGCCGGTCACACGCCATCACCCAGGGGCTCCAGCGTGCGCCCAATCGGGCCATGCTCCGCGCGGTCGGCTTTGGCGATGATGACTTCACCAAGCCGATCATCGGCGTCGCCAACGGTCACAGCACCATCACCCCCTGCAACGCCGGACTCGGCGAATTGGCCGAACGGGCCGTCGATGCCGTGCGGCTGGCAGGAGGAATGCCGCAGATCTTCGGCACCGTCACGGTGTCTGACGGGATATCGATGGGTACCGAGGGGATGAAGTACTCGCTGGTGTCCCGCGAAGTGATCGCCGATTCGATCGAAACGGCCTGCGGGGCCGAGTCGATGGATGGGGTGGTGTGCGTCGGCGGCTGTGACAAGAACATGCCCGGGGCCATGATCGCCATCGCGAGGCTCAACATCCCCGCGATTTTCGTGTACGGCGGCACGATCAAGCCGGGCCACCTGCATGGACGCGACCTGACGGTGGTGAGCGCCTTTGAGGCGGTCGGCCAGCGCAGCGCCGGCATCATCAGTGATGCGGATCTGCTCGATGTCGAGCGCCACGCCTGCCCCGGCAAGGGGTCCTGCGGCGGAATGTTCACCGCCAATACCATGAGCTCGATCATCGAGGCCATGGGCATGAGCCTGCCCTACTCCTCGACCATGGCGGCCGAGGATGCGGAAAAGGCGGACAGTGCGGCGGAGTCGGGCCGGGTGCTGGTGGACGCGGTGCGGGATCAGCGGCTGCCACGCTCTATCATGACCAGGCAGGCTTTCGAGAACGGCATTGCCGTCTGCATGGCGCTCGGCGGCTCGACCAACGCCGTGCTGCATCTGCTGGCCATCGCGCACTCGGCCGAAGTGCCCCTGACGATCGATGATTTCGAGGTCATTCGGGCCAAGGTCCCGGTGCTGGCCGATCTGAAGCCGTCAGGACGGTATGTCGCCACCGATCTGCACCGGGCCGGTGGCGTACCGCAGGTCATGAAGATGCTGCTGGACCACGGATTGCTGCATGGTGATGAGAAATCCGTTACCGGCCGGACCATCGCGGAGCTGCTGGCCGACGTCCCAGCCGAGCCACGGAGCGATCAGGACGTTATCCGGCCGTGGTCGAAGCCGATGTACGCCCAGGGGCACCTCGCGATTCTCAAGGGCAACCTGGCCACTGAAGGTGCCGTGGCCAAGATCACCGGCGTGAAAATGGCCAGGATCACCGGGCCTGCCCGGGTATTCGAGTCGGAAGAGGCTTCGCTCGCCGCCATTCTGGAAAAGCGGATCAAGCCGGGCGATGTGCTGGTGATCCGCTATGAAGGGCCGCGCGGCGGGCCTGGCATGCGCGAAATGCTGTCACCCACGTCCGCCCTCATCGGAGCGGGGCTCGGCGATTCGGTGGCCCTGATCACCGATGGCAGGTTCTCGGGCGGGACTTACGGAATGGTGGTGGGGCATGTTGCCCCCGAAGCGGCGGTGGGCGGCGGGATTGCCCTGGTGCGGGAGGGAGACCTGATCACCATCGACGCCGAGAAGCGGTTGCTGCAGCTTGAGGTGAGTGAGGCGGAGCTGGCCAAGCGCAGGAAAGAGTGGTCGCCGCCGGCGGCGCGGTACACCAGAGGGGTGCTGGCCAAGTACGCCCGGCAGGTGTCGAGTGCGGCATTCGGTGCCGTGACGGACTAGGTAGCAGGACGGAAGCCGGGCAGAATGGATAGGTAAACTGTTCGAGAATCTCTTGACCTCGACTCCAGCCTAGTCTCAGTCCGACAGGCTTTGGGCAAGCTGGAGGGGCAGTTCGGGCATGGGCCCTGATGAGGGAGGGCGGCCAAATGCAACTGAGGGTTACCAGGCTGGAAGGGCAGGAACCCGCGGGCGTTTCCTAGCGCAACGACGGCGCTGGAGCCGGTTGCCGCCGGCGCCCCAGGCTCCATTTGAGGGCGGGCGGTGTGACGACCGTGGTGACCAGCACCATCAGGACCACTGTGGAATAGAGCCTCTGGTCCACGACGGCCTGACCGCCCACCGATAGACCGAGCCCGAGATTGGCGAAGATCAGGCCAACCTCACCGCGCGGAATCATCCCAATTCCAATCGAGAGCTTGTCGAGGTTGCTGCCGAGCCCCCCGAGCGCGCAGGCTTGTTTGCCCAGGATCGCGACGACGATCAGCACCAGCGCAAATCCCAGCGACCGGCCGCCGCCGAGTCCGGCCAGTTCCACCTTCAGTCCCATGACCACGAAGAAGATCGGCACCAGGAAGCCGGCGATTGGCTTGATCAATTGCTCGAGGGGATGCTCCCCGCGGTCAATGAAGCTCTGGTAGTGAACCCGCTCGAGAATCAGTCCCGCGGCGTAGCCACCGACGATCGGTGCCAGCCCGATCATCCCGGCGCCGGCCGACAGCAGAAAGCAGAAGACCAGTGCGGTAACCAGCAGCAGGCTGCTGCCCTTGAGCCGGGCCGTGAGGCCGAACAGCCCCGGAGAAATCATGGCCCCGAGCCAGAGCGCGCCGAACAGGAAGACGACGGCCTTGCTGACCAGCCAGCTCACCGCCCCGAGCGAAAGTGAGGTACCCTGGTTGGCGGCGCCGATGAGGCCGGCAACCACCGCAAGAATGACCAGCCCCAGGACGTCGTCGATCACGGCGGCGCCGAGGATGATTCTGGCTTCCGAGGTATCCGATCGATTGAGATCGCGCAGCACCCGCGCCGTGATCCCGACGCTGGTAGCCGTGAGGGTCGCGCCCAGGAACAGGTGGACATAGTGGCTGCGGTCGGGCAGCATAATCGCGCCGGCGGCATAGCCGAGAAGCCATGGCGTGACGACGCCAAGCACCGCGACCCAGAAGGCTCGCCAGCCGACCTTGCGCATGTCGGCAATAGAGGATTCGAGCCCGACTTCGAACATCAGCAGCACCACGCCGATGGTGGCCAGCCCCTCGATGGCAGGATCGAGAGTGAGCGACCGGAACCAGCCGACGCCCAGAGCATCCAGGTTGCCGAGCAGAACGCCACCCAGCAGCTCGCCGAGCACGGCCGGCTGGCCGGCTCGTTCAGCGAGATCACCGCCCAGCTTGGCGGCGGCAAGGATGGCGGCCAGCGCCAGCACGAGTTGAGCGCCGCTATCGGCGGTCACGACCATGAGGAGAACGGACGGTAGAGGAAGAAAGGTCGGGAACCGCTCTTCGGCTGTTGCCCGCCCAAGGCACGACTCCGGTAAATCCTGCAGGCGCCGCGATGCGCCGGAAGCTACGCCAGGGCATCCTCCAGAGCATGACGCTGGACCTCAACGGCGGTCACCGGCGTCAGCGCCGCGTTGTCCCGCTCGCCGGTCCGGATCCGGATGACCTGCTCGACCGCCTGAATGAAGATCTTGCCATCGCCCACCTCGCCGGTCCGGGCCGCGCTCAGGATGGCCTTGATCGTGGGCTCCACGAACGGCTCGGAGCAGACCATCTCGATCTTGATCTTTTCCCGGAACTCGAGGACGACACTCGAGCCGCGATAATGTTCGACCACTTCCTTTTCGCCGCCGTGACCGCTGACCCGCGAGATCGAGATGCCGGTGACACCGGCCCGGAACAGCGCGGTCTTCACGTCCGCCAGCTTCTCCGGGCGGATGACGGTGGTAATCAGTTTCATGCCTGGGGCTCCTGGTTAGCCGAGGGTCGAGAGTCGAAAGTCGAAAGTCTTGAGCGGAGCGACGCGAGCGGATTGAATGGACTCTCGTCTCTCGACTCTCGACTCATTTCACGCGTCGTTCAGTGAGAGAGAGCCGGTCGCTCCGCCCGGAATGGGCGGGCCGGCCGCACTGATCAGGCCGCCTTGCGAGACGTGGAGGTTCCGCCGGTCAGCACCACCGCGGAACTGAGCTCCCCGGCATCCGGATAGGCCAGCGATCCCATCTCAGGCAGGTCGAGGCCCAGTTCCTCCACTTCGGCCGATACCCGGTGGCCCTTGGTGATCAGGCCGGTGATGAACCAGCAGAGGCCGGCCAGCGTGCCGACCACGAGAATGTTGGTCACGCCGCCGATGACCTGGGCCAGGAATTGACCGGAATCACCGTAGAACAATCCGGTGACCTTGCCGGGGACGCCGTTCCAGCCATCGCCGTAGGTGCCGTCGGCAAACAGGCCAAGCGCCAGGATTCCCCAGAGGCCGTTGACGCCGTGCACCGAGATGGCGCCGACCGGGTCGTCAATCTTGACGCTCCGCTCGAAGAAAATGACCGACCAGATCACCAGGACGCCCGCAATCCCGCCGATCAGCACCGCCACGGGTGCGGTCACGAACGCGCAGGGCGCGGTGATCGCCACCAGCCCCGCAAGGGCTCCGTTGGCCAGCATCGATGGATCCGGCTTGCCAAACTTGAGGTACATGTAAATCATCGCCGTGATGCTACCGGCCGCCCCAGCCAGCATCGTGTTGGTCGCGATGACCCCGATGCGAAGGTCACTCCCCGCCAGGGTGGATCCGGCGTTGAAGCCGAACCAGCCGAAGCAGAGGATGAAGGTGCCGACCATGGCCATCGGGATGTTATGCCCGGGTATCACATTGGCCGACCCGTCCTTGTTGTACTTGCCGCGTCGCGGTCCCAGCAGCTTGGCCGTGACCAGCGCAATGACACCGCCGGTCAGGTGCACCACGGAGGAACCGGCGAAATCAGTGTGACCGTGGCCCAGCCCCAGGTTGGCGCCGAGCTGGGAGAGCCAGCCGCCGCCCCAGACCCAGTTGGCATAGAGCGGGTAGATCAACCCGCCGATGAACAGTGAGAAGACCACGAACGCGAGAAACTTCCAGCGCTCGGCCAGCGCACCGGTCGGGATGGTCGCGGTGGTGTCCATGAACACCATCTGGAACAGGAAGTACGCGAACACCGGCGCTGAGTAGGCCACCCCGGCCAGGAAGAAACCCTTGGTGCCGAACAGGCCCCACTCATGTGAACCGAGTTTGATGGTGAACAGGTGCGCCGCGTCCCAGGTGCCGAGCCCGCCCAGGGCGGACACCCCGCCGCCCTGGATCGCAAAACCAACGGCCCAGTAGGCCATCATTGCCACGCCGTAGACCATGAAGTTCATGGTCATCGTATGTCCTGCATTCTTGGCCCGGGTAAATCCCGCCTCGACCATGGCAAAGCCGGCTTGCATCAGCATGACCAGGAACCCGGCAACCAGGGTCCACACGAAATTGATTGAAATCGTGTTGGCCGCCGCGGCGACAGCCGCCGCCTTGGCCACGGTCATGGCTGAATCGGCGGTGACCTGCGCCGCGAGAACCGCGGGCAGGATGGGAATGGCGAGCGCTGCGGCAAGCAGTGTGGCGGGTCGCATCGGAATTCCGGGGCTAGAGGTTTGTGGAGGGGGGTGTGCGCAGGGCTTGCACCTGCGTTCACGAGCAGAAGATACGGAGCATGTTACATACTGTCAATAGAAAATTGCAGAAAATGCACAATTTAATGAACGCTCTTTCAAATCATCTGATCGAAATGCACGGGACAACGAAAAAACCTGCACAATTTGCAGGTTTGATAGTTCATGTAGTATGTGAGGTCGCTGCGCTAACCGATGGCCATGGACCGACTTGAAGGCTACAACCCCTCGTCGGCCATCCCTTCCTCGTTTCGGTCCCAGCGGTATTCCATATAATCCGCTGCTTCCTCGGCCAGCTCGCCGCCCAGCAATCGGGCTACGACATGCAGCGCCATGTCGATTCCCGCACTCACCCCTGCCGACGTAATCACCTTGCCGGTATCCCAGAATCGACCTCCGGTCCTGACATTGGCCCTCGGCGCCACCTTGCGCAGCTCGTCCATAGCCAGGAAATGGGTGGTGATATCGAGGCCGTCCAGCAGTCCCGCCGCCGCCAGCACCAGTGCACCAGTACAGACCGACAGGATCAGCTCAGCGCCCGGCGCCCGGCGCTTGATGAATTCGAGCAGCGCGGGATTGTGCATCTCCCGCCGGGTGCCGTACCCGCCTGGGATCAGGAGAATCTGGATCGGCGGGCAGTTGGTAAAGGTATGATGCGGATTGACGCTGAAGCCGTTCCGAAAGACGGCCGGCTGCGGGTGCTCGGTGACGATCCGGACCTCGAAGGGATCGAGGCCGTGGCGCCGGCCAGCCACCGAAAACACCTCGTAGGGGCCGCAGACGTCGAGCACCTCGGCATCGGCAAACCCGACAATGGCCACCAGCCGGCGTTCAGGCATTGGCCACCTGTCTGGCGTCGAGCTGCTCCTGGTCCAGCCAGGCCAGCCGGCTGTCCATTTCCGTGTCCAGCTTTTTCCTGAAATCGGCCAGCCGCATGGCGTACTGCTCGAGCGCCACCTCGACCGGTGAACCTGGTCGCCAGGGCGGCACCGCCTTGGGGCGGCCGTTCTCGCCGAGCGCGACAAAGACGATCACGCAGTGGCAGGCCCGGGCCAGGTCCGAGCTGGTTGGATCGCCGGCAAAGACGTTGATGGCGATGTGCATGCTGGTGTTGCCGGTGCGGATGACCTGGGCCCGGAGCTCGATCAGCTGACCCACGGAAATCGGCCGGAGGAAATGGATGCCGCCGACATACAGGGTCACGCAATAATCGCCGGTCCACCCGGCGGCACAGCTGTACCCGGCCTGGTCGATCCATTTCATGACCGCGCCGCCGTGCACCTTGCCGCCAAAATTGACATGGCTGGGTTCGGTGAGGAACCGAAGCGTGATCCGGTGCGGTCGATCCATGATCGCCTTGGTCAGGGGAAGGGCCAAAACATAGCGCCCGCAGCGGCCCGGCGTGAGGTCCGCTGGGCTCTACCCCCGCTCCGTCAGCGCCCCCACATTTGAGCCATGCCCTCCGCCAACTGTTCGACCTGCCAGACTCCCCTGGTTGAGGGAGCGCTATTCTGTTCCCGCTGCGGCAACCCGTCGCAGGCCGGTATCACCGCCCGGACGCCAAGTGCCGTGCAGCCACAGGAAAAAACCAGCCAGCGGCTGGGCCGCGCACTCGGGGCCAAGTACGAGGTTCGCCAACTACTCGGTCAAGGGGGTTTTGCCGAGGTGTTCGAGGTCTGGGACCACGACTTGGCCAGGCGGCTGGCGGTCAAGGTGCTGCGGCCGGACATCGCCTGGTCGTCGGGGATGCTGGAACGGTTCCGCCAGGAGGCCCGCTCCCTGGCAACCCTGAATCATGCCAACATCCTGCCGGTGCATTTCGTCGGAGATGGCGAAGGCCTGGCGTATTACGCGATGCCCTTCGTCGAAGGGCAGTCGCTGGCGGATCTGCTGCGCCGTTCCGGCGCGCTCGAACTCGACCGGGCGCTCGGGATCATCCGGCCGGTACTACAGGCGCTCGATCATGCCCACCATATCGGGCTCATTCATCGCGATATCAAGCCCGACAACGTGATGCTCGAATCGTCCAGCGGGCGGGTGCTGCTGGTCGACTTCGGGATTGCCAAGCAGGTAGGGAGTTCGGCCGCGAGCCTGACCCAGACCGGCTTTGTGGTCGGTACGCCGTATTACATGAGTCCCGAGCAGGCGCTGGGGCAGGGCGATGTCGACGCCCGGACCGATATTTATGCCGTGGGTGCAATGCTGTTCCAGATGGTGACCGGTGCGCCGCCATTCGAGGGCGATTCATCGCAGGAAATCGTCGGCAAGCATCTGAGTGAGCCGGTCCCCATCCCGGCCTCGGTGAACACCAAGATTCCCGTCTGGCTGTCCGATGTGATCCTGCGTTGTCTCGCCAAGCGGGCGGCTGATCGATTCCAGTCGTGCGCCGAGGTGCTGAACGCCATAGACGCGGGCCGAGCGTCGGGGTCGTCGCAGGCCATCAGCGCCGAGCGGGTGGCCGCCAGGCTCAAGGCCGACGACGTCACGATCGCAATCAAAACCCCGGTTCCAGCGGCAGTCACCGGCGTGGCTAATCCCACCGCGCCGGCGCGGAAGCCAAAGCCGGCGCCGGCGCCGGCGGCAAAGAGTCCTGGCAGGATGATCGCCCTGGCTGGGCTGGTCATCCTGCTGCTCGGCGCCGGGTTTTTCCGCTGGAGCACCCGGCCGATGCTGACCATCGAAAACCGGCTGATCGAGCCGGTCAGGATCAGCTGGAACAGCGCGACCTGGGAGCTCAAGCCGGGGGAGAGCAGGACGTTACCGGTGCCGCGCCGGCGGGCGTTCGTGGCGCAGTGGTACCTGGTCCAGCCGGCCGGGCCCGACGGACAGCAGATGGGACATCCACTGCAGGGAACCATTGCCGTCGACCCGCCGGCCGGCCGGATGCAGCGCAATATCGACAGTTGGTCCACCGGCAAGCCGTACTTCGCGCCGCTGATCACCAATGCATCGGATCAGGTGCTCACGGCCCGGATCAACACCGGGCTGATCGGTGCGGACGGCTGCCGCTGCCGGATTCCGCCAGGGGCCGTACGGGCCCACATCGGGTACTACCCACTGTTCCAGAACAGCAGCGTGGAAGCCGGCACCGCCGATGGCCGCCGCGCCGCCTTTGCCAATCTCGGCGTCCGGGTAACCGACAAGATCGGCGGCGCGGTTGGCCTCAGATTCGAAACCGGTGACTTGCGCTAGATCAGGCCCGCTTGATCAGCCGGACGATGGCGATCAGCACCACCGCTCCCACCACCGCTGCCAATAGCAGGCCGAGCAATCCTCCGGTCACGACTCCGAACCTGGCAAACAGCCAGGTGCCGAAAAAGGCCCCGATCACCCCCACTACCATGTCACCGAGGAGGCCGAACCCGCCGCCCTTGACCAGCACACCCGCAAGCCATCCCGCCACGATACCGACGACCAGAAAAATGATCAGGCTCTGAGTATCCACGGTGCTAATCCTCCAGATGAAGGGACACAGGTTCAGACATGTTCGAGCAGTAACTCCAGCCGGTGTCGCAGGTCTCCCAGCGCCTTGGACTTGAACGCCGACTTGGTTTCTTCCAGGACCTGAACCGCCTCCCGCACTGCCGAGACCAGTTGGGCGCCGCGGGGACAATTCATCAGCTGGCAGGGGTTCTCGTCCACGGCGCGGCCGGACAGGGCCCGCCCCAGTTGATCGAGATCGACCAGCGATCCCATCACGTTTCGGAGGGTCAGCGAAAGAAAGACGTCGACCGCCGGTGCAGCCATCGGTGCGCCAGGGCGGTGCACGCTCGACACATTCTCGAATTCCCGGCGCCAGTCCTTGAGCCGGCGCTCGGCGCTCTCGAGGGCCCGATAGGAACGGAACCGCGAGACCGAACTCTCGACCCGGGTGAGCAGGGCAGGGAACTCGACCGGTTTGACGAGGTACGCCGCCACCGGCAGCTCGATGCACGCCACGGCCGAGCGGACCGAGGGAAAGCCGGTCAGGACGATGACGGGCAGCCCGCCGCTGGTCTCGGCGATTTTCCGGACCAGGTCCAGGTTGGAATTGCCCGGCATTTCAAGGTCGGTGATCAGCAGGTCGAATTCGCCGGTTTCCACCTGTTGCAGGGCCGAGGGGCCGTCGGGAACGGTGACGCATTCATAGCCTTCACGCCGGAGCAGATCGGCGGTGGCATTCAGGAATGTCGGCTCGTCGTCGGCGAGCAGGATGCGGCCGCGGGAGGTGGCGGCGGTAGCAACGGTTTTCAGTGGAGCGGTCACGACACACCTCGAATGCGCTTGGACGTAATGGGAACCCTGACCACGAACTCGGCACCACCCTCGGGCGGATCGACAATCTCGATGGTGCCGCCAACCGCCTGCACCGACCGGCGGACCAGCGACAGACCGATTCCCATGCCGCCGGTAGTCACTTCACGGCTCTTGGTGCTGATGAACGGCTCGAAGATCCGCTGGCGCGAATCGGCCGGCACACCCTGGCCCTGGTCGCGGACACTCAGGACAAATGCCCCATCCTCGAGACCGGCCCGCACCGTCACGGTGCCGCCCTGCGGAGAGGCCTCGACGGCATTCTGGACCAGATTGTAGACCGACTGGCGGAGCACCGACTCGGGGATTGGCACCCGGGCGGGCACGGTGCCGACGTTGGCTTCGATGTTCACCTGAGAGGCGCGGTTGACCTGCTTCAGAAAGGCGACCGCGTCATCGATCACCACCCGGACTCCGGTGTGCCCGGAATCCGGGGCGGTCTCGGGGCGGTAGGTCTCGTACAGCTGCCGGGTCACGTCGGCAATCCGGGCAATTTCCCGCTCGACTGCCCCGACGTATGAGTAGTGCGGGTGATCCTTCGGAATTGCGTCCCGGACCAGCAGGAAGGCGCTCTGGATCCCGGCCAGCGGATTGTTGATCTCGTGGGCCACCCGGGCTGCGATGCGGCCCATGGTGGTCAGGGTTTCCACCTCGCGCAGCTCCGCCTCCGCCTGCCGCCGCTGGGTAATATCGCGACCCTCGGCGAATAGCTGCACAACCTGGCCATCGGGGCTCCGGATCGGCTTGACCGAGAAATCCATCACCAGGGTCTCACCGGCCGAGTTGATGATCTCGATCTCATCGGCCACGACCTCGCCGAGCTTGGCCTGCTCGCAGGCGGCGCGGGCCCACTTGCGTCCGGCTTCACCGGACCACCAGCGGCCGTCGGCGAAATGGGTGCCTCGGAGAGTATCGACCGTGAAATCATCGCCCAGCAGCCTGAGGGCGGACGGATTGGCTTCAATCAGCTCGCAATTCATGTCGAGCAGGGCCCGGAACTGGTAGTCGCTGTCGAACGCCGCGCGGAACCGGAGTTCGCTGTTTTCCCGCTCCTCTTCCGAGCGCCGCCGGGCGCTGACGTCGCCACTGACCCCGTGCATCCGCAGTGGAGTGCCATACACCCCCCGCTCCGCCACCCGGCCGCGATCGACCCGCCAGACCCAGTCGCCGTCGGCGCCGGGGAGGCGGTATTGGGCCTCGAAGGCAGTGGTGCGGCCGTCGAGGTGGGCGTTGAGCAGGGCCTCGACCTGGGCCCGGTCCTCGGCGTGGATCAGCGAGGTCCAGCGGCCCACCCGTTCTTCCTGGCCGTCGACCGCGGTGGAACGAATTGCGGGGCCGATCGAGGCGCGGCTGGGGATTTCCCAGGACCAGGCCCGGTCGGTCGCGCCGCCGAGAGCCAGTTGCAATCTGGCCTTTTCGGTGGTCTGCCGGCTGTCGAACACGATCCGGGTCAGCTGCATTGTCACGGGCAGCAGGCCGCTGACCACCAGGCCGAAGGTCAGCAGCAGCCAGGGGAGATCTGATCCGGCCCGTTCCCGGGTTTCGGGAGTGGGCCAGACCGACAGATCCCACTGCATGTCGTCGATCGGCATGGCGGACTTGAAGGTGTAATCGGCAAAAGTGGGAAGCCACGGCGCCGAGGCGGCCAGCACCCGGCCGCGCCAGGCCACGGATCGGTGAAAGCCGTCGACCGTATCGCCGAGCAGCGGCTGGAGCAGCAGGGTGGGCTGGACCAGGCCGACGATGAAGCCCTCACAGATGCCGAGGTCACACCGGGGGACCACGACCGCAACCGTGCCGGCGGTGTCCACCAGTGAAAAGTGACGGATGTTGCCCAGTGCCGGGGCATCGCCGGTGTGACCGGCGATCTGACGCGACAGCTGCAGCCCGACCACCACCGAATCCGCCGGCGGCCGGATCATGGCCACACTCTTGCCGCCGGGACCGACGAATGAAACGCTCTTCAGGCCCGGCACCGACTGTACCACCCCGTCGACGAAGCGGGACCAGCCGAGGGTTCCGACAGCGCCGGCATTGGATGCATCGGAAATGCTGTGCAGTGCCTGGTCCACCCGGTTGAGACTCTCGGTGACCCTGGTGCTGAACCGCCGGCTGGTGTCGGCCAGCAGGGTCTTGCTCATGGTGCGTTCGGAAAGCAGAAAGGCCCACCACAGCAGCATCACGGTGATGAATACCGCCAGCCCGCTGGCCGTGGCGGCCCACTCGGGAATCGTCGATGGGCCCCAGTCGTGACTCCAGGCCATCATGGTGAGCCCGAGGCCCACCGCCAGGAACGCGATTGCCACCTGCGGCGGCGAGCCCACCACCGGTCCGAAATTCACCAGCGGGGCCAGCCCGATCATCTGGCCGAGCAGCAGGGCCAGGTTGATGGCCGCCACGGTGACACCAATGATGCCGATGACGAACGAGAGTACCGCACTGTTGGGCCGGGCGGCGAGAAATGCCACGGCCGCCGCTACCAGCAGGACGGTAAAGGCGGACGCGAACGACACCGGGATGGCGGTGACTCCCAGCGGCAGCGAGGCCACACCGGGGTGGCGGAGAAACGACTCGAGGCCGAGCCCGAGTCCGGTGACAAGCTGAATCAGCGCCGCGACCACAAGGGTGGTCGCCACGGCGGCGCCCGCCAGCGCGGCGCTGTACAGCGCGCGACCCAGGGCAATGGCGCTGATGCCGAGGGCCAGGACCGCCAGGGCGGTCATTGGCGCGATGGGCGCGAGGCTCACCATCGGCTGAATCAGTTCGCGGATCCCGAGCACCCATCCACCGATGCCCGCCAGGCCCACGACGACCATCAGCCACCCCTGGATGATCCAGGTGCGGTCCCATGCCTGTACTCGGCCGGGCATTTGGTCCGGGATAGTCACTCGATCAGGCATCAGCTCTCTGCGAAGATTCCCCACCACAGGAGGCAACCGGAAACAAACAAAGGCACGGCGTTCCGCCCGCGGTCATCGACGGGGGGACTCGCTCGTGCCTTCAACGGGCGGCATCGGCCACCTGCCCTCGCCAAGGCGATCCGGCCGGACCGGATCCGATTTGCGACGTGGTGTATATATAGTGAATAGCTGCCTTCAGATTAGTGCTGCATCTCACAGTGCGCAAGCGTTTGTGGCCGACGCGGCGGGTGTGTGAAGTGAAACTGGGACTTGCGTCAGTCCGGGCAAGTTTGTAAAGTCAGTGCAGCAGGGCAGCGGAACATCGTTGCCCACCTTGTCGGGTGAGGCGTGTGGCTCACCAGTCGAAGGCGCCCCCGTGAACTGGCTGACGGGTCGGTGCCTTTTTTTATTGCCCGGTGGTTCGGGCCTCAATACGGGATGGCTCAGGCAGTGTGAGCTGCCCTGTCGCACGGAGCGATTGGCTCCGCGAGACGAGGGCGTGAATCGATTCCTCCGGCTGGGGGGATCGAGATCGCGCCCTCTTTTTTTATGGCCGCATTCAGGCCAGGAAACGGAGAAGTTCTCATGAATAGCGACACCATCCAAGGCAACTGGAAGCAGTTCAAGGGCAAGGTGCAGACCCGCTGGGGCAAGCTGACCAATGACAATCTCGACGTCATCGCCGGCAAGTCGGAGCAGCTGGTCGGCAAGGTCCAGGAAGCCTACGGCATCAGCCGCGATGAAGCGGAAAAGCAGGTCAAGGAATTTCAGAAGGCCAACAACGACTATCAGTTCGACCGGTAGTCGAGAGGCTGGCAGTATGTCTGACTGGATGAATCAGGTCGATGCTCCCACAGCGCCGCAGCTCAGGCTGGCGGGAATTTCCGCCCGGGAACTGCTGTTTGCCCGGGGCTTCGATCTGGTCCATTCGGCCCAGGTGACGGGGCGGGCAGCGCCGCTTCCGGCCGGGCGCACCGTTGGTCCAGTGACACCGCAGTCCACCCGACGGCCTTCGGAAGCAGATGACTTCCTGGTGTCGGTGCTGCGTGAAGACTGGCCCGCCGGCAAAGAGCAGTGCCGCCTCCGCGTGACCCAGTCCGCGGGCGGTGTTGAATCTCTCACCGCAGTGGTCAGCGGCCCGCCGGTGCCGCTCGTGATCAGGCTCGAGCGGGGTGAGAGTTCCATCGCCTATCGGTTCGTTCCGGTGTGGGTCGATCTTGAACTCCGGGTGGGAGGGCAGGCGCCAGGTACGATGGCGCTGACCAGTTTCCCGCTGCAGCCTGGATCGGCCTATACGATCGTGGTGGCGGCGTCGGGCTCTGGTGTGCCTGACGTGGCTGACTGGTCCGAGGACCTCGAACATGCGGAATAGTGGCCGGAACAGTAGGCCCGGACGACTCATCCCCGATGCGTCCGCCATACCGTCACTCATCCGGCCTCCCCGGCCGGTGGGTGGCGGGGCCTATTCCGCCCCCCTTCGCTTCGGGGCTGCGGGGCCCGGAGTGTGTAGTTCCCTGAATTGGAGATGCCTGCATGAAACGGAGTTCAGTCATGTTCGTGGCCTTGGCCCTCCTGGCGGCTCCCGTTGTCGCGCACGCCCAGTTCGGCATCAAGGCCGGTGTTGCCTTCGGCAATATCTCGAACAAGGGCGTGCTGCCCGGTGACCTCAAGGGCCGGACTGGTTTCGCCGGCGGCATTTCACTGGAGTCCGCCCCGGCACTCATCGGGTTCGGCGTCGAGGGGTTGTTTTCGCAGGAGGGGCTGACCAGCGCGGCCACCGCAAGCAGCCTTAAGCTCAGCTACGTCAGCGTGCCGGCCTACCTCCGGGTCATGCTGCCGACTCCTGGCATCAAGCCCTTTGCCTACCTTGGCCCTCAGGTGTCGTTCGAGGTCAAGTGTGATAACGGCAGCGGCGATTGCGGCGGCGACCGCAAAAAGACGGTCTTCGCGGGCGTGATCGGTGCCGGTGTCCGCTTTGGCGGCAGCACCTCCACCGGGTTCTCGGTTGAAGGCCGCTACGTGTACGGCCTCACCGACCTGAATCCGTCCACGGTGACCAGTTCGGACAGTTACAAGACCCGCACCTTCCTGCTGCTTGCCGGGTACCACTTCTAGAGAGGATCGATCCATGCTGCGTTACGCACTGATTTTCCTGGTCGTCGCGATTGTTGCCGCGGTGTTCGGCTTTGGTGGCATCGCCGGTACGGCCGTCGGAATTGCCAAGATCCTGTTCTGGGTCTTCCTGATCCTGTTCCTGGTTTCGATGATCATGGGCCGCGGCAAATCCACCACCGCGATCTAGCGAAGCTGTTCCAGCCGGCCTCTCCCCGGGGCCGGTAGCACTTCAGCTCGGCACCCAAGCCGGACTGATGGGCGACGGAACGCCGGGAGGCTCTCGAGCCTTCCGGCGTCCCTCGTTGTCCCGGCAGGCGGGAGGCTGATTGATCCCGCGGTGGCCGGGTTGGATGTGCATACCGTGAAGCCAGTCGACATCAGCGACCTGCAGAAGATCATGGACGCGCGGTAGCCATCACCCGGCCGGATGGCGGAGGAACGACTCTCCCTGCCGAGAGAGCACCACTCGACGGCTGCCCCGGATCATCCGGGCATACCGGATGGCCACCAGCCACTGCAGGACGGCCGAGCCCAGCGCGCCGGCCAGGTGGGTGCGCCGCTCGCTCCAATCGAGGCAGGGACGGCAGAGTCGGCGTCGTGATTCGGCAACCCTGGACAGATCGATGCCGCGCCGTCGGCACCAGCTCTTCCCCATGTCCGTCAGTTCCAACTCGTCATCGCTGCCGCTGACCAGGCGGACCGCCCTCAGCCGGTCAAGAAAGTCCACCGCCACCTCGCCGGCGAGGTGGTCATAACAGATCCGGGCGTGACGCAACTCGGCCGAATCAGGACCGGTAATGATCGGACCAGCCATCGACCTGGGGGCGATTCTCATCAGGCTCTCGATCGCGGCGGCGACATCGGGACCGGCCAGCCGGAAGTAGCGGTGGCGTCCCTGCCGAACCTCCGTGATCAGCGCCGCTCGGCTCAATCGTGCCAGGTGGCTGGAAGTGGTGGACGGAGTGACCGCCCCAGCCATGGCCAGCTCGGTGGCGGTGTGCGCCCGGCCGTCCATCAGGGCGGTCAATATGCGGCTCCGGGTCGGATCCCCAACCAGGCGCGCAATCGCGGCGATATCGGGGCTGTTCGGCATACTTTGATGGTAACCAAAGCGTATTGAGCGGTCTAGTGCCAGCTTTGATGTTTCCCACTGCAGAGGTGATTGTGAGAGACCTGTCCATCGAGCTGGATGACTGCCCGGGTACGCTGGCCGCCATGGGCGAGGCCCTGGGTGCTGCAGGTGTCAGCATCGAAGGGGGCGGGGCCTGGGTCGAGAATGGCAGGGGTGTCGCCCATTGCCTGTTCCGCGATCCCGCGGCGGCGCGACAGGCACTGACGGAGGCGGGGATCAAGGTGCTGGCAGAGCACGAGGTGGTGGTCCAGCGGCTGCTTCAGGGAGTGCCGGGGCAGCTGGGCAAGCTGACCCGGCGGATGGCGGAGGCCGGGGTGAATATCACGGTCTTGTACAGCGATCACGAGCACCGGTTGATTCTGGTGGTCGATGATGCTGCCAGTGGCAGGGCCGTGGCTGAGGCATGGACCCTGGAACAGACCGGCACCGCCTGATCAGTCGGCCAGGAGGGCGCCGACTCCGTTCAGGTGCTCGACCCGGTTGCAGATCACGCTGAGCGCGCCGAGGATGGGGACCGCCAGAAAGGCGCCGGGTACGCCCCACATGAACCAGCCTCCCACCACCGCGATCAGGATCGGCACCGGATTCAGCTTCAGGCCTTTGCCATAGACCAGCGGGCTGACCAGGTTGTTCTGCAGGGTCGTGATCAGCAGGTAGAGTCCAGGGGCGAGCAGGGCATGGGAAACATTGTCCGACACTGATAACCCGACCAGCGTCATCAGCAACACCACCGTTAGTCCACCAGCGTATGGGATGAATTCGAACACGGCGCACATGACACCCCAGACTATCGGGGATGGCATCCCGACGGCCCACATGGCAAGGCCGACCAGTGTTCCCTGGCCCAGGTTGATGAGCAGTGTCGTAAAGAAGTAGCGCGAGATGACATGCTGAATCTCGTCCATGGTGTCCACCATCCGCTGGCCGGTCTCCGGATTGGGGGCCATCTTGAGCAATCGCTTGCGCCAGGTCCGCCCCCCGGCCAGCAGGAAGAAGAGCAGCAACAGCATCGTCACACCGGTACTGATGATTTCGGTGGTGGTGCCGAAAGCGGCGCTGAGGATCGGACTGAAGTCCGGCGGCGCCGGTGCCTGCGACACCTGGACCACGGTCGGCAGCGCCACCGACTGCGCGTCGGCGTTGCCGAGCGCCGGACTGACCGGCCCCACCGCCTGGGTGGGCGGCGCGGTGGCAGGCTGGATGGCGTTGCTGATCCAGTCGAATTTGTGGCGCAGGCTTCGTAGTTTCTTGCCGGCCGAGGCGGCGGCCTTGGGCGCCTTGGCCATCCACTGCTGGGCTGGCTCGGACAGAGCCGTGCCGGCGGCAATCAGGATGGCCAGCGAGCCGAGCAGCAGGATGGAGGCGCCGACGGGGGCGGGGATTCGCAGCCGTTCCATCCGACGGATGATCGGGCGCAGCACCGCGGCAAACACGGAAGCCAGTGCGATCGGCACGAAGACGGGGCGGCCCAGTGCCAGGACCGCGATTACCGCGCCACCCGCGGTGATGGAGGCCGCGATGGCGGTTGCCCGGGGAAGATTCATTCGAATGCCGTCCGATCTATGAATGTCATGCCGCCCCGGCCAGCCGGTGGCAGCGATCCGTGCCCAAAGGTGGCCGGGTGGGGGGCTGGATCAAAGCGCGGCTGTCGCCACTACCTTCCCGCCGGGCGGGGGCCCTCTCCCAAGGTCCCGTT
Source organism: Gemmatimonadota bacterium (assembly GCA_041691295.1). Classification (GTDB taxonomy): domain Bacteria; phylum Gemmatimonadota; class Gemmatimonadetes; order Gemmatimonadales; family GWC2-71-9; genus DATEHG01. The sequence continues at coordinate 38,046 of JBEPVA010000007.1, forward strand.
TCCACTTTCATCAACCCGGATCAGAGCATGACTGTCGGACTGGTGCTGGCGGGGCTGGCCCTGCTGGTCTTCCTGGTGGCCAACCTCAGGGCGGGCCAGAAGTCCATCGAACACGAAATCGAGCATCGCTACGGAGTCGATGATCCGGCCTTTGCCCGCTCGATGAGCGTGCTGCTCGGCCCCCCGCTGCTGCCTGGCAACCGGGTGACATCGCTCTACAACGGCGACCAGATCTTTCCCGCCATGCTGGAAGCCCTCGGCGCGGCCAAGCGCACCATCACCTTCGAGACCTACATCTACTGGTCGGGTAGTATCGGCCGGGCCTTTGCCGATGCGCTGATCGACCGGGCCCGGTCCGGGGTCCAGGTGCACGTGATCCTGGACTGGGTCGGCAGCGGGAAGATGGACCGGGAGATCATCGACGCGATGGCGGCCGCGGGGGTACAGATCATCAAATATCACCGGCCCAGCTGGTATACCCTGGGCCGGCTCAACAACCGCACCCACCGCAAGCTGCTGGTGGTCGATGGGGTGGTGGGCTTCACCGGCGGCGTCGGGATCGCCGACCTCTGGGAGGGTAACGCCGAAGATCCCGAGCACTGGCGGGATTCCCACTTCCGCCTCGAAGGACCGGCGGTGGCCCAGATGCAGGCGGCGTTCATGGACAACTGGATCGAGGAGCGGGCCGAGCTGCTCCATGGCGACGAGTACTTCCCCGCCATCGAACCCCGTGGCACCCAGGTGGCCCAGCTCTTCAAGAGTGCCACCAGCGAGGCCAGCGAGAGCGTCCGGCTGATGTACCTGCTCTCGGTGGCCGCCGCGACCCGGAGCATTCGCCTGGCTAACGCCTATTTCGTGCCGGACGATTTGTCGGTCACCACCCTGGTGTCCGCCGCCAGGCGCGGCGTACGCATCGAGATCATCGTCCCGGGCCGCCACACCGACACCGCCCTGGTGCGGAGTGCGTCCCGCTCCCGCTGGGGGCCGCTGCTGGAGGCCGGAGTGTCGATCTACGAATTCCAGCCCACGATGTACCACGTCAAGGTCATGGTGGTGGACGAGCTCTGGACCTCGGTTGGCTCGACCAACTTCGACAGCCGCTCTTTCCGGCTCAACGACGAGGCCAATCTCAATCTCCTCGACCGGGAGTTTGCGGCCGTCGAGATTGAGGCGTTCGAGCGGGACAAGGCCCGGTCTCGCCAGCTGACGCTCGAAGCCTGGCGGCGGCGCCCCTTGGCCGGGCGCATCGTGGAATGGCTGGCCGGGCTGCTCCGGGTCCAGCTCTAGCCACTGGATGCACGGCGGGCCGGAGCAGCGCTCCGGCCCGCTGGTCTTTCCCGCCTGCCCGGTCGCGCTAGATGTGCTTCTTGCGGATATCGGGCGCGTCGACTCCGAGGGCAGTGGCCAGGTCGATCAGGTGTTCCTGCTCCTGGATCAGGATTTCGCGAATATGCTCCGCCATCGCGAACTCTCCCATCTCTTCGCACTGGCGGACCCGTTCCCGGTAATTCTGAATGGTCTTGAACTCGTTCTCGAGGTCGAACCGGAGCATGGTCTTGGCGTCGTCGGAGGTGCGGACCGGTGCCGGTACCGCGGTCGGAGCGCCACCGAGGTAGTCGATCTGCTTGCAGATGGTGAGGGCGTGGGCCAGCTCCTCCGAGGCGTGGACCTCAAGCTCCTTGGCAATCGACATGTATGCCGCGCCCTTGATGACCTGAGAATAGACGACATAGGCAATGACCGCCTGATATTCCCGGGCCAGGTCCTCATTCAGCAATTCGATCAGCCGGGCGCGGGTCATGGGCGCTTCGGCGGCGGTGTCATTGTTCGGCTTGCTCTTGGTGGCCACGTTCGCTCCTTCTGGTGTCTGGTATCCGCGGCGCACGCCGCGGGCTGCACTGGTCCTGCCATTCCCAAGGTACCGCCCTGCCTGTGTTCCCGCCTTACGGGCCCGCTCGCGGCACCAGTTCCATGCCGGTCAGGAACCGGCGGGCCAGCGGGTACTCTTCCGTCCTTGGTCCTCCACTCATCCGGAGTGTCCCGGTAAACTCGCCGGTCCGCTGCCGTCCCATCATCCGACCGGCCACCGGATCGAACAGGAAGAATCCATTGTCGAAGCCGGTCTGATGGTTGGTCACGGTCCGGCCCGGCGCCGACCCTTGGCCGGCGGCGTCGAGAGTCTGGACACTGGCGCCCACGATAATCAGGCACGTGGTGCCGTTGACGGTGGTATCGCGTGAGACATTGAAGTTGGTGATCGCCCGGCGGGTGAACTTGAGGCCGCCGGCCGCCGATCCGGTCTGGCTCACCGTATCCACCCATGCCAGCCCAACCGCCAGTGGCTTGGCGGGCAGCACCAGGAAAAAATCGTCGAACTCGGTGGCCAGGTCCACGATCCGGGTGACCGCCTCCGGCAGCCGGGGCGCCGAAATGGTCTGGGCCAGTCCCCGCTCGCTGACCGTGACCAGGAATGGGCGATTGAGCACCGAGTCGGTGACGGGGGAGATCGGCCCCTTATCGGTCCTGAGCAGCACCCTGAGTGCGGTAAAGGCGGCCGTGGCGGATCCGCGGGCGCCGAAGACCAGCTGCACCGTCGATTCGGACAAGGTGACCGCTGTGACCGGCCCTTGGGGCGTGGTGAGCACGCTCGAGTCGCTGTTCTGGGCGTGGTACACCAGGGTGTCACCGGCGCGAAAATGGTAGCGGGTCGGGGCCTGGCCCTCGAGGATCATGGGGATGCTCACACCAATCAGCAGAAGCGCCATACGCGGTCGGATCACTTCAGTGCGCCCTGGAGCGCGACTCGGCTCCGGTCTGGGTGGCATTCATCGCGGCGTGGACAAAGGCGTGGACCAGCGGCGGCAATCTGCCAGTCAGCGCGGCGCGCTCGGGCTGGAACAGCGTGGCCACAAAAAACGGGTGATCGTCGAGCTCGACCGCCTTGACGTCGCCGGCATCGTCGCGGCCGGTAGCGCGGAGCGGGCCGGCTGCAAGGCGGCTGGCATACATCGGATTGAGTCCGTAGCGGCAGTGGTATCCCTCAGTGGCCGAGAGCACTCCGTACGCCCGGGCCACGCAGGAGCCGGGGATGAAATGGATGGTGCCACTCTGCTCCACCAGCGAGCAGGCCAGCGGGGCGATGACCGGCTCGACGGCGTCCGGCTCGGTTTCCGCGTGGGCCGCAACACTGAGCCGCCACTGCGACTCGGCGTACTCGAGCAATGCGTGCTGAAACCCGCCGCAGGTGCCAAAGAAAGGAAGCTGAGTCAGCCGGGCATGCCTGATCGCGGCCATGGCGCCGATGGCACTGGCGTAGGGGCTGCCCGGCACGCACCAGACGCCCGCCATTTCATCCAGGGCGGATAGTGATTCCGCCAGGTCAGCAGTCGGGATCCAGCACCACTCGAGCGGCAACCCTTCCTTCCGGCCTGCCAGCTCGAGGGCGAGCGGAATGGCGCGATGGGCGGTGATGGCCGTGTCGTGATCACCGACCAGGGCAATGGTCAGCACGAGCGTGACCGGAGATGGGGGCGGATGGGCGCGGGCTGCCGATGCGAGGTCGCCACGGGGATCAACGGCGTCAGTGAGGGCTGTCGGTCTTCCAGAAGTCGATTCCACCGGCCTGCTGGCCCACGTCGACGCTGGCGACACGGGAAAGCGCCTTCAGATCGATGATATCCACCGTGCCCGGTTCGGAGCCCACCCCTTCGAGGGTGACAAAGGCGTAGCGGTCATCCGGCGAAATCACCAGGCCGCTGGGCACTCGGCGTGTGGTCGGGATCCGGGCCAGCTCCTTGCCGCTGACCGCGTCGATGACCGAGACCGACTTGCCCCGCTTGTTGGTGCCCACGATCAGCCTGCCGTCATGGCTGGCCGCCAGGTTGTAGACCCCTTCACCGGCCGGGATGCGGCGCCGCATCGTCCAGCTGGTCACGTCAATCTCGCCCAGGTCGCTGGCCTTGTTGCACGCGACCCAGACCGTCTTGCCATCGACTGACGGCTGGGCCCAGGTTGGTGAGCAAGTGATATCGCCCGGCTTCGGCGGCGTCGTGCCGTGCCCGCCCATGTCCATCGCGCCGGCCGCCATGGCCCCGGGTGCGCCGGTCATACCCATCTCGTGGCCCCTGGTCAGCATGAAGTGCCGGTCCACCGCCATCTGGGCGGCGTCGATCTCGATCAACTCATCGTTCATCATGCAGGCGGAGTAATGCTTGCTGCCGTCGGTCGACAGGCGTGAGCCGTGCGGCATGACACAGGTCGGAATCCGCTTGACCTCGACCATCTGGTCGGCGTAGACCACCGACACCGACGACGGGACCATGTCGCCATACAGATTGAAATTCACCGCCCAGACATAATGCCCACCTGGTGCCACCTGGACGGTGGCCGGGAACAGGCCGAGTTCGATCCGGCCGGCCTGGCGGTCGTCGGCGGTGGAAAATTTCCAGATCGAGCCGTTGGGCGTGCCATGCGCCGTCGTCACGTAATACCAGAGCCCGTCAGGCGAGACATACAGTCCGTGCGGCCCAACCAGCTCGGTCGGGTTGGTGCCCATCTGGCGGCTGCGCTCGATCCTGGCGCCCTTGGGCCCGAACCGGATCAGCGAGATCTGGTCATTGCCCTCGCTGGCGACGAACACCAGGTAGTCGCGGTCCGGTGGCGTG
>JBEPVA010000008.1:0-37051 GCA_041691295.1 Gemmatimonadota bacterium
CGCCCCTCGACGCTCCGGGGGGGCGGGGGGGGCGGGGGGGGGGCGCGGGGGCGCCCCGCGCGCGGGCCAAGGGGGCATTCCGAGAGCGGCGCAGCGGGATGGCAGTTCCTATCGCCTATGCCCGCTTTCCCGTCTCCTGTCTTCTGTCTCCTGTCTCCTGTCTCCTGCGGTGTCATGACGAAATCCCCTGCATGAGTCGGACGCTGATCCCCCCATTGGAAAACTCCAGCTTCGATTCGAGCCGCAGTTTCGTCTCCGCTTCCAGCGAAGCATGGCTCGACAGGAAGGCCACCCGCCACCCCGGCAACCGGCTCCGCGCCACATTGCCGAGCTGGGCAAACAGGTTGCGCAGCTTTTCCCGTTCACCAACCCGGACACCGTACGGAGGGTTGGTGATCAGCCAGCCTGGCATGGTGCGCGACTCGATGGCCGAGATGGTCGAGCGGGTGAAGCTGACATCGCCAGCCACACCGGCACGCTCGGCGTTGGCGATGGCCGCCTCGATGGCACCACTATCGCGATCCGATCCGGTAATCCTGCCGGGCGCAGCGGCCAGGATCCGCGATTCCGCCTCGGCCCTGACCCGGGTCCAGATTTTCGGGTCGAAGTCGGGCCAGCGCTCGAACCCGAAGCCGCGACGCCAGCCCGGCGGAATCCGCCGCGCCATCAGTGCCGCCTCGATCGGAATCGTGCCGCTGCCGCACATCGGATCAAGCAGCTCTGATTCTTTGCCCCATCCCGCGGCGATCAGCAGCGCCGCGGCGAGATTTTCCCGGATCGGCGCTTTGGCCACCGCCTGGCGATAGCCTCTCCGGTGCAGCAGTTCCCCGGAGCTGTCGAGACTGATGGTGCACTGATCGCGAAACAGCCGGACGATGATGAGCTGGGCAGCAGGTTCACGTGCCTCATCGGCCGCATCCGCCTCATCCGTCCCACCCGTCCCATCCGTCCCATCCGTCTCAAGCCGCATCCGAGGCATGCGCCCGGCGATGATCGCCCCAAGCCGCTCCTCAATCGCGCCGCCGTGATACAATCGGGACTTCTTGCTGGTAACCCGGAACCCGACTGAGGCCTCGGCTCCGAGCAGCGTTTCCCAGCTGATTCGTTTGCCATGCTTTTCCAGCTCGTTGAAGCCGACCGCACGAAAGGCCGCGACCCGGACGAGCACCCGGGTGGCGGTCCGCAGTTCCAGATTGGCCCGGTACAGACCCGCCTTGTCGCAGGCGAACGGCACTCCACCCTGCTCGATCTTGCCGAGGGTAAATCCCAGCGCCGTGAGCTCTGCGGCAACGATCGGCTCGAGACCCGGAGTGGCGACGGCGTAGGCGGAAATTCGCAGCTGGGGCACGAGTTGGGAGAGGGGAGAGGGGAGAGGGGAGAGCGAATGTAGCGACTTGTATTCGTTCTGGCATTGAAAGGCCCCGAGGACGTTGCAGCGATCGATCGACAGACCGATGGTAGCGTCGCCCTCCGGCTCTTTCAGGGCCTTCGAAACACCCCTCTCCTCTCTCCCCTCTCCGCCTTAGTCGGTCTCCTGGATCTTGAACACCACCGCCGCCAGCGCACCGCCGAGCAGCGGGCCCACGATATAGAGCCAGACATTGCCGAACGAGCCACCGCCGACCAGGGCATGCACCTTGGTGGGACCGAGTCCGACGGCGGGATTGAAGGCCCCGCCCGAGACGCCGCCGCCCGCAAAGGCGGCCACCACGATGGTGAAGCCGATGGCCAGGCCGTAGAACGAATTGCCGCTGGTTGCCTTGCTGGTGGCAACATTGAGCACCACCAGCGCCAGGGCAAAGGTGAACAGCAGTTCGGTGAGCAGGGCGCCGATGGCACTGATCCCATCGCCCGGAGCGGGCGCAAAGCTCTTGCCGAGGATGAGGTAGGCGGTGAGCGACGCGACGATGGCGCCGATGACCTGGGCGGTGACGTAGGCGCCGAATTCATTCCATCCAAGCTTGCCCCGCAGGGTCACCGCCAGCGACACGGCGGGATTGTAATGCCCGCCCGAGATGTGCCCGCCCATGTACACCATGATCATCAGCGAGCAGCCGATGGCCAGCGGGGCCAGCGGCACCCCGCCCAGCACAGTCATGCAGACGGTGAAGACGAGAAAGAAGGTCCCGATGAATTCGGTGAGCAGCTTCTTCATGATGCGGTCTCCGATGGATGCATATGGGTTGGCGGATGTTCAAATGGACTGACCGAACCTGCTGGTGCGGCGCCTAAGATACCGGAATGGAAACACCCCGCTAGACAGGCGGACCGAAGATGCCGACGAATGATTGTTTTTCCTATCTCCTATCTTCTCTCTCCTGTCTCCTATTTGTTCACAAACCCCATCATGGTCTGCGAGTACCGCTCACCCGCGGCCACCCCGCGCGGTGCCAGCTCGGCGATCCTGGCCAGGTCAGCGGCATCGAGCGTCACCGCCAGTGCGCCGATATTTTCCTCCAGGCGGTCGCGCCGCTTGGTGCCGGGAATCGGCACCACGTCCCCGCCCTGCGCCAGCAGCCAGGCCAGCGCCAGCTGCGCCGCGGTGCACTCCTTTGCCTCGGCGATGGCCTTGATCCGCTCGACCAGCGCCAGGTTGCGGGCAAAATTCTCTCCCTGGAACCGTGGCGAATTGCGCCGATAATCATCGGACGCAAAGTCCTCGAACCGCTTGAGCTCGCCGGTCAGGAATCCCCGGCCGAGCGGGCTGTATGGCACCAGCCCGATGCCGAGCTCACGAATGGTGGGGAGAATCGCATCCTCGGGGTCCCGGCTCCAGAGCGAATATTCCGATTGCAGCGCGCTGATCGGATGGACCGCGTGGGCACGCCGGATCGTGGCCGGCGCCGCCTCGGAAAGGCCGAGGTATTTCACCTTGCCGGCGAGCATGAGGTCCTTCATGGCGCCCACGGTGTCCTCGATCGGTACATTCACATCGACCCGATGCTGATAGTACAAGTCGATGCAGTCGACTCCCAGCCGCTGGAGTGAAGCGTCACAGGCCTGCTTCACGTACTCCGGCCGGCCATTGATGCCGCGCTTCAGCGGATCGCCGGGCGTGCGCACGATGCCGAACTTGGTGGCGATGATGGCCTGGTCCCGGCGGTCACGCAGCGCCCGCCCCAGCAGCTCCTCGTTGAGCAGTGGACCGTAAACATCCGCGGTGTCGAAGAAGTTGAGTCCCAGCTCCAGCGCCCGGTGGATCGTGGCGATCGACTCGCCCTCATCCCGTGGCCCGTAGAACTCCGACATCCCCATGCACCCGAGGCCGAGGGCCGACACCGTGAGCCCCTGCCCGCCCAGCGTGCGCTGTTCCATGATACCGGAGACCGGGGTGTCCTTTCAGGGTGTAGCCGGGCGCGCCGCGAACGTGACGTCGACGTGCACCAGGATGTGGGGATTCATCTTGAACATGCCGAGGAACCGGCTGAGCGAACCGACCTTGTAGTCGGTGACGTCCACCGGAAAATCCGAGCGGACCCGGATTTCGCCGTCATGAAACGCCACCGATGCCGGCAACTCCACCTGCCTCGTCACTCCGTGGATCGTGAGACTTCCGGTCAGCATCACCGGCAGGCTGTCCCCGGTGCCGCTTTCCGCGCTGACCCGGGTCAGGTCGAACCGCATGGTTGGGTACTTGGCAGCCTCGAGCGACTTGTCCTTCATGTCCCGGTCGCGGTGATCGTTGCCGCTCCCCAGCGAGGCGGTCTGCGCCTCGATCCACCCTCGAACCCCGGCCAGGTTGTCGGCGCCGGTCAGTTCGCCGGTGACCGACTTGGTCGAGCCGACGAAATCGCCGGCCGTCGCCTTGCCGTCGAAGCTCAGCACCCCCGTGCGGACCTGGCCGGATGGCACCGGCCGCTGGGCCGAGGCGGGGCCGGCGGCCGACAACGCGAGGGCCAGCAGCAGTGGGTTCCAGCGGTTGAACAGTGGCATGATATCTCGTCATGGCCCTCACCCGCACCAGGCGGGTGCGGCCCGTCAGGGAGAAGGTTGCTTCGAGGCAAGTGCCTTGGGATCGTGCTTGCCGCTCGTGGTCCGCGGCAGCTCAGCGTAGGTCTCGATCCGGGCCGGCTGCATGTAACGCGGCAGTTCGGTCCCGATGAACCGTCGAAGCCGCTCGAGGGTGCCCAGCTCCGCCAGCACCACGTGCGCGATGATCAGGTTGCCCCGGGCGTCATCCGGCTCAACCGTGATGATCGCCTCGACGATTTCCGTTGAGGCATAGAGCACGCTGGCCACCTCATCGGGACTCACCCGGTAGCCCATCGTCTTGATGATCTTGTCGCGGCGGCCGCAGTAGTACAGCCATCCGTCCGCGTCGCGACGGACGATGTCGCCCGAGAAGACCACCCGCTCCACATCGGGCGAGCCCGCTGGCCGCAGCGGATTGGGGCGGTACACCGCGGCCGTCGTCTCCGGATCATTCCAGTATCCGAGCGCCACCGTGGGACCACGGTGCACCAACTCCCCTTCCTCACCGGGGGCGGCTTCACGCAGCTCTTCGGTGAGCACCATGATCTGGGCCCCGGGAATGGCCCGGCCGATCGAGTCAGGGTGGTGATCCACTACTTCCGGCGGGAGATAGGTGCTGCGAAACGCCTCGGTGAGTCCATACATCAGGAACAGCCGTGCGTCGGGGTGGGAGGCCCGGAGCGTTCGCACCGCTTCGATCGGCAGCCGCCCGCCGGTATTGGTCATGACCCGGAGCGCAGGCAGTGTCTTCCGGAAGGCCGGGGCGGCCAGGAGCTGGAGCCAGAGCGGTGGCACGCAGGGCAGCACGGTCACGGCCTGGCGCCGCAGGGTCTCGGCAATCATCGCCGCCAGTGAGGCGCGCTCGATCACCAGCGTGGCGCCGACCAGCAGGGTGGTCAGCAACTGGTTGAAGCCGTAGTCGAAGCTGAACGGCAGCAGGCTGGCAATCCGATCGGAGGCCTGCAACCCGGTATAGCCGGCCACCGACTGAGCCCCGGCCCACAGGTTCCCGTGCGAAATCAGCACGCCCTTGGGCATCCCGGTCGACCCGGAGGTGTAGATGATCTTGGCTGCATCATGCATCACCCGCTCGATCGGCTTGAAGCCGGTAGCCACCGCCAGTGGTCCATCCACCAGCTCGACCCTTGCCTCCGTCTCGAGGGCCCGTCCGAGGCGATCCGGTATGTCGCCGGTGGTCAGCAGTACCCGGGCGCCGGAGTGCGCCAGCACATGCTCGACCTGCCTGGCCCGCAGCGACTCGTTGATGTTGATCGCCAGTGCACCGGTGGCAATCGTACCAAAGAAACACGCCGCGGCCGTGGCGCCGCGATCGAGCAGGATGCCGACCCGGTCGCCCGGCACGACGCCGAGAGCTGTCAGTCGCTCTGCCACACCGCAGGCCATCGCATGCAGCTGTGCGTAGGAGCAGCTCCGGTCACCGTCCAGGATGACGGGATGGCCGGGGCGTTCTGCCGCCGCGCGCCAGAGCAGGTGTGCGGCGTTGGGAGTGAATTCGGGTCGTACATGCACGTCGTTCGTCGTCACCCGGCCACCCTCCGGGCAAGGATGGCCCGCGCGACACCGGCCTGATCGTTGATCACTCGCACCTCATGGTAGCTACCATTGGCCGCGATCCGCTTCTCGAGGTACGGACCCTGCCCGGCGCCGAACTCGAAACAGAGCCAGCCGCCCGGCTTGAGCAGGACCACCGCTCCGGCGATGAGGCGAAACAGGATCGAGACACCGAAATCACCTCCGTCAAAGGCCGCCGCCGGTTCGTGCCCGCCGACGTCGGCCGGCATCGCGCGCGCCTTGCGCGAAGGAATGTACGGCGGATTGCAGACGATCAGATCGAACGGCGCCGGGGATGGCACCAGCTGTTCGACGGGATCAAACAGGTCGCCCTGGAGCAGGGTGATCCGGGCGTCGACCCCGTGCAGCCGGGCGTTTTCACCCGCGATCCGCACCGCCTCGGACTCGAGGTCGGTGGCCCAGACCGCGGCCTGCGGCACCCGTACCGCCAGGGCCACCGCCAGGTTACCGGACCCGGTGCACAGGTCGAGCACCCGCGGCGCCGGCAGCTCCGGCGATGACAGCAGCTCAATGACCGCTCGCCCCAGCAGCTCGGTCTCGCGCCGGGGGATCAGCGCACCGGGGCCGACCTGGAACTCGAGTCCGATGAACGACTCCACCCCGGTGAGATACGCCAGCGGTTCCCCACTGAGGCGCCGATCGACCAGGGCCTCGAAATGGCGGATACCCACATCGTTGAGCGCCGGGAGCTGGGCCTCGAGCCGCCCGATGCTCCTGGGTTGGCCGGCTGCCCGGAACCAGAGCGCCCGGGCAGTCGTCTCCGGGGTCTCGTCCGGCTTGTCCGGCGACACTGTCCCCCGCTCCTGCAGGAGCGTCAGCGCCCGGGCGTACGGTTGGCTCATCGGGTTTGCATCCTGCCGCATTGAAGATTTCACGTGACCCTGAGGGCAAGAGCGCCGCGCCCGCCCCGCCCATTTTTGTCAGGACGGATTGATACACCACTGTAACCTAAAATGGCATCCGGCGTACTACGGTATTGCCCTCTCCCGCTACAGGGGAATATTCGCACCACATGAGCGCAACCACCCCGGCAGCCACAGCCACTCCGGATTCGGCAGCCACCGGCCGAGTCACGGCCATCGACCTGATCCGCGGCGCGGTGATGGTGATCATGGCCATCGATCATGTGCGGGTCTTTTCCGGCCTGCCAGGCGGCGGCCCCACGCCTGGCATCTTCTTCACCCGGTGGATTACCCATTTCTGCGCCCCGGCATTCATCTTCCTGGCCGGGACCAGTGCCTTCCTGTATGGCAGACGGCACCGCGACCTCGGCCGCCACCTGGTACTCCGCGGTGTCTGGCTGATCCTGCTCGAACTCACCATCCTCCGGCTGGGCTGGACCTTCAATTTCGACTACGGCCACTACGAAATGGCCGGGGTCATCTGGGTCATCGGCTGGAGCATGATCGTGCTGGCCGCCATCCACCGGCTGCCGATCAAGGTCATTGCCGTGATGGGCCTGGTGATCATCGCCGGGCACAACCTGATCGACTCCCGGATCGGCCCGGTGATCGCCGGGCTGGGGCAGGACCCGATCTCGGCGCTCTGGCGGATCGGCTACGTCGGATTCTTTGCCGGCCCGATCCGGTTCGGGGCCGATGGGCCCAACCTGATCGTGCTCTACTCGCTGATCCCGTGGATCGGGGTGATGGCGGCAGGCTACGCCTTTGGCAGCCTGCTCACCCTGGAGCCGGCCCGCCGCAACCGGCTCTGTCTGATGATCGGGCTCAGTGCCATCGCCCTTTTCCTGGTGCTCAGGGGCTGGAATCTCTATGGCGACCCCAACCCCTGGCATCCGCCAGTGCCGACCACCGATGGCGAGCCGCAGCGCCCCGCGCTGCTCTCCTTCCTCAATACCAGCAAGTATCCAGCATCATTCCTGTTCCTGCTCATGACGCTGGGCCCGATCATCGGGCTGATTCCGCTGGTCGATGGCGCCCGGGGCTGGTTGGCCGATCGCCTGATCGTCTTCGGCCGGGTGCCCTTCTTCTATTACATGCTGCACATCCCGCTGATCCACGGCCTGGCCATGCTCGTTTCGCTACTGCGTGACGGCGCGGTCAATCCCTGGCTGTTCACCAATCACCCGATGGGAAATCCACCACCGCCGGACGGATACACCTGGAACCTGGCCCTGCTCTACGCCGTCTGGGCCGCGGCAATCCTGCTGCTCTATCCAGCCTGCCGCTGGTTTGCGGCTCTCAAGCTTCGGAGGAAAGACTGGTGGCTGAGCTACCTCTGATCGCCTCGTTCATCAAAGCCGCCACCTGGCATGGCGGCCTGGATGAAGCCAGCGCCATGCTGGCCGACCATCCCGAATTGGCCACCGCCTCGATCCACACCGCCGCAATCCTCGGCGATGAGGCTACCGTCCGGAAATTTCTCTCGCACGACCCCGCCAGTGCCACAGCCACCGCGCCACCGTTCGACGCCAATGCCCTTACCTGCCTCGGCCTTTCCAGGTACCTGCGGCTCGACCCCTCCCGCTCTGCGGCATTCCTGCAAGCCGCCACCGCGCTGCTGGATGCGGGCGCCGACCCCAATGGCGGGTTCATGACCAGGGGGTCGCCTCCGGAATTCGAGACTCCCTTGTATGGCGCGTCAGGCGTGGCCCATCATGCCGGGATGACCCGGCTGCTGATCGACAGAGGGGCGGATCCCAACGACGACGAGGTGGCCTATCACACCCCCGAGAGCTACGACAACGGCGCCTTGAAAGTGCTGGTGGAAACCGGCCGGATGACCCGCGCCAACCTGACCATGATGCTGGTCCGCAAGCACGACTGGCACGATTACGACGGCGCCAGGTACCTGCTGGAGCACGGCACCGATCCCAATGACGATGCCGGGCGGGGCTGGCTGCCGATGCATCACGCCATTGCCCGGGACAACCGCCTCGAGATGATCCAGCTGCTGCTTGACCATGGTGCCGATCCACTGCGGATCAAGGACGGCCTGACCGCGGTCGAACGGGCCGCGCGCCGTGGGCGGGATGACATCCTGGCCGAGTTCGAACGCCGGGGGATTCCGGTGGAGCGGCAGGGTCTGGCCGGCTTGATCGCGGCCTGCGCCCGGAACGACGGCGCGGCGATCGCGGCGATTGCCGCACAGGAGCCCGGATCGGTGCAGCAGCTGGTGGCGAATGGCGTCAAATTGCTGGTGGAATTCGCTGGTGTGGGTAACAGCGCCGGTGTGGGCCGGCTCCTTGATCTCGGCATTCCGGTGGGCACGCCGTTCGCCGAGGGCGACGGCTACTGGGGCCTGGCGGCCGGCAGCACCGCGCTTCACAACGCCGCGTGGCGCGCCCGGCCAGACACGCTCAAGCTGCTGATATCCAGGGGAGCACCGGTTAATCTCCGCGACCTCGCCGGCCGCACCCCGCTGATGCTGGCCATCAAGGCCTGCGTCGATTCCTTCTGGTCCGATCGGCGGAGCCCCGAATCGGTGGCGGCGCTGCTCGGGGCCGGCGCGTCGATCGACGGGGTGACATTCCCCACGGGATATGCCGAGGTCGATGCGCTGCTGGCCGCCCGCCGTATAGCTCCTTCGAGCGAACCGCACCCCCACAACGATTGATGGTATTCCGGACACCGCCGGGTCACCTTGCGATCGGGAGTCAACTCCCGCTTCCAGTGAGCTGCGCCGCCGCCCTCGCTGTACCATCCCGAAGCGAGGCACAGGGGCGCACTCAACCGCGGAGGCGGCGATGGATGACGACACGGTGGCCACGGACGAGGCCCGCAATGCAGCACGGCACGCCTCGGTCAAGTCCCAGATCGGCGGCAACGTCAACGCCGAGTTGAAGCAGCAGGCCGGCGCCGCCACGCCGGAGCAGTCGGCCCGTGTCACCCAGGTGGCGGCGGACCTGCGGGGCCGGGCCCTGGATGAAACGGTGGCCGCCGAGCATACCGTGCACCGCTCCCGCGATGCCGCGCGAACCTCGCAGTTCATCGACTTTGCCTTCTACCTGATCTACGCCCTGCTGGCCATCCGCCTGGTCCTGGCCCTGATCGCGGCCCGATCCACCAGCGGATTCGTCCAATTCATCAACGGCATCACCTACCCTCTATATATTCCGTTCCGCGGCATCGTGGACAGTCCATCAACCGCGGAGGGCTTTACCCTGGCCCTGCCAGTCGTGATCGCGATCATTGTGTACCTGCTGCTCCACGCCGGGATCAACGCCATGTTGCGCATGGTGGGACACCGGAAGACCACCATATGACCTACTTCGGAGGCACCGTGTTGAAATACATCGCCCTATCAGGACTCCTGGCCGTCGCGTCGCTGGGCGTTACCGCCCCACTCGCCGCCCAGGCCCGCAGCGCCGTCAGCAGTGCCGACCTCGACGCATCGGTTGTCACGGCGCCGGCGCCCAACCGCGCCTCGGTGCAGCAGTTCCTGCAGAACTCCCGGGTCATCGAGCAGGCGGGTCGACTGGGCGTCAATGCCGCCGATCTCTCGGCCCGGGCAGGCACTATGGATGAGGCCGCGCTCAGCGACCTGGCCCAGCGTGCCGGCGCGGCCAATGTGGCCCTGGCCGGCGGCGACTCAACCGTCATTCTCAGTACCACCGCGATCATCATTATCCTCCTGATCCTGATCCTGGTGCTCAAGTAACCCAGTCAGGTTGCCTGTGCTGACGACCGCCCGCTGTATCAGTATGGCGTGCGGTCTCAGCCTGGCGCTGGGCGGCGCAGCAGCCGCCCAGTTTCCTGCTCCGCAGGGCTCTGCTCGATCTCCATCGGTTCTCGCCGTTCCCTATATCGCCCAATCCGAGCTGCTCTGCGGTGGCGCCGCGCTGGCGATGGTGGAACGGTTCTGGGGGCGGCGGGGAGTGTACGCCGAGAATTTCACCGCCCTGGTGCACCCCGAACTCCATGGCATCCTCACCACCGACCTGACCGAGGCGGCGCGGCTGACCGGATGGCGGGCCGACTCCCTGACCGGCAACTGGACTGGGATACGGCGGAAGCTCGGCGACAGCATTCCGGTCATCGCCCTCATTCAGGTCGCCCGAAACCGCTACCACTACATCGTGCTGCTGGGATGGTCCCCCCGAGGGGTGACCTATCACGACCCGGCCGTCGGGCCGTTTCGCACCATGACGGAATCACAGTTCATCAAGGCCTGGACCGGTGGCCAGCGCTGGGCCATCGCCGTTCGGCCCCGCCCTGACCTCACTCCCGATCCCGGCCCGCTTTCCAGCCCGGACGCTCTGACCGCGACCAGTGATTCGCTGCCCTGTCGTCCCTTCCTCGACCTGGCCATCGATGCCGTCGGCCTCGATAGTCTCGATCGAGCTGCCACACTGCTTGCCAATGCGGAGACTGCGTGCCCGGCCGAGCCCACCGTCCTTCGGGAGTTGGCGGGGGTCCGGTTCAGGCAGCGCCGGTTCGCCGACGCCGAGCGTTTGGCCGTGAATTATGTCGCCGCGGTGCCGAGTGACACACTGGGCTGGGAACTGCTGGCCAGCAGCCGGTACCGGCTGGACGACAAGGCCGGCGCACTTGACGCCTGGAATGCAATCGGAAAGCCCACTGTCGATCTCGTCCGCATCGATGGGGTGCGTCGGATCCGATTCAGCGTCATCGCCATCGCCATCGGCATTCGGCACGGCAGCCTGCTTACCCATGACAACCTGACCCTGGCGCGCCGGCGAGTGGCCGAGCTGCCGGCATTCAGTGCCGCGTCGATCGGCTACCAACCCGTTCCCGGCGGCCTCGTGGAGGTCCGTGCCGCGGTGGCCGAGCGGCCGCTGCTGCCGCCGCTCTGGGCGCTGGCCGCAGCCCAGAGCATCAGGGCGCTGGGCCAGCATGAGATCGGAGTTTCACTCGCGACGCCGCTGGGCGCGGGAGAGCTCTGGAGCGGAACCTGGCGGTGGGACCATGCTCATCCGCTGGTCGACTTCCAGGCCGAGATCCCGCTGCGACTTGGCGTGCCCGGTGTGATCGGATTCGATGGCGGGTGGGAGCGGTTCCGGTTTGCGCCCCGAGCGGCGGCTGACAGCGGAATCGAGGAGACCCGCCGAGCCGGATCGGTGACGTTCGGTGGCTGGGTCAACCGGGCGCTGCGGCCCTCGATCGGACTGAGGCTCGAACACTGGTCCGGAAATGCGCAGTACCTGGCCGGAATCGGAGGTCTCGAGTTCCGCGCCGCCGGCGACCGGTTCTCCCTGCGGACCACCGCGGAGCAGGCGGCGGCAATCCAGTCGGGGCCCGGCTATTCACGGGGCAGCCTGCGGACCGATTGGGCGTCGTCATTCGGCCTGCGCAGGGCCAGCTGGTCGGTCCGGGCCGGCATCGACCTGGCCAGCCGAACGGCGCCGCTCGGGGTTCAACCGATGGCCAGCGGAGACCTTCCACTCGCCATTCCGTTGCGGGCGCATCCCTGGACCAGGGATGGAGTGATTCCCACGAGTACCATCGGCCGCACCATCGTGCACGGCGGCGTCTCCGCTGATCAGCCGCTGTTCCGCACCGGGCTGTTCACCGTCGCCGCGGGTATCTTTCTGGACGGAGCCGATGTAGGGAACCCCGCCGATGGCTCCGGCCGGAGCCGGTTTTACCTCGACGCCGGCGGTGGCATCCGGATCGGGATCCTGAATGGGCAGCTCGGTGTCATTCGCGTCGACCTGGCCACCGGACTGATTGATCGAACGACCGCACTCACCGTGGGGCTGCACCAGGAATGGCCCACATTCCGGGATCGGGCCCACTGAGACTCGAAAGTGAGGGATACCATGAGTGGCAAGGACAGCAAACCGAAGCGGAATGGCGGGAGTGGCAAGCCGTCAATTGAGAAGAAGAGCGACGGCGGGACTCCCAGGCACGAGGCATCCACGACTGATCGGCCCGAGACTCCCGAGCTTGAAGGGATCGTCCTGCTGCCGGAAGAGCTCACCGGTCGGGCCAGCCGCACCGATGAGAGTCTCACCAGCCTGTTCGACAACCGTTCTGCCGGGCATCTGAAAGACGGCTTCCACGGCGGCAGCGGTGATGATGAGCCGACCCTCGATCAGACCGATGGGCCGGGTGATGCCGAAGAGGAAGACGACGGAGCCTGAGGGAGCAGACACCTCATCCTGAAGGAGCGGAGCGACCGAAGGATCGGTTCGAATGCGAACCCATCCAATTGATCAACCAGACGCCGTCCACTGTCTTTCCACCGCCCCTCTCCAGCCGAGAGGGGCGGTTTTTTCGCCGAGGTATGTCATCACGAGGGCGCGAAGTGACCGAGGGACCTGCTCGATTGAAATCGGAACCGGCCAGCATCCGGGCCTCACCCCCGACCCTTCTCCAACCAAGTTCGAGAGGGGAGAGCACTCCTCAAGCACCGGTGAAAATTCTGCTGCCGGACGATTGTTGTTCAAGGAGGGGCGTGGAATGAATGGCTGGGGAGGGAATCAAGCCGCCCATCGGGCGGCGCAGCCCCGAGCAATGCGAGGGGGCTGGTCCTGTGGAATGAATGGCTGGGGAGGGAATTGAACCCCCGACACGCGGATTTTCAGTCCGCTGCTCTACCAACTGAGCTACCCAGCCGAAGGGGCGGGAATATAGGAGAGCCAGCCCCCCGGGGGGAGGGGCGGAAGGGCTAAAGGCCTTTGGCCATTAGCCGTTAGCCGTTAGCCGTTAGCCGTCAACAGGTAATTCCGGGCAGGCCGGTTTACCGGCCAGTCGCCGAGCCCAGACTTCAGCCTGATGGGCTCACGAGATTTCAGAGGGCGATAGCCGACACCCCGCTCCGCGAGGCGTTGCCAACCGTGGGCTGGCTGCTAACGGCCAACGGCCACCTACGATACCGGCCTCCCACTCACCGCATCCACCACCACCTGCACCGCATCCACCACCACCAGCCGCAACAGCCCCTGTGGTTGCCTGGCCATCTCGAGCTGGGTTCTGGCCGCCGCCACCCAGACACTGTCCGGCTTGTCTCCCTTGAGCAACCGGGTCAGCGCATCGTCTCCCAGGTGGCCCAACTGGCCCAGCGTCCGGGCCGCCAGCACCCCATCATCCACCATCGGAGACCGGGCCGCCGCCGCCTCGATGGCCGGCGCAAACAGCTGCCACTGCTGAAACGCGATCCGCAGTGAATCAGCCGCCAGCCCCGCTGAGGTGTGGTCGGCGGCCACCCGAACGGCGACATCATGCCAGACCCTCCGAGCCGGTGGATCGGGTCGCGCGGCATCGACCATCCGGACCAGCGGAGTGAGCTGGGTGGTGTGCTGCAGCCGGACCCGCTGGCCGAACGTCACCGGCTGCACCAGTTCCAGCAGGCTTCCGACCACCGGCACATCGGTCGGCGCGGCAATCCGCCGAGCCATGCTGTACAGTGCGCTGGCCTGGGTCAGCCCCGCCTGCTCGAGCGCCACACCGGTGATGGCCATTCGGCGGTAGAAATCATCGACATCCGTCACACTTCTCGGCGACCACAACCGCTCGGCCACGGCGGTGAGCCGGGGCCAGATCCGCGAGTCCACCGTTTCCGGCCCCACATGCTCGCTCCACATGCAGGCCTCGCCGCCCAGCACCAGGTTCCGCTGCTCGGCGGTCAACCCGGAGTCGGACGCCAGCGGATCGGCCCGGTAGTGATCCTCAGCCAGGTCGATATGATCGAGGTAGTAGCCCGCTGAAAGCAGTGCCGGATGGCCCTGGTGCACGGCGTCGATCAGGAAACCCGGGCCGCGCCATGACTGTACCACGGTGCCCCTGGGCAGGTCGGGATGCAGTGTCTCGTCCCAGCCCACCATCTGTTTGCCATGCCTGCGGAGAATCACCGCCAGCCGACTGTTGAAGTAGGCCTGCAGCGAGCGGTTGTCGGGAAGCCGGCGCCGGCGCCGGAAGGCCCGGATGTGGCTGCTGCTGTTCCACTGCCAGTCCTCGACCTCGTCGCCCCCGATGTGCCAATAGCTGTCCGGAAACAGCGGCGCCATCTCGGCGATGAAGCCATCGAGAAACCGGTAGACCGCTTCGCTGGTCGGATCGAATACCGCAGAGTGGACCCCGAATTTCCGCTGGATGCTGTACTTGCCGCGCAGGCTGGCGTACTGCGGATACCCGACGAACCAGGTGGTGGCATGCCCCGGCATGTCGAACTCCGGCAGGACACGGATACCGCGATCACGGGCGTAGGCCACCACGTCACGAATCTGGGCCTGGGTGTAGAACTGGCCATCGGAGCCCAGCCGGGTCAGCCGCGGGTACCGGCGGCTCTCAACCCGGAATCCCTGGTCATCCGAAAGATGCCAGTGGAAGACGTTGAGCTTGACCAGGGCCATGCCATCGAGATTCCGCTTGATGACATCGACCGGCTCGAAGTGCCGCCCCACATCCAGCAGCAGTCCCCGCCACCGGAACCTCGGCGCGTCCTCGATGTGAACCGCCGGCAGCGACCAGCCGCGCTCGCTGGACTCGTAGAGCTGCAGCAGCGTCTCGAGTCCCCGCAGCGATCCAACGGTTGTGGCGGAGTGGAGCGCGACGCCGCTGGTGCTGACATCGAGCGTGTAGGACTCATCCTCCTCCAGCGCCGGCACCGCGGTGCCGGTGCGGCGGGCATCGATCAGCAGAGTGGCGGAGGCAGGGTCATGTCCGACCAGGTGGGACAGCGGCACACCGGTCCGGCGCACCAGCCGTTCGATGAAACGACCGGCGGCGGCGTTCAATCGCGGGTCGGACCGGGCCAGCGCGATGCGGAAGGTGGTATCGAGCGGCAGCTGCCCCTGGCGCCACTCGACGCTGCGTGGCACTGGCAGGAGGCCCCGGGTAACCGGGGCCTGGGCGGCGAGCGAAATGGCAAGCAAGAGCTGGAGGGCAAACAGGCCGGCGAGCGGCGGGGTCTGGAGTCGGATCACGCCGTAAAATTGCCGGGCGCGGTGACCAGAACCAGTGGCTATTCGGCCCGCATGCTGGTCATCGGATCGACCCGGGTGGCCCGGGCCGCCGGGGCCAGGCAGGCCGCGATCACCACTACCACGAATCCGGCGGCGACGGTCGCGAAGGTCAGCAGGTCGGTGGCCGCCACGCCGTAGAGCCGGCTCTCCAGCAGACGGCCGGCCCCCAGTGCGCCGGCCAGCCCCAGGCCGAGGCCGACCATCGACCAGATCAGTCCACGCTTGAGCACCAGCATCAGCACGCTTCCGCGAGTGGCGCCCAGCGCCAGTCGCACCCCGAACTCGCGGGTTCGGCTACTGACGGAAAAGGCCAGGACCCCATAGATCCCGACCGCCGCGAGCAGCAGCGCCACGGCGCCGAAGCAGCCGATCAGCGCCAGCGCGAACCGCCGCGCAGCCAGATCGCTGCCCAGGATTTCGTCGAGCGTCCGCACATTGCGCACGGCCAGAGTCGGGTCGGCGTCCCGCACCGCTCGGCGCAGCAACGGCTCGATAGCCGTGGGCTCGCCGCGGGTCCGCACCACCAGGGTCAGCGAACGCCACCACGTGTTCTGGGCATGATACGGGTACACCGCTGGTACCGGCGGGGCGTCGATTCCCTTTTCACGGACATCGCCCACCACACCAATCACGACGGACCATGCGGCCTTGGGATCGGGTCCGAGCCTGAGCCGGCGACCGACCGGGTCGCCATGCGGGAAGAACGCCTTTACGGCCGCCTGATTGACCACGATGGCGCCGACGGCCTCCGGCGTATCACGGTCGTCGTACAGCCGCCCCGCGATCAGCGGGATGTGGAGCGCCTTGAAGTAGTCTCCCCGCGCCAGCAGGTACCCGACCTCGGTTATCCTGGTGGGATCGGTCGGCTCGCCTTCGACAACGATACCGCTCGAGATCCAGCCATCGGCGGGCAGCTTCATGGTGGCGCCCGCCGCGATCACGTCGGGCGACTGCCGGACCTGCTGCAGCACCCGGTCGTAGAACTGATTGACCAGGGCGGTCGAGTCGTACCGTTCGCCGCTCACCCGGACTTCGGCGGTGAGTACATGATCGGCATCGAAGCCGAGGGGGGCGTGCAGCAGGCCGGCGAAGCTCCTGAGCAGCAGTCCCGCCGCGATGACGAGTACCGCCGCGATTCCGACCTGGGCCACGACCAGGGCACGTCCGACCCGTTCCCCCCTCGGACCGCCACTGGATCCTCGGCCTCCCTCCTTGAGCGCGCCGGACAGATCCGCCTTGGCGGCGTCCAGCGCCGGCAGCAGGCCGAAGCCGATTCCGGTGGCGATCGAGATCAGCAGACCGAACCCCAGCACTGAGGCATCGGGGTGGATGTCGAACATGCCCGGCACCGTGCCCGCTTCCGCGGTGAGCAGGAGGCGGGTCCCAAGCAAGGCCAGCGCGATGCCCAGTGCGCCGCCGATCAGCGCAAGGAGGACGGACTCGGTCAGCAGCTGGCGGATCAGCCGCCCCCGTCCAGCGCCGAGCGCGGCCCGCAATGCCATTTCCCGGCGGCGGCCGATGGTGCGCGACAGAGTGACGTTGGCCAGGTTCACGCAGGCGATCAGCAGCACCAGCAGGCTGGCGCCTTCGAGCAGCAGCAGGGACTGGCGCAGATCGCCGACCAGCGCGTCGTGCAGCGGCACCAGGCGAGGCACTCGATCACCGTCCGCCTCCGGATACTGGCTCGCCAGTCGGCGTGCGATCGTGCTGAGGTCGGCATTGGCCGAGGCCAGCGTGGCGCCCGGCTTGAGCCGGCCGATCACATTCAGGTAGAACTGCTTGCGGGTGACTTCGGGGCGAGCCAGGTCGCCGCTGATATACATCGGCGTCCACATCGCCACCCGGTCGCCCAAGGTGAAATCACGGGGCATTACCCCCAGGACAGTGTAGGCCAGGGCGTTGAGGGTGATGGTCCGGCCGATGATCCCGGGATCGCCATGGAGCGATCGCTGCCAGAACTGCCACGAGAGGATGGCTACGGGAGGCGCCCCATCCTTCTCGTCTTCGGCTACGAAACTGCGACCGATCAGTGGCGCACGCTGGAGCAGGTCAAAGCTGTTGGCGGACACCGAGAGGATGTCGAGCAACTCGGGATCGCCGGCCGCCGGCCGCCATGTGACAAGGCGCCCGAAGGATGCGGCCATCCCGCTCAGGGTGTGCTGGCCGCTCCGGTAGTCGACGAAGTTGGGTGGCGATATCGGATTGCTGGCCGAGCCATCGAGTCGGGGCGATTCGGACAGCGAGACCAGGCCATCCGGATGGCCGTACGGCAGTGGGCGGAGCAGCACGCCACGGGTCACGCTGAACACCGCGGTGTTGGCGCCGATAGCCAGCATCAGGGTGAGCAGCGAGACCGTGGCCATGGCGGGATTGCGACGGATGGTCCGCCACGCCTGGCGGATGTCCTGCCACCAGGCGCTCAATCGATCCCGGCTCTGCGCGCTCGCTTCGGTTCGCTGGTCCATGGCCTGGCAGTAGCTCCTGGTGAACTCGAGATCGCCGAACTCCTCGTGGGCCCGGCGCCGGGCTTCGTGGGTTTCGATACCCGCGCCGGTCAGTTCGCGCACCCGCATGTCCAGATGAAAGCCAAGCTCCTCGTCGATTTCATCGACGATCTGGCGCTGGGTCCGCCACGGAAACCGGAACAGCTTCGGCGTGCGCACCCCGATCAGGCGGGACTGAGCACGGTGGACACGGCATCGGCATAGCGCTTCCAGACCGCGCTGACCGATCGGAGCTGGCTCCGGCCGGCGGGGGTGAGATCGTAGAACTTGGCCTTGCGACTGTTTTCGGAGCGGCCCCAGCTGGCCGAGACCCATTGATGGTGCTCGAGCCGGTGCAGCGCCTGATACAGCGCGGCGCCGTTGACCACCAGCACCCCGTTGCTCCGTTCGTCGAGCCATTTCGAAATGGCGTAGCCATGCATCGGTTCCCAGGCCAGGGCCCGGAGAATCAGGATGTCCACGGTGCCCTGCAGCATTTCTGGAGGCGTGCGCGCCATCGATCCACTCCACTCATCAGGTGAGTGGAAGGATATGGCGGCGCCGTGGAACTGGCAAGATGCGGCCAATCGGAGAACCGGCCGGGCGTCAATGGCGTTCTACTGGTGTCCTCCGCACCGGAGTTGCCATGCCCCGCACCGCGCTACTGTTCGGTCTCTCGCTCTCTCTCACCGGCGCAGGCGCGTGGGCGCTGGGCATGGCACCCCACCCTCCCCGTCCGTCCGGAATCACCAGTGCAACGCGCCCGGCACCGCCGTGGAAAAATCAGAGCTGGCTGAACACCGATCAGCCGCTCACCCTGGCCTCACTCAAGGGCAAGGTGGTGCTGCTCAATTTCTGGGTCTTCACCTGCTACAACTGCACCAACACCGTGCCGTCGCTGGTGGAGTTCGACCGGATGTATCGTGACAAGGGGCTCACCATCATCGGGATTCACACTCCGGAATTTCCGCCCTACGCCGGCGAGCACGACAAGGGAAACGTCGAAAAGGCGCTGGCTCGGCACCAGATCAGGTATCCGGTGGCCCAGGACAACGACGACGCCACCTGGAACCTGTACAACATCCGCTACTGGCCCAGCTTTGTGCTGATCGACAAGCAGGGGCAGATTCGATATGAAGGGGTCGGTGAGTTTCATCTCAACGACGAGACCTTCAAGGACTGGGACGGGAAGATCCAGAAGCTGCTGGCGGAGTGAGGGAATTGTGAAGCAGGGAAGTGGGGAAGTGTGGAATGCACGGTCTTGCACCGGGGGAACCATGCGCCATCCAACTGTTTCGCCCGCCTCGCCCGTCCTATCCGTCCTACCCGCCTTATCCGTGCTGATCCTGCTATCCGCCTGCGCACCGAAATCGATCGTTCACCTCGAGTCCACGACCCAGCCCGGCGGCCAGCTGCTGACCGTCGTCGCCGATCCTGATTTCAAGATCAACGCTCGGCTCCCGCCTGCCCTCGAGCTGCCCGACAGCACCGTCCTCCGTTTCTATTCCGACTCGATCACCGCCGACTCGGCCTACTTCACCGCCCCGCCCAAGGCCTACTTCGCCGGCGGCGAGGCACCGCACGGCAAACTCCATGTCGGGATCTGCCGGAAGAACCAGGAGGTGTGCAGCGTGGTGACCATACGGCTATAAGAGCGTAAGAGGTAAGAGGTGACAGGGCGCTCAAGTTGGCGATCGGAACACCATCGGACATCGGACTGCAGTTCCCGCTTACCTCTCACCTCTGACCTCTCACCTTCGGGACCACTCAAGTGGTCCCGAACAGCCGATCCCCCGCATCCCCCAGCCCCGGCAGGATGTATCCCACCGAGTTGAGTCCCCGGTCCAGCGCGGCAGCATGGATGGGAACATCGGGATGTCCCTCCAGCATCCGCCGCACTCCTTCCGGTGCCGCCACCAGGCAGAGAAACCGGATCCGTTTGGCTCCGGCGGCCTTGAGCGTCGTCACCGCGGCCAGGGCCGATCCGCCGGTCGCCAACATCGGATCGAGCACGAAATAGTCCCGGACCGCCTCGACGGTGGGGAGCTTGGCGTAGTAACTCACCGGCTCGAGTGAGTCGTGGTCACGGTAGAGACCGAGATGCCCGACCTGGGCCGTCGGGAGCAACTGCGCGATCCCATCGACCATGCCGAGTCCGGCGCGGAGGATCGGAACCAGGGTCAGCCGATGAGCGGCGATCTGGCGCCCGGTCATCCGTTCGAGCGGCGTCTCGATCTCGACCGGCTCGGTCGGCAGGTCCAGGGTCACTTCGTACGCCAGCATCGTGGCAATCTCGCCCACCAGCTGCCGGAACTGCCGGGTACCGGTCTCCCGGCTCCGGAGCAACGTCATCTTGTGCGCGATCAGCGGATGATCGACCACGGTGAGGTTGGGGAAGGTGGGATCTGGCATCCGGGAACCTTAGGGGCCCGACCGGAACAGCGTAAGAGGTGACAGGTAAGAAGTAAGCGGGGCTGCAGTTCCCTCTCACCTCTCACGCTGCTGCTGTTCCCGTTAGTTTTCTGCCATGCCCGATCTCCGCCTCACCTTCCACGGTGCCGCCGGTGAAGTCACCGGATCGATGCACCTGCTCGAAGCCGCTGGCGCCCGCATTCTGCTCGACGCAGGGATGTTCCAGGGCCGCCGGTCTGAAACCCGGGCCCGGAACGCCACCCTGCCGTTCGATCCCCGGGTCATCGATGCGGTGGTCCTGAGCCATGCCCACATCGACCACTCCGGCCGGCTGCCGCTGCTGGTCAGTCAGGGATTCCACGGGTCGATCTTTGCCACGCCCGCCACCCGCGATCTCTGCGCGGTGATGCTCGCCGACTCGGCCCACATCCAGGAAAAGGACGCCCTCTTCCTGCAGAAGCGCGGCAAGGCGGGACCCGAGAGCGAACCGCTGTACACCATCCGCGACGCGGTAGCGGTCCAGGGACTGATGATGGGGCTGCCGTACCGCCGCCCGCACCACCTCCGGAAATTTCTCAGCTTCGAATTTACCGACGCCGGTCACATCCTCGGCTCGGCGTCGATCGATCTCCGGATCACCGAAGGCGGCAACCACCGGCTGGTCTTCTCAGGCGATATCGGCCGTGATGGCCTGCCGATTATCCGGGATCCCGAGCCGCCGGTCGGTCCGATCGATACCCTGATCGTTGAATCGACCTACGCCAACCGCCAGCACGAAACGGTACCTGATGCCAAACAGCGCCTCGGCGAAGCCATCCGCCGGGTGGCGGCCCGCGGCGGCAAGGTCCTGATCCCTTCCTTTGCCCTGGGCCGGACGCAGGAGCTGATCTACGAGCTGCATGAGCTGTATCGCGCCGGCCAGATTCCCGCCATCCCGATCTACGTCGACAGCCCGCTAGCGCTCGATGCCACCGATGTTTTCCGGATGCATCCGGAGGTGTTCGACCGCCGCGAACGGATGATCGAGGCCGGGCTCAAGCTGTTCGAGTTCCCGCTGGTACACTACGTCCGCAGCATCGCCGATTCCAAGGCGCTCAACTCGCAGCACGGACCGGCCGTGATCATCGCGGCATCGGGAATGGCCGAATCGGGCCGGATCCTCCACCACCTGGCCCACGGCATCGGCGATCACCGCAACCTGGTGCTGTTCGTCGGCTTCCAGGCCGAGCATACGCTGGGACGCCGGCTGCAGGAGGAGCGCCCGGTGGTCAAGATTTTCGGCGAAGAGCTGCCCCGCCGAGCGGAAATCGCCACCATCGGCGGCTACTCGGCCCACGCCGATGCCGACGAGCTGCGCCGCTGGGTCCGCAAACTCGGCGGCCAGGTCAGGCGCGCCTTTGTGGTCCACGGTGAACCATCCGCCGCCCTGGCCATGGCCCAGATCCTCAAGGAAGAGGGGATCCGCAAGGTCGTCATCCCCAAGCTGGGCGAATCGTTTGAGCTCGGCTGAGCCAGCCCGATCCTGGCGGCTGCTCGGCACGGCCGGCTGGCTCCTGCTGCTCACCCTGCTGGTGTACGTCGCGATGGTCTGGACCCTCTTTGCCGCCAGTCGGGCTGACCAGCGCCGCTTCACCCAGGCCATCGTGGTGCTCGGCGCGGCCCAGTACAACGGCAAGCCCTCTCCGGTGCTGCGCGCCCGCCTCGACCACGCCCTGGCCCTCTATCATGCTGGAGTGGCTCACGAAATCCTGGTCCTCGGCGGCCAGGCCGAGGGGGATCACGAGAGCGAGGCCCAGGTGGGGGTCCACTATCTCGATGAGCACGGCGTGGCGGGCGGCAGCGCCATTCCGGAGGGACGGAGCACCGCCAGCTCGATGGCGGCGCTGGCACGCTGGGGGAGCAGTCACGGCATCCGCACCGTGCTTCTGGTGAGCGATCCGTTTCACTCGCTGCGGCTGCGGATCGAGGCCCGGCGCGCTGGCCTCGACGGCTACACCTCACCAACCCGCACCAGCCCCATCTCCGCCCGCTGGAATCGTGAGCTTCCCTACCTGCTCGGCGAGGGGTTCAAGGTCCCCGCCGCCTGGCTGCGGGCACTGATCTCCTGATCGTCGGCTGCGCTGGGACGGCGGCCTGATCCCGCCACTCTTGCTGCCCTGCGCCCCTGCCACCATGTTGCGAAATGGCGCTGCTCTCGTCTGACCGCCGCTATACTGGTCGGGTGATCAATCTCGATGTCGACCAGGTCCGCTTCCCCGACGGAGCGACCGGTGCTCTCGAGATGATCCGCCACCCTGGCGCCTCGGCAGTGGTGCCGTTCCTTGACCCGATCACCGACCCGGATCCGCGGGTCATCCTCATCCGGCAGTTCCGTCATGCCGCCGACGGGCCGATCTGGGAAATTCCGGCTGGGCGTCTCGAACCCGGCGAGCAGCCGGCGGATTGTGCCCGGCGGGAGCTGGGCGAGGAAACCGGTTACCAGGCCGGTGAACTCCAGCAGCTCACGACCATCTATACGACGCCGGGCTTTACCGACGAGCGGATCCACCTGTTTACCGCCGGCGTACTCAAGCAAGAGGAGGCCCACCGGGAGTGGGACGAATTTCTCGAAGTCCACACCCTGGCCTGGTCGCGCATCATTGATATGGTAAGAACCGGAGAGATCGTCGATGCAAAGACGCTGGTGGCCTTGATGTTTGTTCAATGTATTGTCCGCAAACCTTGAACCGATAAGTCCTATGCTGTACCATAGGCTCTGGTGGCTGGGGAAGGATCCCCGCGCAATCAGATCGGCCCGTAAAGACGGGCCGAGGAGGAGTGCCATGGTCGCATTTTCAAGTACTGCACGCTGGCAGCTGCCCCCATCGATCGCGCCAGCCGATCCCAACGCCGAAGCCGCTGAGCTGATCCTGGCTCACCTGGCCGGCGATTCCGCCGCCTTCAGGACCCTGGTATCACGATTCCAGGGCCGACTGCTCAATTTCATTTACCGCATGATCGGCGATCGTGAACGCGCCGAGGACCTGGTGCAGGAAGCCTTTGTCCGGGTGCATCGTCACCTGCACCGGTTCGACCCCGCCCGGAAATTCTCGACCTGGGTCTACACCATCGCGTCGAACCTGGCCAAGAACGAACTGCGGAACCGGAGCCGGAGTCCGCTCGTCCTGTTCTCGAGCCTGCGGGACAAATTCCGCGATGCACCGCTGGTGCCGGTGCAGTACGAGGACATTCACAGCCGGGCCGATGGCATGTTTCACGACCGGGACCTTCGGGAACTGGTCGAGCTGACCGTGGCCCGGCTTTCGCCGAGGCATCGCGAGGTGTTCGTGCTGCGGGAGCTCGAAGGCAAGAGTTACGAGGAAATCGCCGAGGTGATGAACTGCAACATCGGCACGGTGAAGAGCCGGCTCAACCGGGCGCGCCAGAGCTTTGCGTCGCTGATCGGCCCGTCACTCGACTGAGATCCACACCTTTCTTCAGGCCAGGCGGCCTGTTTCCGGGAACCGTGTGAACGACGACCATTCAATGCACTGTCAGGAATTTCTCAGGCACTACTCGGCGTGGCGGGATGGCCTGGAGCCGGGCCGCGCCTTTGAGATGGAGCAGCATCTCGACAATTGCCTCGAGTGCCAGGCCCACCACGAAGCCCTGCATCACGGGGTCACGGTCCTGTTCGAGAGTGAAGTCGAGCTCTCGCCAGATTTTGCCGACCGGCTCGAGCAGCGGTTGCATCACGCCGCCTTCGAACACCAGGCCCCGCACGTCTCACCGGTGGCCATGGCGGCCATGGCCGTGCTGGGCGTGCTGCTCGTGGCACTGGCAGTCCGCCGGCCGGCCGTGGCCGTCGTCGCCGCCCAGGCACAGCCACCAGTGATGGCGCAGCCGGTCTCCTTTGCCGCGCCCCCCTTCGTGGTGTTCACCCCCAGGCTCTGATCCAGCTGCCGCCGCCGCCGTAAGCGGGCTTCGGGCGCGCCTTTGAGGACCCGTCCCGGGACGGTAGAATTCCCCCATGCCGGCTCCCAAGTACAAGGACCTCGTTCGTGCCCTGAAGAAGGGCGAAATCCCTCCGGCACTCTATCTGTACGGCACGGAAGAAATCCTGAAGGACGAGGCGGTCCAGCTGGTGGTCGACCACAAGCTGGCCGCCAGCGACCGTGAACTGAATTACGAGCAGCGAACGGTGGCCGACCTCGACCCCGAATCGCTGAATACCCTGCTTGAGACTCTGCCGATGTTCGGCGGCAACCGTGTGGTGGTGCTCCGGGCCATCGAGGGCCTCAAGAAGAAGCCGAAACTGCGCGAGGTGCTGCTGGCCGCGCTGCGGCGCAAGCACGACGACACCTGGCTGGTCCTGATCCAGACGGCGCCGAAGGAAGAGGGCACGCCGAAGGAAAAGGAACCTGACGCCGAGCTGGCCAAGCTGACCCTGGCGATCGCGGCCGATCGGTTCGATCCCCAGGACACCGTCCGGTGGTTGCAGTATCGAGCCGGGCCGATCGGAATCCGGTTTGCCGAAGGCGCGGCCGAGCACCTGGCCAAGGCCGTCGACTACGACCTGAGCACTCTGCGCTCCGAGCTGGAAAAATTTTCGGCGCTCGGCGGAGAACTGGCCATCACGGTGCAGCAGGTCGGCGATATCGTCGGCATCCACCAGGGCCAGACCGTCCTCGACTGGCGCACTGCGATCATGCGGGACGAGACGGCACTGGCGCTCAAGCTGCTCGGTCCGATACTGCTGAAGAGCGGCAACTCCGGAGTCAAGCTGGTCTCGATGCTGGGGACGGGACTCGTCGCGCTGAGCGTGGCCCGGGCCCGGTTCGACCAGGGCGAGCGCGGCGCGGCGCTGGTGTCAGCACTCATGAGCCTCATTCGCACCGCGCGGCTATACGGAGTGATTGGCAACTGGAATGACGAAGCCCGGCTCTGGGCCGAACTCGCGCCGCGCTGGCCCCGGCCCCGCCTGAGGGCCGCACTCCGGGCGGCGCTGGCCGCCGACCAGGCGCTCAAGGAAACTCGCATCTCCGATGAACAGGGCGTGGTGACCGACCTGGTCCTGACCCTTGCCGGCCACCTGGTCGAGGGTGGCCGCACCACCGCTGGAGTCTGACATGCCTCGTTTTTCGTCCGGACCTCGCTTGCTTGCCGCGGCACTCATGCTGCTCGGCGCCGCGCCGCTCAACGGCCAGTCCGACACCCAGCTGGTCCGCGTGGTGCAGATGGCCCAGGAAGGCCAGGGTGATTCGGCCCGGGCACTGATGAGCCGGATTCTTTCCACCACCTCCCCGGCCGACTCGATCTATCCGGAAGTGCTGTACACCTCGGGACTGGTCTCGCCGAACGTGGCCGACATGCGCCGCGCCTACCAGCGGGTGTCAGTGGAATTCGCCAGTTCCAACTGGGCCGATGACGCGCTGCTGCGCCTGGGACTGCTCGATTACGCCGACGGCAATCCGGCCGGCACCCTCAAGGACGTCGAACGGATCCGCTCCGATTATCCGGCCAGCGCCCTCATGTCGGTGGCATCGTATTGGGGCGCCAAGGCGGCGTTCGATCTCAAGCGCCCCGCCGATGCCTGTCGCTGGGTGGATGAAGGCATGGCCGGTGTGGGCGACAACCTCGAGCTCAAGAACCAGCTCACCTTCCTGCAGAACCGCTGTGGACCTGGCATGCTTCCGCCCCCGGCCGATACCACCAGGACCGATACGGCCAGGACGCGACCCACGCCCGCATCCACTATCAAAGGCGGTTACAGCGTCCAGCTCGGTGCGGTGAAAACGCAGGAGGCGGCCGATGCGCTGCTCAAGACGATCACCGCGGCTGGACTCAGTGGCCAGGTCGTG
The DNA here is from genome assembly GCA_041691295.1 of Gemmatimonadota bacterium. Lineage (GTDB taxonomy): Bacteria > Gemmatimonadota > Gemmatimonadetes > Gemmatimonadales > GWC2-71-9 > DATEHG01. The sequence continues at coordinate 26,190 of JBEPVA010000008.1, forward strand.
AAGGAGGGCGGCTATCTCAAGGTGCGGGCCGGCCCCTATGCCACTCGCAGTGCGGCTGAGGCCGCGGCGGCCAAGCTGAAGGCTGCCACCGGTGGTGCGCCCTACGTCCTGCACGACAAGTAGGGCGCCCTCGTGGCCGAGTCCGTCGATACCCCGCTGATGCAGCAATACAAGGAGATCAAGTCCCGGCACCGGGACTCGATTCTCTTTTTCCGCATGGGCGATTTCTACGAGATGTTCTTCGACGATGCCCATCTCGCGGCCAAACTGCTGGATATCACCCTCACGGCCCGCGGGGACGGTGTGCCGCTGGCCGGTGTGCCCGTCAAGGCAGCGGCCGAGTATCTCCGACGGCTGGTGTCGGCCGGGCAGCGGGTGGCCATCTGCGAGCAGATCGAGGATCCCAGGTTTGCCAAGGGCATCGTCAAGCGTGAAGTGATCGAGACCATCACGCCCGGCGCCTTTCTCGATGAAGGGGTGCTGAGTGGCAGCCGGAATAATTTTCTGGCCGCGGTGAACCTCGGGGCGGACCGGCGGACGGGCGGGCAGAATGTTGGTCTTGCGGCGATCGACTTGAGCACTGGCGAGTTCTTGCTCGAAACGCTCGAGAGCAGTGCGCTTGATGAAGGCCTGGGGCGTCTGGCCCCGGCCGAGGTGGTGGTGGCGTCGGGCAGCGCCCTGCGGCTGGATGACGGAGTGATGGTCACTCAGCGCGAAGGATGGGAGTTCGATCCGGAACTGGCGCGTGAGGACCTGGCCCGCCGATTCGGCGTTGCCTCACTCGACGGATTTGGCCTGGGCCCCGAAGATGGGCCGGCCATCGGCGCCGCCGGCGCCCTGCTCCGGTACCTGCAGGATCTTCAGCCGTCCGGCCTGCCGCACCTGGCCCGTCCTGCCCTTCGCCGCGGCGATGCCCACCTCTGGCTCGACGACATGACCCGGCGGAATCTCGAGCTGGTCGATCCGCTCCGCGCTGGCGCCAAGGGCACCACCGTCCTCGAAGTCATCGACCGCACCATGACCCCGATGGGCGCCCGGCTGCTGCGCCGCTGGCTGCTCTCGCCGCTGCGCGATCCGGTCGAGATCAGGCGCCGCCTGGATGCGGTCGAAACACTGGTGAACGACGAACGGGGCCGCGGCCGCCTGCGCGAGGCGCTCGAGGGCGTCCGAGATCTCGAACGGCTGGCCGGACGGGCGGCGGCGGGCCGGGCTACCCCGCGCGAGATGGGGGTGCTGCGCGATTCCCTGCTCCGCCTCCCCGACACTCTCGAGGCCCTCGGCGCCCTCGCCGAGCGGGATCACAGCGCCCTACTGGGCGAGACCGTCGATCTGTTCGACCTGCTGGCCGATCTCGGACAGTTGCTCGCCTCGGCCCTCACCGACCGGCCGCCGGCTGTCATGGCTGATGGCGATGTGATCCGGGCCGGCCATGATTCGGAGCTCGATGAGTTGCGCGGCCTGCGGGATGGCGGGCGGCAATTCATTGCGAACCTGCAGCAGCGGGAGCGGGAGCGGACCGGGATCTCGACCCTCAAGGTCGGCTTCAACAAGGTGTTCGGTTATTACCTCGAGATCACTCACACCCACAAGGACCGGATCCCAGCCGACTACGAACGCCGCCAGACTCTGGCTGGCGCCGAACGGTTCGTCACGCCGGAGCTCAAGGAGTACGAGGCCAGGGTGCTGGGCGCCGAGGAGCGGATGGGCGTTCGGGAGGCGACGCTGTTCACCGCCCTGCGCGACCGGATCGGGGCGGCGGCGGCCCGGGTGCAGCACACCGCCCGTCACCTGGCCCATCTCGACGTCTGGGCCGGCCTGGCCGAAGTGGCGGTGCGGCAGCGCTACGTCCGCCCCGATGTCCACGACGGCCCGACCCTGGTGCTCAAGGCCAGCCGCCATCCAGTGATCGAGCAGATGATGGCGCGGGAGGCCTTCATCCCGAATGACGTCCGATTCGAGCCATCCGCGCGGGTGCTGCTGGTCACCGGTCCCAATATGGCGGGCAAGTCGACCATCCTGCGCCAGATCGGACTCTGCGTGCTGCTGGCCCAGATGGGCAGCTACGTCCCGGCCAGTGCGGCCTCGATCGGGGTGGCCGACCGTTTGTTTACCCGGGTTGGTGCCAGTGACAACCTGGCCCGGGGTCAGTCGACCTTCATGGTGGAAATGGCGGAGACCAGCGCCATCCTGCACAATGCCACCGCCCGGAGCCTGGTGCTGCTCGACGAAATCGGCCGCGGCACCTCGACCTATGACGGGGTGGCCATCGCGTGGGCTGTGACCGAGCACCTGCACGATGCGGTCGGCTGCCGCACCATGTTCGCCACCCATTACCACGAGCTGATGCAGCTCCCCGAGCAGCTGGCCCACGCCCGCAACCTGAATGTCGGGGTCCGTGAATCGGGTGACACGGTCATCTTCCTGCACCGACTCGAGGCAGGCGGCACGGACCGGTCCTACGGCATTCACGTCGGCCAGCTGGCCGGTCTCCCGGCCGAGGTGGTGCAGCGGGCCCGGCAGATTCTCCGCACCCTGGAGGGAGAGCACCGGATGGTTCCGGGTGCGCCACCAGCTCCGATCGATCCTGGCCAGCTGGCGCTGTTCGGCGAGGGCAGCCGCGAACATCCAGTCATGGAAGAGCTGCGCGGCCTCGATCTCGACCGGCTGACTCCACTGGATGCGCTCAACCGGCTGGCCGAGTTGAAGCGCCGCAGCGCCGAATGATGCCCGGGGTCGAATCGGTGCTGGCGCGAATCGATCCGGTCACCGCCATCGCCGCGGTGGCGCTGGTGATCATGGTCTGGGTGGTGATCAAGCTCGGCAAGATCCTGCTGATGGCGGCCATCTTCGGGGTGGTCGCCGGCGGGGCCAGCCTGAGCCAGGGCCACAGCAGCCGGGATGCCGCGCTGCACGCCGCCATCGCGTTTGGCGCAGCCGCCATCCTGTTCTTCATCATCAAGCTGACCAAGAGCCTCCTGCTGTGGCTGACCCTGACGGCGGCGGGAGTGGCATCATTGATCTTCTTCGGGCTGCACCGGGCGGCATGAACCGGTCCATCGTTCCGGTGCTGATCCTGCTGGCGGCCTGCAGCAAGCCGAAGAGCTCGACCGTGTCACTGCCGGCGGACCCGTTGCCGAGCCGGGGATTCGAGCCACCAGTGATGATTTTACCCGACCCCGGTGTCGAGTATCCGCCCGCGCTGTTTGACCAGGGCATCGAGGGCAAGGTCGTCCTGCGGCTGTTCACCGATACCGCCGGCCACATCCTGCCCGAGAGCACCCGGGTGGCCGAGTCGAGTGGCTTTCCGGCACTCGATTCCGCCGCGGTGAATGCGGCGCCGCGCTTTGTCTTTTCGCCGGGCCGCAGCAACGGGGCACCGGCCGCCACCGCGTTCCTGCAACCGATCCACTTCCGTCACCCCCCTCGGGGAGGGACGACACCGTGACCGTACCGCACCCCATCCCGTACGACTCCGTCCTCGACACCACCGGCAATACCCCCCTGATTCGGCTATCCCGAATCGGCGCGGGCATCCGCACCCCGGTGTATGGCAAGGCCGAATACGCCAACCCCGGCGGCTCGGTCAAGGACCGGATCGGCGCCATCATCATCGAGGACGCCGAGCGGCGGGGGCTGCTGGGGCCGGGCGGCACCATCGTCGAGAGCACCAGCGGCAATACCGGCATCGGGCTGGCGGTGGCGGCGGCCATCAAGGGCTACCGCTGCATCTTCACCATGCCGGACAAGATGTCGCAGGAAAAGGTCCGGCTGCTCAAGGCGTATGGGGCGGAGGTGGTGGTGACCCCGACGGCGGTGCCGCCCGATCATCCGGATAACTATGTGGTACGGGCCAGGCAGATCGTGGCCGATACCCCCGGCGCGGTGCTGGCCAACCAGTATGCCAACCAGCTGAATCCTGAAGCCCACTACCGGACCACCGGTCCCGAGATCTGGGCCCAAACCAGCGGCAGGATCACCCACTTCGTGGCCGGCTGCGGCACCGGTGGCACGGTCAGTGGCACCGGCAAGTTTCTCAAGGAAAAGAACTCGAGGATCCGGGTCGTGGCCGGCGATCCCCAGGGGTCGGTCTACACCGGGTATTCGCACAATCACAAAGTGCCGGAAGGCCATCCCTACAAGGTCGAGGGCATCGGCGGCGACAAGATCCACACCACGATCTGGTTCGATTACATCGACGAGTTCCGCCAGATCAGCGACCGCGACGCCTTTGCCATGTCCCGCAAGCTGGCCCGTCAGGAGGGTATCCTGGTCGGCGGATCGGCCGGGCTCAACGTGCACCTGGCGCTGGAAGTGGCCCGGGAAATCGATGATCCCGATGCCTGCGTGGTCACCATCCTCTGCGACAGCGGCGAGCGCTACCTGTCCAAGGTGTTCAACGACGAGTGGATGCAGGAAAACCAGCTGCTCGATGCGCCCAAGGTCACGGTCGAACAGCTGCTGTCACGCCGGCCGGCCGGAGCCCCCGCGCTGGTCCAGGTGGCGCCGGCCCAGCAGGTGCGCCAGGCGCTCAACCTGATGAGTACCTGGGGAGTGAGCCAGATTCCGGTGATCGATGACGGCAAGAGTGTCGGCGGATTGACCGAGCACATGCTGATGACCCGGGCGCTGGCCCAGCCAGGGCTGCTGGACCGCCCGGTGCGCGAAGTCATGGACCCGCCCTTTCCGGTGGTCGAGGCTTCGGCCACGACCGAGCGGCTGGCGCCGATGCTGACCCGCGAAAATCCGGCGGCGCTGGTGCAGAAGGACGGCAAATTGATCGGGATCATCGGGCGGTACGACATCATGCAGCAGATGCTGGGTGGCCGGTAATATCTGTCGCAGAAACACGCAGCTGAATGCAGGCGCAGCGGTCGCCAAGGCAACAGCTACCGGAAACTCCAGCCGCGGAAGAGCGCGGATAAACGGTCCGCATCCGGTTTTTTTGGTTACCGCATTGAGTGGTTGAGGGACGAGATTGGGAGTCCGACTCTCCTCGAGGTGAGTAGTGACTCCGCCCGAACCCGCGGCCCTGCCGCACCGTGAGCTCACTGAGCAGATCATCGGCTCGTACTACGAGGTCTATCGAGAGCTGGGATACGGTTTTCTGGAATCGGTCTACGAATCGGCTCTTGCCATTGTCCTGACCCAACATGGTCTGCTGGTCCAGCGTCAAAGCCCTCTTCGGGTGCATTTCCGGGGCATCCCCGTCGGACTCTTCCGGCCGGACTTCCTGATCGAGGAGAAGGTGGTCGTCGAGCTGAAAGCGGCCAGGAACCTGGAGACGGCGCACCAGGCTCAGCTCCTGAATTGCCTCAAAGCGACCAGTATCGAGGTAGGTTTGCTGTTCAATTTCGGCCCCAAACCCCAATTCAAGCGTATGGTCTTCTCCCGAGCTCGAAACCCAGTCCGCGTTCTTCCGCGTTCTTCCGCGGCCAAAGCGGTTTGCCCGTGAAGGTCACGGTCCTGACCGGCGGCGCGTCGGCCGAGCGGGATGTGGCCATCGCATCCGCGGCACAGGTGGTGGCGGCGCTGCGGAGTGTCGGCTATGCCGTATCCGTCGTCGATACGGTGTCGGGGCTGGTGGCCGCCAGGGATGAGGCCGCCTGGCTCTCCCCACGGGTGGGGCTGGCGCCGCCCAATGCCGCCGACTTGATGGAGCGGGAACGGCAGTTCCTGCTCACCGGGTTCGGCAACCTGGCTGCGGTGCGGAACGCGGAGGTGCTGTACCTGTCGCTGCATGGCGGACGGGGGGAGGACGGCACCCTCCAGGCGCTACTGGAGGTCATGGGGGTGCCCTACACCGGCAGCGGCCCACTGGGCAGCGCCATGGCCATGGACAAGGATGTCTCCAAGCACCTGTTCCGACAGGCCGGGGTCCCGACCGCCGATTGGATCATGACGCCGGTCACCCTCACGGAAGCGGGCGACCGTCTGGGCTGGCCGCTGATCGTCAAGCCATCCAAGCAGGGCTCAACCGTAGGACTGAGTCTGGTCAAGGATCCAGCCGACTTTGCCGCCGCCATCGAGCTGGCCAGCCGGCATGACGACGAGGTAATGGTGGAGGCCTTCGTGCCGGGGCGCGAACTGACGGTGGGCATCCTCGACGCTGTGGCCCTCCCGGTTGGCGAGATCATCCCTCAGCACGAGATCTTCGACTACGAGTGCAAGTACACCCCGGGCATGTCGACTGAAACCTTTCCTGCCGATCTGCCATCAAGCATTGCCATGGAGGCGCAGCGGCTGGCCCTCGTGGCCCATCAGGCACTCAAGCTGGGTGGCTATTCCCGAGTCGATTTCCGGCTGACCCCCGCCGGAGAACTCTCCTGCCTGGAGGCCAATACCCTGCCCGGAATGACCTCGACCAGCCTCATGCCCCAGGCGGCCAGGGCGGCAGGCATCAGCTTTGCTGCACTATGTGACCGAATCTGCCGCGCCGCGCGCCCCGCCGGTCGGGAACAACGGACAACTCAATAGTGTTTAACAGGTTGTAGACGTATGCAGAGCTCACTCTCTCTCCCCCGCATGACCCCCTGGGTTGGCCGCCTGATCGCGGCAAACGCAGTAGTGATGCTATTACTTGCCACAGTGCTCACCTCGGGCGATGTGGTACGCGTGCTGGCGTTCGATCCTTCGGCGGTGCTGGCCCGGCCCTGGACTATCCTGACCTACATGTTCGTCCACGGCGGCGTGCTGCATCTCGCCGCCAACATGCTGGCGCTGTACGTCTTTGGCACCCCGGTCGAAAACCGGATGGGCGGCCGGCCCTTCCTGCTGTACTACCTGGGCTGTGGCGTCGGGGCGGCTGCCGCCTCGTTCCTGATGGCCACGTTGCACTTCGACAGTGCCCCCGTGGTCGGCGCCTCCGGTGCGGTGCTCGGCGTTGCCGTCGCCTTTGCGATGCTCTGGCCCGATGCTGAAATCCTGGTCTTCCCGATTCCGGTCCCGATCAGGGCCCGGGTGCTGGTGTTTCTGTATGCGTTCGGGCAGCTGGCGCTGGCGGCGTTCGGGGCCCAGGACGGTGTAGCCCATCCGGCCCACGTGGGCGGGCTGCTGTTCGGCTGGCTGTTCTTCAAGTTCCGTGACCGGTCACCACGGCTGCCGCAGCCCCGGGCCCGGCGCCTCGAAGCGGCGGCGGTGGCCCAGTCGGTGGCCCGTGACGCCTCGCCCGCGGTCAACCAGCGCCCGGCGCGCTCGATGCCAGCCCGGACCGGTGACAATCCCCAGACCGCTGAAGTGGACCGGATCCTCGACAAGATCAGTGCCCGGGGAATCAGCAGCCTGACCACCGAAGAGCGCCAGGTCCTGTCCCAGGCCTCGGAGCGCAAGCGGGACCTGAACTAAGCCACTGACGGGTCACCGACATACCAGGCCCCGCCGGATTGCTCCGGTGGGGCTTTTTGCCACGGACGGGCACGGACCGTCCCGTATTCAATCAGTTGCCGAGGCTCTGTCTGAGCGCCGGAAGAATGAAAAACGACAACGGCTCCACTCAATTTGAGGCCACCGACCTGACCGCTCACGGAGCAATCCGTGTCATTCCGTGGCTGCCTTCAGTTATTGACCGCCACTGTAGCCGGAACGGTGAACTGCGCCATCATCCCATGCATCGCATGCGGCTTGCCGTCGTGCATGTCATCCACGAAGCAGAGCAGGCCGTACTCTCCCGGTTCGAAATTGTTGGTGAAGAAGGTGTGCTCACCTGGCGCCACGGCCGCCACGCCGCCGACGAAGTGGCCCGGGGCCTCGCCCTTGCCGCCGGTCACGAACCAATTGAGCATGTCGCCCACCTTCTTGCCGGGAGCCAGCCGGACCAGCACCAGTTCATGCGGCTGCTGGGCGCTGTTCTCTACTCGGATAGTCCGATCGCCGGCCAGGATCGTCGGAGCGCCGAAGGCGTAGTCGGACAGGGTGAAGGTCGCATCCGCCGTGGGCTCCTCACCGGCAGTTACCGCTGATGCGACCACCTCGAAGCTGCCGCTCATCCCCTTCATGAAATGCGGCACGCTGTCCGCGCCAGGAATGAAGCAGATCACTGCATAGTGGCCGGGAGTCAGCGTCTGGATGGTGCGGGCGGACTTGCCCGGCTCAATCCCGTTGGGTCCGCCGAGCGGGATGACCCAGGCCGGCGGCGGAGCCTTCTGCTTGAAGGCCGCGACCATTTCATCGGCCGAGTGTCCGTCCTGAAGCCGCACGATCTGCATGTGATGCAGTTCCTGTCCGCGGTTGACCACTTCGATGGTGGTGACCCCGGCCGGCACGATCGGCGGGAGGTCGTAGCCGAAGTCGCGAGCCACGATGGAGACGACAGCCGGCGCGGCGGGCTTGGCCACTCCCGGCTTGGCGGCACAGCCCGCCGACGTCAGAGTCAGTACCGCCAGGGAGAGCAACGAACCAGCTGGGATGCGGGCCTTCATGGCACCTCCTCGAGAGTGAGCGGCCTGCTTGCCGCGACTTGTTGCCGGGGGTACAATAGGCCCCCTGCCTCACCTGCTGATGAATCGACTATCACTTCTCGATCAACTCGCCTAACGTGTTGATCCTCAAGACCTTCGGTGGACTTATACTGACCCGGGACCAGCGCCCGGTTTCGGGAGCTGCGGCCCAGCGCCGCCGCCTGGCGTTGCTTGCCATGGTGGAGGCTGCCGGGACTGCCGGGATTTCCCGCGAACGAGTGGTCGGCGTCTTCTGGGCCGAGGGTGACGAGGAGCGCGGTAAGCGCAACCTCGCCCAGGCGGTCTATGCCCTGCGCCGGGAGCTGGATGTCGAGGAGTTGTTCACCGGCACCAACGAACTGCGAATCAATCCCGCGGCGCTGGGCAGCGATCGGGCCGACTTCCTCGCCGCTATCGACGATGACCGGCTGGAAGCAGCGGTGGAACTCTACACCGGACGCTTCCTCGACGGCTTTTACCTCAACGACGCGCCCGAGTTCGATCGCTGGATGGAAGCGGAACGTGCCCGGCTGGCGCACGACGCCGCCGGCGCGATGGAAACGCTGGCCGGTCGTGCCACACTCCGGGGAGACCAGCATGACGCGGTCCGCTGGTGGCGCACCCTGGCAGCCGCCGAACCCCACAACGCCCGCGCTGCCCAAGGGTTGATGCGCGCGCTGGCCGCCGCCGGTGACCTGACCGCCGCCGATCAGCACGCCCGGATTTTTCAGGCGCTGCTCGAGTCCGAACTGGAGTTGCCACCCGACCCCGCCGTCGCCGCCCTCAGCGAGTCACTCCGACGCTCGGCGCCCGTGGCACCGTTGCCGGTCATCGGCGCTGCCATTCCATCACTGTCGCCGCCCCCCGGCCTGGCTGGCCATACCGACGAGTACGCCCGGCCAAGGCCGGCATCCGATTGGGCCCGGCCACCATATCCGTTGCCATCAGCCACTGGCGTCGCCTCTTCACGCTCGAACGTGCCAGCCGGCCTCCCTGGAAATTGGGATCAGAAGCGCCGAAGCCGGGCACTGTCGGCAGCCGCGATAATCCTGTTCGCAGCCAACGTACTCTGGTGGCAGCGTCCGAAGCAGGTGGCGCCAGCCCCAGCGGTGGTGCTGGCCGTCGGCACCATCCGCGACTACACCCACCAGCCCGATGCCGCCGCTCCGCTGAGCGACATGCTGGCCACCAACCTGGCCCGGTCTCCGGGATTGAGTGTGGTGAGCGGGGCCCGGATGGTGGAGCTGGCGTCCCAGTCCGCTCTGACCGGGGACAGCGATCGTACCGCACTGGCCAGCGCCAAGCAAGCCGGCGCCACCCAGATCGTCGACGGGGCGCTGTACCGGCTCGGCGGCAAACGATTCCGGCTCGACCTCCGGCGGGTCGACGTGGTGCATGGCACGGTGCTGCAGGCCATCGCGGTGGAAGACACCAGTCTCTTTGCCCTGGCAGACAAGGGCGCGGCGGCGCTGGCCGAAGGCAGTGGAGCGGGAGTTCCTGAACGCTCGCTGGCCAGTGTCAGTACCGGATCGGTGGTAGCGTTCCGGCTGTATGAAGAGGGACTGCGTGCGCTCTACACCGGCGACCATGCCGGTGCCCGTCAGATGCTGAGCGCCGCGCTGCGGGAAGATTCGACCTTTGCGATGGCGGCCTACTATCGGGCCCGGGCCCAGCCGGCGGACCGGGCCAGTTACATCGCCGAGCTGCAACATGCGGTCGAGCTGGCCCGCCGATCCTCCGACCGGGAGCGGTTGCTGATCACCGGCTGGTACGCCGACGAGGTGGATGATCCGGTTCGGCTCGCGATTGCCGAGACCCTGACGGTCCGATATCCCACCGAACCCGAAGGGTTCAAGTTCCTGGGCCACGCCCGAATGTGGGACGGTGATTTCCTCAACGCCCTTCCGCCGCTCCGCCAGGCAATGGTCATGGACTCCGCCAGTCTTCGAAGGCCGCCACCGGGACCGGGTGGTCCGGCCAGTTGCCTGGCCTGCGAGGCGCTGTCTGAACTGAGCGGGGCCTACCTGATGGCGGACTCCAGCGATGCCGCGCTGAAGGTGGCCCGCGACTGGACCCGCTTCCAGCCGGCCTCCGCCCCGGCGTGGGCCTCGCTGGCGCTGCTGTATGCCAAGCGCGATCGCTTCGCGGAGGCGTGGCAGAGCGACTCGATGGTGGTGCGTCTCGATCCCGAGTCGGACCAGGGCGGGCTCCGCATCGACATCGCGCTGCGCTCGGGGGACTTTACCACCGCCGACCGGCTGATCGGCGACTATCTCAACAGTTCGTCACCGCTCACCCTGGCGTACGCCCGCCAGAGCCAGCTGATCAGCTACCGGATGCAGGGCCGGTTCCACGACGCGATGCCGGCGGCCCTGGCGCTGCGCAAGGCCGGGATCCAGCCGAGTATCCGCGGCGCGGCAGCCTACGAGG
>JBEPVA010000009.1:0-36226 GCA_041691295.1 Gemmatimonadota bacterium
GCCGTCGGGTCGATGTGCAGCACCCAGCAGGACACCCAGCAGGCCCAGCAGCCGGTCATGATCGGAATCGTCTCGGGCTTCCTCTGCATGTTTCCAGTCCTGAACGATCCCAATGGCCCGCTGGCACGGACCCTGAGCCTTATTCCGTTTGTGGCCCCGTTCGTCACGCCGCTGCGATACTCGATCGCGCCGCTGCCTCCGAGCCAGCTGTTCCTGTCGATCGCCAGCACGCTGGCGGGCGTGATCATCATCGTCTGGATCGCCTCGCGGATCTACCGGGTGGGAATCCTGGCCTACGGCAAGCGTCCGACGATCAAGGAGCTGTGGGGCTGGATCCGGACGGCGTAGAGAAGAGCGGCCACTGATGAACACGGATTGTGCCCTGATCTGACGGGGGCCCGACGCCATCGGCAAAGACGGAAGCATCGAGGTCAGGGCCGGTCCCGTCTGACTGAGTGCACCAAACCATCCGTGTTCATCCCTGTCCGTCCCGCCTGAGGTACCGCTGCGCTTTTCGGCGGCCCTGCCGCTCCAGAGTAGATTCCAGCATGGACAAGTATGACGTCATCGTCATCGGCGGTGGTCACGCCGGCGCGGAAGCGGCCGCTCTCTCGGCCCGCTCCGGCGTGCGGACGCTCCTGGTGACCCAGCAGCTCGAGTCGATCGGGCAGATGTCGTGCAATCCGGCGATCGGTGGCATCGCAAAGGGGACAGTGGCTCGGGAGGTCGACGCCCTCGGCGGCATCATGGGCCGAGCCACCGACCAGGCATCGATTCAGTTCCGGATGCTCAACCGATCAAAGGGACCGGCGGTCTGGTCGCCACGGGCCCAGTGTGATCGCGCACTCTATCGGCGAGCAGTTCGATCGCTGCTGGAGAGACAGTCGGATCTCGAATTTCTCCAGGCTACCGTCTCGGGATTGAAGTGGAACGGTTCGCGGGTCGCTGGCATCGTTCTGCAGGATGGCAGCGTAATCCCGTCCGGGGCGGTGATACTCACAGCGGGGACATTCCTTCGCGGCCGTATCCATCTGGGTGCAGAAACCAGCATTGCAGCTGGCCGAGCCGGTGAACCTCCGTCGGTTGAATTATCCCAAGCCATTCAATCACAGGGACTTACAACCAAACGCTTCAAAACTGGTACGCCACCAAGGATCGATGGCCGGTCAGCGGAGTTGCACAGGCTCACCCGTCAGAATGGCGAGGGACCGTCCCATTTTTCATTTTATGAGACAGCGTCTCCCCTGCCGCAACTACCATGTTATCTGACATATGCCGGTTCAGCGGTGAAGGAGATCATTCAGCGCCACCTTCTGGAATCGGCACTCTATGGCGGAGTCATCAGTGGACGAGGCCCAAGATATTGCCCCTCGGTTGAGGACAAGATCGTGAAGTTCCCCGAGGCTCAGCGGCACCAGGTATTCCTTGAGCCTGAAGGGCTTGATACTTCCGAGATGTACGTCAATGGGCTTTCAACTTCATTGCCACGGGCTGTACAGCTCGAGTTCCTCCGCCAAGTGCCCGGTCTCGAGCGAGTACACATGACGAGACCAGGATATGCCATTGAGTATGACTATTTCCCCCCCACTCAGTTGGATCACAGCCTCCAGGTCAAGGACATGCCTGGATTATTCATGGCCGGTCAAGTCAATGGTACAACTGGCTATGAAGAAGCGGCCGGGCAGGGAGCGGTCGCTGGCATCAACGCGGCCCTGAGCGTAAAAGGGGTCGATTCAGTCCTATTCCGCCGTGATGAGGCCTTTCTTGGAGTGCTGGTCGACGACCTGGTAACGAGAGGTGTGGACGAGCCGTACCGGCTGTTTACATCCCGAGCCGAATACCGGCTGCTGCTCAGACAAGACAACGCATTGCGAAGGCTGTTGCCCAAGGCGGAGGGGCTGGGATTGCTGTCCGAATCAGAGCTGAGATTGGCACACCGGAGGCTGGAGCAGGAGGAGCGCGCAATGGCTGTAGGGCGCGAAGTCGCCATTTGTCCAGCGGTGGCAAACCCGATCCTTTCGGCGGCTGGTGGCAATAGCATCACCGAGCCGACCCGTGCGAGTGTGCTGGCCAAACGCCCGGGAGTTTCCCTGGCGGAGCTGCTCTCAGGCCTGGGCATTTCGGTGGATCATGAGGTCGCTGCCTGGGCCGACATCGAGTTCAAGTATGAGGGGTATTTGTCTCGGGAGCGGGAAGATGTCGAACGCCTCGCGAAGCTGGATGGATTCGAGATCCCGAGCGAATTGCCCTATTCGGAGATCAACGCACTCTCTTTTGAGGCAAGAGAGAAGCTCGCTGCCATTCGCCCGGTCACACTTGCCCAAGCGTCTCGGGTGCCTGGAGTTTCCCCCAGTGACCTGCAATCCCTCGTCACAGTGGTTCTGCGACACAGGGGCCTCTAGCCGACTGTTTCACGTGGAACGCCACACACACCGCCACGACCATTGCCATCCGCGATCCCCCAATCCCACCCGTTTCACGTGAAACGCCAAGTCTGACAATTGCGCGTGCGATCGCTTGGCGTATATTGCCATTATATTCGACCAGCAAATCACTAGCAACATAGCCATAAACCGTTATCACATAAAGATATACAGAGTAATGCCGAGAATCGTCGCGATTGCGAATCAGAAGGGTGGGGTCGGGAAGACGACGACCGCAGTGAATCTCGCTGCGTCGCTCGCGATTGCCGAGCGCAAGACTCTTCTGGTCGATGCCGATCCTCAAGGCAATGCAACCAGCGGTGTGGGAGTCAATCGATCGCAGCTGCGGTACTCCCTGTACGATGCGATGATTGACGGTCGGCCGATCGACGAGATCAGGGTACTCAGTCCCGGCGGGCTTCCCTACCTCGACCTGGTGCCGGCCACCCAGGACCTGGTCGGCGCCGAGATTGAACTGGTAGATCATCCCGGTCGGGAGAGTGCGCTGCGTCGCGCCTTTGAGCCGATCCGTAATTCCTACGAGTTCGTGATCATCGATTGCCCGCCGTCACTCGGGCTGATCACCCTGAATGTGCTGACGGCCGCTGACGGCGTGCTGATTCCCATTCAGTGCGAGTACTATGCACTGGAAGGGATTTCGCAGCTGCTCAACACCATCAATCTGGTCCAGCAGAATTTCAATCCGTCATTGGCCATCGACGGCGTGCTGCTGACGATGTATGACTCCCGGGTCAATCTGTCCCGGCAGGTGGCGGCAGACGCCAAGGAGTATTTCGGCCCCAAGGTCTACGGCACCGCGGTGCCACGGAACATCCGGCTGGCCGAAGCACCGAGTTTCGGAAAGCCGGTCCTGCTGTATGACGTGCAGTCGATTGGCGCCAAGAGTTATCTGAGCGTGGCGCAGGAATTCATCAGGCGGTCCGAGGCGCTGGCCACCACCGAAGAGAGCAACCCGACCCTGCGCCGGGAGGCGGCCCGATGAACGAGAGCCGCCGGCTTGGCCGCGGGCTCGAGGCGCTGCTCGGACCCACCGCGCGGGGTGACGCGGGCGAGAGGGCGGGAACGCCGCAGGAGCTGCCCGTGGCCTCGATCCGGCCCAATCCATTCCAGCCCCGCACCCATTTTGACGAGATAGAATTGAAGGACCTGGCCGCCTCGATTGAAGCGTCAGGATTGCTGCAACCGGTCGTGGTCCGTCCGCGCGCCGGGGCCTATGAGCTGATCGCCGGCGAGCGGCGGTGGCGCGCGGTCCAGCGCCTGGGCTGGGAAAAGATTCCGGCTATCGTCCGTGATGCTGACGACCGGACGGCCCTGACGCTGGCGCTGATCGAGAACCTGCAGCGCGACGATCTGTCCCCGATGGAAGAGGCTCGCAGCTACCAGCGGTTGATGGAGGAGTTTCAGGTATCGCAGTCGGAAGTGGCCCGGGTGGTGGGACGCGACCGATCGACGGTGGCCAATGCACTGCGACTGTTCAAGCTGCCAGAAGCAGTCCGGGCCATGGTCGACGATGGGCTGCTCTCGGAGGGCCACGCCCGCGCCCTGCTCGGAATCACTGATCCGGCGGCGCTGCTGTCCCTGGCACGAGCGGTGGTGGCCGGGGGCTGGTCAGTGCGGCAAACGGAAGCCCGGGTCAAAGGTGATCGTAGCACCCCGAAGGCACGTGCCGCGAGTGCCGCCGCAAAGAGCGGGCTGCCGGCCTCCAAGCGGGTTGAGGATGCGCTGCGCAAACACCTGGGCACCGACGTCAAGATTGCGTTGCGGCGCCGCGGCCGCGGCAATCTCACCGTAAGCTTTTACTCCAACGATGACCTGGCCCGGTTGCTCGAACTGATACTCGGTCGTCCGTTCGAAGGATGAACGGACCGAAACGCGCCGTCACGATCATGATCCATCGCGACGGCGATCTCCAGTCCCGCACCATCCGGCTGCCGATATGGGCGCTGCGACTGGCCCTGTTTTCCAGCATCGCGCTGCTCCTCGTCATCCTGCTCGGCGCTGCACTCTACGTCCCGGTGGCCGCCGCCGCCGGGAGCGTCCCTTTCCTGCGCAGCGAGATCCGCCGGCTTCAGCAGGACAACTCCAAGATTCGTGAACTGACCGCCGCGCTCGACTCGGCCGAGTCGCGCTACGGCCAGCTGCGGCACATGATGGGAGGCGACATGATGCGGGAGCCAAGTGCGATCGGATCGCCGCTGCCATTGGCGCCACCGATCCTGGCTCGGCCGGCCGGAACCAGCGGGCGGTACGAGATCGGAGCCTCCCTGCCCCACCACTGGCCGCTGGAGGAGTCCGGCTACCTGACCCGGGGCCAGATCGGAACCGGAACGGTCGATGAAGCCCATCCCGGCATCGATATCGCAGTACCAACCGGTGCGCTGGTGCGGGCAGCGGGTGGAGGGGTGGTTCTCCAGGCCGGTCCCGATCCAGAATACGGCAGCTACATCGTTGTCCAGCACCCAGATGGATACCAGAGCGTGTACGGACATCTGTCCCGCCTCCTGGTCCAGGCAAACGATACCGTACCTGCCGGCCGAGTCATCGGGCTATCCGGCAATAGTGGCCGATCCAGCGCACCTCACTTGCATTTTGAGATTCGCCGGGACCAGAAGAGCCTGGACCCGCTCACTCTCGTCAAGGAAGGCAGCTGACCGATGGGCATCCTTTCAGCATCCCCCAATTCGAAGACCACGACGACGGAGTCGACTTCCCGCCGCGGAGACGCACCCCAGCTGACCATTATTGCCCAGGGCACCGAAATCTCTGGTGATGTCATCGTGGCCGGCGTGATCAAGGTCGAGGGCAAGATCGAAGGGTCGATCAAGTCCGCAGCCCAGGTCCTGGTGTCGAAGGGCGGTCTCGTTCAGGGGGATATCAATACCCGCGAGGCCGTCATCGGCGGTCAGGTCCGAGGCACGGTCCACGCCGAGGAGCGGGTTGAGGTTCAGGCTACGGCCCTGATAGAAGGTGATATCGTCACCCGCAGGATCCAGATCACTGAAGGTGGTCAAGTCAACGGATCTATCTCGATGGGTGTCGGATCAGGAGAAGTAGTGAACGCAACTACCATGAAGCCCGATAGAACTGCGAATATTTCTGCCTAGTTTGTGCGCCGCAAATCATTCTGAATCACAAACTTCCCACAATAGTTGAAAAGTGGGGCTCTGCTGTGGAAAGGCTTACGTTTACACCAGAAGGAAATAGACGAGCATGAGAAGAGTTGCCTGGAGACAGAAGATATATATACCACTGTCTATGCATTGTCTTGTCATTGTAATGACTGTGTTTCTCCTCGCATGTGCCACCAAACAACCCTCCTCAAGTTTCCGGGTGGGGCTGGTTACCCCTGGATCGATCTCCGATGCCGCATGGAACTCCGGCGCCTTTGCCGGCCTCCAGCGGATCCGCGATTCCCTGGGAGCTCAAATCAGCCAGATCGAAGCCCACACTCCGGCGGAACAGGAAGAAGCGCTGCGGACGTACGCCGCCCAGGGTTACGACCTGGTGTTTGGGCACGGGTTCGAGTTCCAGGGGCCAGGCGAGCGGGTCTCGGCCCAATATCCCAAGACCACCTTCATCATCACCTCAGGCGAACGGGTCCAGGGCCGAGTGGCCCCATTGGTGTTTCATCTGTCCGAAGCGAGCTACCTGGCGGGGATGGTGGCGGGCGGACTTTCGAAAACCGGAACGATCGGCTTCGTTGGCGGTATCGAATTACCGCCGATCAAGGAAGCGCAAAACGCGTGGGAAGCCGGTGCACGGGCGATCAATCCGAAGATCGTGACCCGGGCAACCTACCTGAACAGCTTCGATGACATCGCGGGCGGGCGGGAAGCCACGTTGGCGCTGATGCGGCTAGGGGCGGACATGTTCCACCACAACGCCGACGCCGCAGCCCTTGGACTGTTCCAAGCCGTCAAGCAATCGGCCAACGCGTACGCCTTTGGTTCGAATCTCGATCAGACCGCACTGGCTCCGGATCGCGTGATGGGAAGTGCGGTCATCGACCTGCCCCGCGCGTTCCTGGCAGTCGCGAGAGCAGTGAAATCCGGATCCTTCACCCCGCACGCGGAAGTGTTCGGACTCAAGAGCGGTGTCATTCGCTATGAGACAAATCCCGCCCTGGCTGGCCGTATACCCCCTGCCCTTCAGGCCAGGCTCGGCGCGGCCCGGGATTCTATCGAATCCGCCGACCACTCCCCGATTCCGTGACCTCCATACCCCTCCGCACCCTGGTCACCCATCTCAACGAGCTGCTCCGGATCGCGGAGATTCCGGATGACCCGACCGCGTTGAACGGCCTGCAGGTCGAATGCCGGAGGCCAATCACGAGAATCGTCGCGGCGGTGGATGCCTCCCAGGCCACCATCGACGGAGTGCTGGCGGATACCCGACAGGCAGAAGGCAGTGCCCTCATTCTGGTCCACCACGGCCTGTTCTGGGACGGGAACCTGCCGGTGACCGGGCGGCGCTACCGCCGGCTCTCGGCCCTGATCGGCGGCGATGCGGCCTTGTACTCTGCCCATATCCCGCTCGATGTACATCCAGAACTGGGCAACAACATCCTCCTGGCCAGGGCCCTGGACCTGGAAGTCGACGGCTGGTTCGGCAGTTACGAAGGGATCAGCATCGGGGTGCGGGGCCGGCTCCGATCGCCGCAACCGCGCGCCGAACTGGTCGCGCGCCTTGCCGCGATCCTCGAGCTCCCCGCCTCCGAAATTATCACAATACCGGGTGGACCATCCGCCTGCCACCAGCTCGGAATTATCACCGGCGCCGCCAGCCGCATGATGTCCGAAGCGGCGGCCCTCGGCCTGGATACATTCATCACCGGTGAAGGTCCGCACCACAGCTATTTCGATTCGATGGAGGGCGGCATCAATCTCATCTATGGCGGGCACTACGCGACCGAAAAGTCCGGAGTGGAGGCGCTGGCTCGCCACCTTGGCCAGCGCTTTGACCTGCCCTGGAGCTTTCACGACCACCCCACCAGTCTCTAGCGCGTGACCGCGCTGCTCGAACTGGCGGCTATTTCCCGGCGATTCGGCGCCGTGCAAGCATTGCACGACGCCGCTTTTGTTCTGCAGCCCGGTCAACTCCACGCACTCCTGGGAGAGAACGGGGCAGGGAAATCGACGCTGATGCGGATCGTCAACGGAATGATCCGGCCCGAACGCGGCAGCTTCCTGGTCAACGGCCAGCCAGTGGCGCCAGCCTCTCCACGCCAAGCCAGGGCCCTCGGCATCGGCATGGTTCATCAGCACTTCAGCGCGGTCCCGGCATTCACCGTCGGGCAGAACATCGCGCTGGCGGCCGGATGGTCGCCGGCGCCGAATGGACTCGCCAGACGGCTTCGGGCGCTGATGAGTCGAGTGGGGATCGAACTGGATCCTGCGCAACGCTCGGCGTCGCTGACAGTAGCCCAGCGCCAAGCACTCGAAATTCTCATGGCACTGGCCGGCGAAGCACGGGTACTGCTGCTGGATGAGCCCACCGCGGTGCTGGCCGCGGCCGATGCCGACCAGGTGCTCACGGTAGTGCGGGAGTTCACCAGGCAGGGCGGGGGAGCGGTACTGATCACGCACAAGCTGGAGGAAGCCCTCCGGTATGCGGACCAGATCACGGTACTCCGCCGGGGCAAGGTGACCCTGCATGGCCCGGCGGCCGAACTGACCGCAGCCACTCTTGCCCACGCAATGCTCGGCGACGCGCCACCGGCCGCTGCATCACGCTCACCGGCGACGCCGGGCCCGATCGTGGCCCGCTGCAGCAACCTTACCGTGTCGGCAGAGGCCGGGGGAACCGGACTCCGGGGCGTCACCCTCGAATTGCGCAGCGGGGAAATCGTGGGGGTGGCAGCCATCGAGGACAACGGCGAGCGCGAACTCCTACGCACCCTGGGAGGAGTGCTGAGTCCTGTTTCGGGTTCCTGTGAAGTCCTGACCAGCCGCACTCTCATTCCAGAGGACCGCACCACCGAAGCACTGATCCCCAGTTTCAGCCTGACCGAGAATCGCCTGCTGGCCGCGCGCGCGGGGAGCAAATCAGTCTGGATAAACTGGGATCGGGAACGGCTGGCCACCGGAGCACTCATCGCGGCCAACGGCGTGGTGGCGGCGGGCGCAGACGCCACCGCTGAGGATCTGAGTGGCGGGAACCAGCAACGATTCGTGATTGCCCGGCAGCTGGAATCGACGCCCGGCCTCATCGTGGCCGAGAATCCCAGCCGGGGGCTCGACTTCAAGGCGACGCTTGATGTATTCGAACAGCTCCGGACGGCGGCCGGCGCCGGCGCAGCGGTGATATTTCATTCGGTTGATCTGGATGAAGTACTGGCCAATGCCGATCGTGTCGTGGTGCTGTACCAGGGTCAACTCGTGGTACCGACCGAGGGAGCTGATCGGGACGAGATCGGGCGCTTGCTGCTGGCGGGAAGCGCCGGACCCTCCGCGTGAACCTCAGCCGATCCATCAGGCAGACGGCGCGAGGTGGCGCGCTGCCGGTCGCGGCCGTGCTGGTCGGCCTGCTGATCCTGGCAGTGGGCCTCGAGTCCGCAGGATACTCGGCGGCCGACGGACTCGGGGCGCTGTGGCGCGGTTCGTTCGGATCGTGGTATGCCATTTCGTCCGCCACACTGCCGCGCGCCGTGCCACTGCTGTTCATCGGTGCGGGGCTGACCCTGGCCTTCCGGGCTGGGGCGTTCAACATCGGAGCGGAGGGGCAGTTCTACGCCGGGGCCATGGCCGCGACATGGATCGGGATCCATGCCGGTGGCTGGCCCGCTCCGCTGGCGCTGATCGCGGTGGGCGCCGGCGCCATGCTGGCCGGTGCGGCGTGGTGCGTGATTCCAACCATGCTCCGGGTCCGGTTCGGGGTGCTCGAAGTCATCAGCACGCTGCTGCTGAATTTCGTGGCCACCGCGCTGGTCAGCCTCATGGTGACCGGGCCGTTACAGGAAAGCCGCCGAGTCTACCCCCAGAGTGACCCGATCGCCGCATCGGCCCGGCTGCCCCTGCTTGCCGGGACTCGACTCCACCTCGGTTTGCCGTTCGCGGTCGTAATCTGCGTGGCGCTGTGGCTGCTCTACACTCGCACCGTTTGGGGATTTCGGCTCCGGGCGCTGGGCACGGGACCCCGGGCGGCGATGATTGCTGGTCGGGTGCCGGCCGGACGCTATCTGGCCATTGCCCTGCTGGGCTCCGCGGCGCTGGCGGGACTGGCGGGCGGGGTCGAGATCAGCGGGGTGTCCTATGCGCTGTTTCAGAATCTGTCGCCGGGATACGGTTTCACCGCGATCGCCGCGGCGCTGCTGGCGCGGCTCAATCCGATCGGCCTGCTGGCCACCTCGCTGCTCTTTGCCGCACTGGAGGCTGGTGCCGGCGCCATGCAACGCGACGCGGGCATCCCGTCGGTCGCGGTTTCGGTCGTGGAGGCGGTGATTCTCATTGTGGTCGTAGTCGCGGATCGATGGCGGGGCAGGGGGCCCGGGGGGCAGAGCCAATGACCGATTTCATCAGCCTCTCATCGGGATTTGCGGAAGCGTCAGTACGAGTAGCCACACCACTGGCGCTGGCGGCACTCGGCGAGGCACTGGCCGAACGAAGCGGGGTCATCAATCTCGGCATTGAGGGTTCGATGCTGAGTGGTGCACTGGCGGCGGCACTGGCCGCCGGCGCGTGGGGTCCTGAATGGGGACTGCTGACCGGAGCTCTGGCCGGAATGGCGCTGGCCGCGGTGTTTGCGGCTGTGGCCATCGGCGCCCGGGCCAACCAGATCATTGCCGGGACAGCAGTCTCCTTGCTCGCGGCCGGACTGACTGGCGCCGTATACCGCCGGGCATTTGGCAGTGCGGGTGCGGCCTTGAGCATTCCTACGCTGCCAGCGTTGTCGATACCCGGACTCGATCGGATACCGGTAGTGGGCGAGGCCCTGTTCGGGCAGGCACTGCCGACCTACCTGGTCTACCTCAGTGCGGCGGTGATCTGGTTCATCCTGTCCAGGACTCGCTGGGGGCTTGGGCTGTCGGCCGCGGGGGAATCACCGGAGGCGGCGCGAGCCCATGGAATTCCGGTCCGCCGCGTGCGGGCAATCGCGGTGATCGCCGGGGGAGCGCTGGCCGGGCTCGGAGGCGGCACCCTGGTGCTGGCGCAAGTGGGCACCTTTGCCGAGCAGATGACGGCGGGTCGGGGGTTCATTGCAATCGCGATCGTGGTACTCGGTGGGTGGCAGCCCTGGCGGGTGGCGCTGGCGGCGCTGCTGTTCGGCGCGGCGGCGGCACTCCAGTTCCTGTTCCAGGCGCTGGGTACCGCGGTGCCATACCAATTCTTCCTGATGATGCCGTACCTGCTGGCACTCGGCGCGCTGGCAGGGCGGGTGGGACGGGTGCGCGCGCCCGCGGCGCTCGGGGTGGATCTCTAGGCGGCAGTCGGGTCCGGCTGCATCACGCCGAAGATGTTGCCTTCGGGATCCTTGGCATAGGCCAGCCAGCCGACGGCGGGGATGGCCATCTTGGCAAGGGCCAGCTGCCCCCCATGGGCCAGAATCTGGGACAGTGATTCATCCACCGATTTGGATTCGATGGTGCAGACGTAGGCGATCACGGCCTGACCGTCAATCGGGCCGCGGCGCCGCAGCATGGCGCCATCGATACCGGGTTCACTGGGAGCGCCGGTCTTGATCAGCCAGTAGTCCTGGGGTCCTTCCCACTTGGTAAACTGCCAGCCGAAGATCGTCGAATAAAAGGCGATGGCTCTCGCGGGATCCTCAACGTGAACCTCGAAGTGAACAACCCGGGACATAGAACCTCCAGCAGGAGCAGGCGGACAGGCGGACGGTCACTACCGTTTGGCGTACACCGAGGTGGTATGGTTCGACGACCAGGCCATGACGTCGTAGGGATCTTTGCGGTTTCCCTCCATCCCGGGCGAGCCGGTGACCATGCCGGGTACCGCCAGCCCGGCAATCTTCGGCTGCTCGATCAGCAGCTTCTTGATCAGATCAGCGGGAACATGGCCTTCGATGGCGTACCCCTTCACGATCGCCGTGTGACAGGAGCGTAACGCGACCGGCACGCCCGAGTTTTCGGCATACTCGCTGGCGTCGGCCACGTCATGGACCTCGACCGGAAAGCCGGCGGCCTTGAGGTGCTCGACCCACTTGGCACAGCAGCCACAGCTGGCACTCTTGTAGACCGTGACCACGGGAAGAGGCGCGGCGTCCGGGCGGCTGAGCGCACCCATCGTGGCAAGCGCGATGATGGAAACGGAGAGCAGGGCAATGAAGGAGCGACGCATGCAGTATCCGGTGAGAGTCAGAGGGAAAGTGATGGAACCGGTCACCCGGCGATAGGGGCGGCGGCGGCGGCGCCAGTCAGGCCGAGTCCGCCAGCAGATTCCGCTCGAAGAATTTCACCCCGGCAATCGGGTTGTGCCGGTAGGCCTCGATCTCCACGAATCCGAGGCTGCGATACAGGGCCTGCGCCACCTCCATGCCGGGCACGGTGTCGAGTCGCATGGTACGGTATCCGCTGCCGGCGGCCCACTCAATGGCCGTGACGACCAGCCGTCGACCGACACCGGCACCGCGAGCGGTCGGCTGGAGATAGAGTCGTTTGAGTTCGGCGATGCCGGCCTCGGAGCGACGAACCGCCACGGATCCGGCCGGGATCCCATCGAGCCGAGCCAGGAAGAGGGCGCCATCGGGTGGGGCGTAGGCTCCTGGAAGGGTGCCGAGCTCGGCCTCAAAGCCCTGGAACGAGAGATCGAGATTCCGTTCGGCTGCATACGCCAGCATGAATTGGCGGATGGTCGCCAACTCGTGGGGCAGGGCATGCGCGATCACGACTGAAGGCTCCGGCATCCCCTGAGGATGGCGACTGGCAAGGCAGGCGTCCACCCCATCTGCTGGCCCAGGCGGCGGCAGCGGCGTACCTTGCCTGCCGATCGTCACAGTCCAACCGGAGGGAAGATGAACCAGGATATTCTGTCGTGGCCGGGAATCGGCCTCAGATTCCTTGGCGCACTGCTACTGGTCCACGCCACTTTCAATCCCGAAGGGTACTCCTACTATCACTGGGCGCTGGCACCGATCTTCACGGCGGAGGGCGGATTGCACACGATGACGGCGATCAAGTTCCTGGCCGGGGTGCTGCTGGTCGGTGGATGGCTGGTCTATGTGCAAGCCACTCAGCGATCACTCGGGCTGGTGGGAACCGTGCTGGTGCTGGCGCTATCGGGCGGAATCGTCTGGCTGCTGATCGACTGGAACGTGGTGAATCCCACCAGCTCGAGGGCAATCGCTCACATCGTGCTGTTCGCGGTGTCGGTGCTGCTCACGCTCGGCGTGACGTGGTCGCACCTGCGGCGGCGATTCACCGGGCAGGTGGATACGGACGTGGTGGCCTGAGGGTTCACGATTGGCTTCGAGCCTGTTCGGAAGCGCTGAGTACCGAGAATGGGGTTCCGCCTTCCGCGGGTTATGGTGCGTCTGTGGGGATCCACTGTTCGGCCGCGGGTGAACGCAGCTAAGCGCAGGTGGTGGGCTTTCAGGTGCCCAAGCGCGTTGCGGTTTCGAGACCAGGCCTGTTAAAAGGTTCCGCGTACCGCGTTCCGCGGGGTAACGGTGCACCCGTGAGGATCCACTGTTGTGCCTCAGGTGAACGCAGAGAAACGCAGTGGATCAGTCGGTGATTGAACTCATGGATTCAAAAACCAGGCGCCCGCCCCGAATACTCGGGACGGGCGCTGGTGTTTTCGGCCAGGACTACTTGCTGGTCTTCTTGAGCTCGACCCGGCGGTTCCTGGCCCGCCCGTCCACCGACTTGTTGTCGGCGATCGGGACATCGGGGCCGTAACCCCTGGCAGTCAACCGGCGGGCCGCGATACCCTTGCCGACCAGATATGCCTTGACCGCCTCGGCCCGGGCTTTCGACAGGCGCACATTGGTGGTGCGCGAGCCGGTGTTGTCGGTGTGTCCGCCGACTTCGATAGTCAGGTTCGGATATTCCGTGAGACCGGCGGCCACCCGGTCCAGCACTTCGGACGAGGAGGGCGTCAGCGCGGCCTTGCCCGTTTCAAAGATGACGCCTTCGAGGACCAGCGCCTTCTGGCCGGTCTCGAACAGCACCGCGGTGCAGCCGGTAGCATCGACCTTGGCGCCGGGAGCGGTGTTGGGGCACTTGTCGGCGCTGTCCATCACGCCGTCACCGTCGGTGTCCTTCTGGCTGGCCGAGCACCCGTTGGCGTCGACCGATTCACCGGCCGGGGTGTTGGGGCACTTGTCGGCGCTGTCCTTGACCCCGTCCTTGTCGGCGTCGAGCTGGCTGGCGGAGCAGCCGTTGGCATCGACCACCTCACCGGCGGGCGTGTTGGGACACTGGTCCAGGTTGTCGGTGACCCGATCGCCATCGGAATCGCGCTGGCTGGCGGAGCAGCCGCTGGCGTCAACCGCCTCACCGGCCGGGGTGTTGGGGCACTTGTCGGCCGCGTCGAGGACCTTGTCACCATCGGCATCGCGGGGACATCCGGTGGCATCGACGGCCGAGCCGGCGAGGCTGTCCGGGCACTTGTCGACGTTGTCCCTGACCCCATCGGCGTCGGTATCGCGCTGGCTGGCCGAGCAGCCCACCGCGTCCACCGGCTCACCCATCGGGGTGTTGGGGCAGTGATCGGCCTTGTCGTGCACGCCATCCTTGTCGTGATCGGGGTTGGCGCCAGTGAGCAGGCTGAGGCCCAGCTGCACACCCGGATTCCAGTTGCCATGAGTCCCGGTGGCGCCATAGTTGAAGCCGTGCGGGATGTAATCCAGCGTCACGTCGGCTCGGAGGCTGAACAGGTCACCGGTCCCGAAGCGGAGACCGATCAATCCCTGCGGGCCACTCTTGTTGACGTCGAGTCCGCGGCTGAACTTGTGATAGGTGTAGCCGAGGCCGAAGACCCAGGCGGTCGACGACTTCCAGGCGTTGTACTGCAGCCGGGCCGTGATCGGGAGGTACCGGACCCCGGCACCGTTCGGAAGGCTGGTGCTGGCGTAGGAACCCTGCGCTTCGATTTCGACTTCACGAGTGACGAAGACACCGAGGCGGGCGCCGCCGGCGCCAGTCTTGTCGAGTCCGGTGTGATTGTCGAACCAGTTGTACCGCCCCAGCACACCGGCTTCGATCGATCCTGAGCTCTGGGCGACTGCGACGGCGTTAGCGCCAAGCAGTGCCAGTGCGGTGAAACTCAACAGACGCTTGATCATGGTCATTCCTCTCGGGAGTGGGAACTGCCCAGCGCGCGCAGTCGGAGTGCGGCACTGGTCCGGCGTGCAGCAACAGGCTCGCGGCCGCGGGCCTGGCCAATTGACTGATACCAGATCGCGTGATTCCGGTTCCCTCCGGTATCCGACTCCCGGAAAGGCAGATGTGACCCCAGTCACGGGCCACCCCGAAGTGCTCCTCGGGAAAACGGCGGGCCAATCTACACCACTCTCCTCCCGGCGCCAACCTGAAGTAGGCCACCATCAAATCGAACGCCCGCCCCGGTTTCCCGGGGCGGGCGTCGACTGCTGGCGTACCTGATCGGATCAGGTACTGGTCTTCTTCAATTCGACTCGACGGTTCATGGTGCGGCCGTCGACTGTCTTGTTGTCTCCGACTGGCTGGTCAGGACCGTATCCCTTGGTCGTCATCCGGGTGGCGGTGACGCCCTTGGAGGCGAGATAGCTCTTGACCGTTTCGGCGCGCGCCTTGGACAGACGCGTGTTGGTGGCCCGGCTGCCGGTGATATCGGTGTGACCACCGATTTCAACGGTGACCGTCGGGTTGTCCTGCAGCGCCTGTGCGACGCGGTCGAGTGCGCCGGTGGAGGTCGCCGTCAGGGTGGCCTTGCCGGTCTCGAAGGTGACGCCCTCGAGGATCAGGGCCTTCTTGCCGGGCTCGAACAGAACCGGCGCGCATCCGGAGGCATCCACTCGTGCGCCTGGAGCGCTGTTGGGACACTTGTCGAGATTGTCCTTGACGCCATCGCCATCGGTGTCACGCTGGCTGGCCGAGCAGCCGGACGGATCAACCTGCTCACCGGCCGGAGTGGCGGGGCACTTGTCGTTGACATCGAGGATCTTGTCGTTGTCCGCATCCTTGGGGCAGCCGTTGGCATCCACGACCGTGCCGACCGGAGTGTTGGGGCACTTGTCGAGCGCATCGGTGACCTTGTCGCCATCAGCGTCCGGCGGGCAGCCGGTGGCGTCAACCACTGATCCTGGCGGGCTGTTGGGGCACTTGTCGATGGAGTCCGGCACCTTGTCGCCATCGGCATCCGGCGGGCAGCCGGCCGCATCCACCACCGAGCCTGCCGGGCTGTTAGGACAGCGATCGACGTTATCCATGATGTGGTCACCGTCACCATCGCGTTGGCTGGCGGAGCAGCCATGCTCGTCGGCGGGCTCACCGGCGGGGGTGTTGGGGCACTGGTCAAACTTGTTCTTGATCCCGTCCTTGTCATGATCGGAGACGGTGCCAGTGATGATGCTCAGGCCGGCCTGCACACCGGGATTCCAGTTGCCCTGGGTCACGCCAGGATGGGCGGCGTCATTCCAGCCGTGGAAGATGTAATCCAGGGTCCCGTCAATCCGGAGGTTGATCGAGTGGCCCTTGCCGAAGCGAAGGCCGACCAGACCCTGTGCGCCGCCGAGATTCTTTGCGAAGTCGCCGGAGAAGATGTGGTAGGTGTAGCCGACGCCGAACACCAGAATCGATTCATTGAGCTGGAGCCGGCCGGTCAGCGGCACATACTTGATATCGGGCGCGCCGGGACTGTGGGTCTTGGCGTACGAGCCCTGGATCTCGAGTTCCCACTTGGGGTCGAAGTAGATGCCGAGCCGACCGCCGCCGCCAAAGGCGTTGTTCAGCGGCGACTTGCTGTCGAACCAGTTGTAGCGTCCGAATGCGCCGACTTCCAGCGAGCCGGCCTGCTGGGCGCTGGCAACGGGCGCGAGCCCGATCGCAGCGCAGGCCGCAAGTCCAAGAAAACGCTTGATCATATAGTACCTCGGTAAAAATGAGTCGAGACCGGCGACGCCGGTCGAGAAAAACAGGTACACTCTGCCCATGGGGTAAGGAAAAGCCGTGGCCCGTACACGCCACGATGGGGACTCCACTGACCGGACCCACTTCAGCACCAACCGTGGCCCGGTCCGCGAGCGCGGATTTTTTACTGCGGAGTAACGGCCCCAGTGAGCATCAGCAACCATTCCGGGGGTCCTGCACTTCGGCTTCAATTCTACAATATCGGCACCGAAACCACTACCGCGGCTCCCGCCTCGGCCGGCGGAGCAGCTCACCGCCGCAGTTGGGGCACTGCTTGTTTGACTTCACGGTGCAGTCCGGGCAGAAGGTGCACTCGAAGCTGCAAATGAATGCCAGATCCTGATACCCCAATAATACACTACAGCGCTCACAAACGGGGCGCATTTCCAACGCCATGGCTTCGACTCCATCCTTAGAGGGATTGCGGACCCGAAGAGGATCGAGCTCCGATGACAGCGAGTCAGTCCGGCTGAATGGCGGTCCGCTCCAGCACCATCCTGGACAACGTCCGCAATTGATCAACCCACTCCGCCGCGGTGGCGGGCAGATCATTCTCGGCGGCCCAGAGCTGGGTAAAGGCCTGACGCAGCTGCATGGTGCGGCCATAGTCCAGCGCGCCAGTGACGACGTAGGCAGCGACGCAATCCTCGGCCAGAGCCACGACCGCGGGGAGTTCCGAACCGGGCGTTTCCACCGCATCGAGGTCCGGCGCCGCGATCGTGCGATGGTGGGCCCAGAGCCGAGCCAGTTCTTCAGTCATCCAGTGCCGTACTCCCGATGATCAGGCGGTGGGTTCCGGTGCGGGCTGCCACATCTCGACCTTGTTGCCGTCCGGGACCATGACCCAGCCGAAGCGGCCGGTCCCGCTGGCCTCGACCCGGGCCAGCATGCGGTCGAGTTCGTCCACCCGGAAATTGATCATAAACGGCACTCGGCGGGGCTCAAAATAGGCGGTGTCGTGTGTGAAGGGGGACCAGGCCGTCGGGCCGGGTCTGTATCCTCACGCCACCGGAAGGCGGCCCCCACCCCAGGATTGCACGTCGATGTCGAGGTGGTCCTGATGGGGCGACTTGAAGCAGATGCCGCCGCTGCGGTGACCCGTTCCATGAGATTCGACTCCCTGAAGGCGCTGAGGGCACCGATCAACGAGAAATCACCAGGCGCGAACTCCGGGCAGTCAATTGAAAGCACAGGTGAACGCAGTTACACACAGATTTTTCCTGACGCCGTATAAATTCTTACCGCCAGGACTTCGTCGTGGCAGCCTCACGGCCGCCGCCGAGGTGTCCGAACACCATCCGGCGGAACACCCGGAAGATCGTGCCGCAGACCAGGAGTAGCACCACGACGCAGATGAGCGGCGCGGCGATGGCCAGCAATGCCGTGGTCACAGCACCGAACAGTTCCATCGTCGAGATCACCGGATTGCCAAGCCCGCCCGTCAGGGCCGTCGATTTGAGTCGCAGCAGGACCGTGGCGCCCTGCACCAGCCCAGCTGAGCCGGCACCACCAATCAGAATGACCAGCCAGTGGAGTCCTGGCGGAAGATTGGTCACGGTCGCGGCCATGGCGAGAGCCCCGGCGAGAAGTGCCACCGGGGTGGCCAGCAGATCGAGTAGATGATCGAGCCAGGGCACATAGTAGGCAACGATCTCCACGACGGTTGCCGTGCCCAGCGCCAGCAGGGCAGGCGGCCCGCCGAGCCAGTCGAAACCGGGGGCCAGCGAAAGCCGGCCCGCGAACCCGGCCGCGCTGATGACGAGGAGTGGAACGAAGACCCGGAAACCGCAGGCCGCAGCCAGTCCGACGCCGGCGAGGATGCCAAGGAGGGAATCGGCGGTCATCGGAGTGGCGCGATAGGAATGGTGAGGCGGGTCGAGGCCCAATCGAAGGCGAGCAGCGTGGTATCTGCCAAAGAGGAGGCAGTGACGGTCAAGAGTTCTACTGGGTGATCCAGCCGGGTCACCGCCAGGTCCGCGTGTCCAACCTCGCGAGCCCGGACGGCCTCCGAAATATCATTGCCCCAGTGCAACACCGAGCGGGTGACGTACAGGGTCCATGCCGTCGAATCGGGTCGCACGTATAGTGAATATCGGCCGGCCGGGAGCGTGATCCCGCCGACCGAGGCGGCTCGGTCGAGATAGAGGCGGGTCGGCTCGTTGGCACCCAGCCGCCACAACTGGCCGTAGGGAACCAGTCCGCCGTAGATGGCACGGCCGCGCGCGGCGGGCCGGCCGTAACAGAGCTCACCGTTCAGCGCTCCGGCGGTGAAGCGGAGCTGGCCCATCGAGCTGGCGCGAGGATGATACGAGAGGGCACTAGTCCGGTCGTAGAGGCAGGGACCGATCCAGATACCAGGTGGAACGAGACTGATGCCGGTGACGACAACCACGGCCGTCGTGGCCAGGAGCAGGAGGATCAGCCCCGCCAGAACTCGTCGCATTTTCACTCGATGGCCTGCGCGACGGCCCTACAGTCGCATGGCCTGAAGCGCCCCGCTGGGGCAGCGCGCCACAGCCGCGATGACTGTGTCGGGGTCCGAGAGCTCGGGGCGGATCCAGTGTCTGCGGCTGACGTCGAATACCGCGGGCAGGGTGCGCAGGCAGACGCCGGTATGTCGACAGACATTGGGATCGAAGGTGACGCGAACACCCTCCGCCTCGTACCGCTGCAGCCGCTTGGGGTCAGACATGAGCCAGTCCGGATTCGAGGTTCGAGCGGTCCCGGTTGGCCGCTCACTCGGCCGACTTGTTGAGCACCTTCCCGACCAGCCCCCCTACCACTCCGCCGATGGCGGAGGCGCCGGTACCGATCAGCAGAATCATCGGCCCGACATCCTTGAGCAGGCAGGAAACGGCGATGCCGAGAAATGCCGACACTCCACCCGCGATGGCGCCGCCCTTGATGGCACCGGCGGCCTTGTTGCTCCGGGCCCAGAGCGCGTACAACAGTCCCGCCACCGCCGAGATGCCGGTGCCACCGATGGCGAACCACTCCTTGACCGCGATGACGTAGTGGCCGGCAACCACCATGATGAGCTGGAGGATGGTGCCAATCACGGTGGCGCGAATCAACGGGGTGGATCGAGAAGCGGATTCAGTCACGGACAACTCCTTGAAGGTAAATACTCCGGGAGAGACTACGGCGGGTCCGGTGCATTCGCCAGAGGCGAGCTGCGGTCAACCCACATCTCCGGCCAGCACCCGCCGCATGGGTACTACCAGTCCAGGCGTGATCGCGCCGTGGACCTCGGGACTGGCCAGCTGACTCACCGCCCGGCGCAGATGATCGGCCCACAGACTCTCGTAGCCCACATCTTCCCGCATCTCGAGCAATTCGGCCCAGTAGGCCACCTGGCAGTCGGTGAGTTCACCCGCGAGAAACCGGTCGAGGATGCTCACGACATCGGATGGCGCCAGCCGCACGAGCTCCTGGTCGCTGGCCCAGCCATAGGCCGCCAGCATGGCCACCGTGTCCTCGATCGGCGATTCAAACCGGAGCAAGCGCTCCAGCAGAGAAGTTCTGTCTTCCATACTCCGGCTCGATTCGGCGCACCGGTCCGGGGCGCACCGGTCAGCTATTTCACGCCCGGCGGTTGCGGCACCGCCAGCCCGGGGCGGTCGAGGCTGAGTCCGGCCACCGCGGCAGGCAGCGGGCTGTCCGCCACCGCACCGGCCACATACTCAGCCAGCCGCGGAATGAGCGACATCCCGTGACCGGAACAACTGCTCAGCAGCCAGGTGCGCGGCAGCCCTGGCACCCGATCGACGATTGGCAGCCGATCGGAGGTGAAAGCCATCAATCCGGCCCAGCGATGGGTGACCTGCAACGGCGGCAGGGCGGGAAAGAGCCAGGGCAACACCCGGTCCAGGGCGGTCTGCACATCGGTGGTTGGATTGATGTCTTCGGTACCCACATCGCGATCGGGCCGGACCGCGCGGCAACCGCCGAGCAGGATGGAGCCGTCCGGCAGCTGCTGCCAGTATTCCTCGGTCGGGGTCACCAGTGCGCTCATGCCGCAGCGAAAGGCGAGCGGCACCGGCGCGGTGGCCAGCAGCTGCCCGCGCACCGGGGTCAGCAGCCCGGTGAGTGTGGGCAGGAGGTGCCGGGTCCACGCGTTGATGCAGACCACTCCCGCACCGGCCAGTACCACACCGCGGTCGGTGTGAACCCGGAGTGATTCTCCTTCGGGCTGAAGCGCATGCACGGTAGCCCGGGCCAGTTGCGCACCGGCACCCGCGGCCGCCCTCGCGATTCCGAGGACGAATCGGACCGGATCGAGCAAGCCGGCATCAGGGGTGAAAAAACCACCGGATATCCGTGAGCCGACTGGCAGTTCCATCAGCCCCCGGACCCGCGCCGGACCCAGGAGTTCACCGGGGAAAGCGTCGGCGGTGAGCATGGACTGGCGCCGGGCCAGGGCCGGCAGCGCGCCATCGCTGGTAGCGAGTTCGAGATGGCCCGGCTCCCGATAGTCGCATTCGATCCGCTCCTCACGGACCAGGCGGCGCACCAGCTCGCGGTTTTCCACCGTCAGGGTCCACAGTGCCCGGGCCCGATCCCGTCCCAGCTTGGCGACCAGCTCGACATAGTTGAGTGCCGTACCGAGGCCCAGAAAGCCGCCATTGCGCCCCGATGCGCCAGCGGCAATCGAGTCGCGCTCGAGCAGCAGCACCGTCTGCCCGTGGCGGGCCAGTGTCAATGCCGTGACGCAGCCGGCCAGGCCACCACCGATGACCACGACATCCGTTTCGCGCGGCAGCTGGGCCGAGAGGGTCAAACCCTCGGATGAGGCCTGCCAGAACGAACGGGGTGCCGCTTCAGCCATCCACCTGCTCCAGCACCACCGCGGTGCCGTAGCAGAGCACCTCGGAGACTCCCGGCATCAGCTCCGAACTGTCGTAGCGCACCCCAACGATGGCATTGGCTCCCACCCGCTCGGCGTGGGCCACCAGAATCTCGAAGGCCTCTTCCCGGGTCTTTTCACAGAGCTGGGTCAGGAAAGTGATATTGCCGCCCATGATGGTCTGCAGCTTGGCGATGGTACTGCCGATCACCGAACGGGACCGGACTGATATGCCGCGGACCACCCCCAGCGATTCGACGATGCGGTAACCGTCGAAGCCGAGCCCGGTCGTGGTCAGACGAGAATCCATGGTGACTCCTTACTGAAGGTGTTCATGCCCAGCGGCGTGATGATCGTGCCGCTGAAAGGCCAGAAATTGATGAACAGCGGCCAGCGCCGCGGTGTCCCGCGTCACGATCAGAACCGCGCCACCTCGAGGTAAATCCAGGGCATCATAGTGGATCAGCGCCGCACGCGAGGCGAGGACCTCGGTGCCCGGAACAATCTGATCGTGGACCTCACCGGGAAGGGAGAAGTCGCCGCGGGCAAAGGCGGTGGCAATGGAGCGCATGTGGGTCCGAATGGCCGCGATGCCAGCCGTGTCCGCCGAGTCGGGGCGTTCGAGCACGATCCGCCCTCCATCCGGCAGATCTTCAAATCTGTGACGGGAGGTGTACTGGTCGACCCCCATCACCATTCTGCCACGCGCCTGCATCGCGGCGAAGGAGGCCGAGTCTCCGCCTGCGGTGGCCGAAGGCGCCCGAGGGGCGGACCGGCAGGCCGCGAGCAGCACTCCGGTCAGAATCCGCCATCTGAGTCTGGACACGCTGCCCCCCGATCAATTGGCCTGGTACGCCGAGCCCTGCGATGGGGCGCGTTAGAAAGTCGTCAGGGGCCGGCTGGCGCCGTGATTCGGTCCAGATGCCAATCGCCGCAGTCGAGGCCGATCACTCCGCCGTCATCCGCGAGGCGGATGACCACCCGGGCGCGACCGTGTCAGGCGTTACGCCACGAGAGGGAAAAGGTGTCGTATGCCGGTGGTTCTGGTAGCTGCCGACGCAGGCCGGCAGATCGCGACGGCCGAACACAGCGCCCCGGCGAGCAGCAGTGCAAGGACCATCGGCCTCATTGGTGCACCTGGTGGCCCGCGCTCCGCAGCGCCGCGAGTGCCTTGTCCATATCCCCAGAACGGATCAGGATGTAATCGGTATCGAAGGTCGAGATCGCAAAAATGGGAAGGCCCACCTCCGCCAGCGGCGCCCCGATCGACACCACGATGCCGATCAGGTCTGGCGGCAGGACACCAGCGACCCGGATCGCGCAATAGGCCTGCTCCGAACGAACACCGGCAGGGACCAGCCTCTGGTCGATGGTAATGGAGAGCTCTTCGCGGGTCCGACTGATGGTACAGAAATCGGCCCCATCGACCCAGCCGGGCACAGGCGCATCGACCGGCAGCCGGCATATCGCGAGTGTGCCGGGCAGGACTTCCAGTGGCAGGGAGTGAGCGGGCAGCAGAGGAATCGATCGCGAAGAAAGGATGAGGTCCGGCAACGGTTTCGGGCCTGAATAGACCTGAAAAACGGTTGCCTCGCCAGAGCCAATGGCCTGCCGGGTCTACTCTTGCGGGACGGCCGGCCGGGCCTTAGCTTCTTGCCCGCGATCCACGCGCACGGGACTCCGGCTTTCGCTGGATGAACTTCAGGGCCGGCATTCGCGCCGCGCCCTTTCTTGTTTCCCGGGATTGCACCGAACTGGCGGTAAGGGCCGCCTTCGGATTCGAGCCCCAGCGGCGCGTCGTGACCGCGGGACACTGTAGTCGGCGGCATCGGCATGTCCGGACTCCGATTACCTCACCACAGGAGAAGGATTCATGCGTACCACCGGCACCGTGAAGTGGTTCAATGACGCCAAGGGCTTCGGGTTCATTACCCCGGAGAATGGGGAGAAGGACTGCTTTGTGCACCACTCGGCCATCCAGGGCCAGGGCTTCAAGTCGCTCGCCGAGGGCGAGCGGGTGGAGTTCGACATCGTGCAGGGCCAGAAGGGCCCCGCGGCCGAGAACGTCACCAAGCTGAGCCAGTAACGGATATGCGCGCGGCTCCGTGACCGGAGCGCCGCCGTCAGCCGGTTCGACCACGGTCGAGCCGGCTGATCGCATCTTCGGTCAGCGGAAGTTTTCTCATTCAGTCCCGAGGACTACATGATTGAAGTCACGATCGGCGAGGGTGATCGTTTCGAAGGCGCCCTCAAGGCGTTCAAGAAGAAGGTGCAGAAGTCGGGGATCCTGCGGGATCTGCGGCGCAAGCGGTACTACCTCAAGCCCAGCGAAGCCCGCGCCGTGAAGGCGTCGGCCGCGCGGCGGCGCAAGCGCACCGGCGGCCGCAAGGACTGAGGCGCTCCGGCCGTCAGCGCTGGCGGTCGGCCGGAATCGTGGCACGCTTTCGCTCCGTTTCCATCTCCAGGTGGAAGCGGTGCAGGATGCGGTGGAACAGGGGCGCGATCAGCAGCCCGGCCACGACAATGAAGACGAATCCCGCGTACAGGGCAAAGAAGGCCGCGAACAGCTTCCCCGCTGTCGGGCCGATATCGCCTACCGGTCCCATCCCTCCCATCAGCATGGCTGCATTCAGGAACGAATCGATCCAGCTCTGAGCGGCGAGCCCGTGATACCCCAGGGTGCCTACCAGCAGCGAAACCAGCGTGATCATCAGCGCGACACCACCGTGCCGGGCGACCCGGGCCAGGAAGGCCGTCCGACCCAGCAGTGGCTCGTGTTTGTGTTCGTAGATCATGCGGTGCGGCCTTTCGAAGGGTCCGAATTCACAGGAGAGGGCTCATCAGCCGGGCCAGGTTCTGCACGATCCGGGTGCGGCGGGGCCGGCGGCGCCACTGATCGGCGGTGAGCGGATGACTGTCGCGGAAATAGCGTTCCTGTTCGCGGACCAGCCGGGCGGTAAGCCGCTGGTCGTAGAACAGCAGTACCACCTCCTCATTCAGCACGAACGAACGAACATCCATGTTGCTCGAACCGATCCAGCTCACCTGATCGTCGATGGTCACGTGCTTGGCGTGGAGGAAACGGGGCTGATAGCGGTGAATCCTGACGCCGGCGTCGAGCAGTTCGCCGTAGTAGGACTTCTGGGCCAGGGTTACCAGGAGCTGATCGTCCTGACCCGGAACCACGAGATGAACCTCGGCGCCCCGCAGCACCGCGGTCTGCAGAGCCTGGAGCAACGGCGCATCGGGCACGAAGTACGGAGTGGTGATCACCACCCGGGTGCAGGCGGAGTGGATCAGGGCCGTGATCAGCCACTGGTTGTTGGCGTGGGGATACAGCGGGCCACTGGGTAGCGCCTGTGCGGCCACGGCGCCTTCGGCGACCGGGGCGGGGAAGATGGCCACATCGTCCAGCAGCTCGCCGGTTTCGACGTACCAGTCACCGGCAAACAGGAACTGGAGCGCGAGCGCCGCCGGTCCGGTGACCCGGACCATCAGCTCCTCGTAAGTCAGGCCGGGCTTGAAGTCGGGATTCACGATATTGAGCGAACCGGTATAACCCACCCGGCCATCCATCACCGCGATCTTGCGATGATTGCGCAGATCAATCCGCCCGGCCCGCCGGCGCAGCGGCCCCACCGGCAGGACCGCATGCGCCTGCACTCCCGCCGCGACCAGATGATGTAGCACGGTACGCCGCCAGGGCTTCGAGCCCACGCTGTCAATCAGCACCCGGCACTGCACCCCCCGGGCGCTGGCGCGCTGCAGTGCCTCGATCACCCGTTCACCGACGGCATCATCGGCAAAGATGTAGAACAGCAGATGGACGTGATGGATTGCCGCGTCGATATCCGCCACCAGCCGCTCGATGGTCGCCAGGTAGTCGGTCAGGATCTCGGCCTGGTTCCCGCCCGAAATCGGAATCGTCCCCAGCCGCTCGGCCAGCGCAATAATCGGGGCCAGTGCCGGCCCCATGTCGGGCCGCATGGTGGTGGCGCTCTGGCGCAGTCGTTCGATGGTTGGTGCCAGAGCGGCGGGCAGCTTGCGGAACCGCACGGCCCGCCAGCGGGGAGGCGTCGGTCGGCCGATGATCAGGTAGAGAGTCAGTCCCAGCATCGGCTCGAAGAAGACCAGCAACAGCCAGCCCCGGGCCGCGTCCGGACTGCGGCGGAATGGCACCACCAGCAGCATCACGATGCGGATAATCCACTCGCCAGTGATGAACAGCGCGCTCCACGGGGCCGAGAGGCCATTCCACCAGTGGAGCAGTGCTCCGATCACCGAGGCGGACGCTCAGTCGGCGACTCATCACCCGGACCCGGCAGCGGAGGCCGCAGTCCGCCCTGGCGTTCACCGGCGAGCAGTGCCTCCGTCGTGGGATAGCGATAGATGACCCGGGCGCCCTTGGCCGGGAGACCACCGGTGTCCGCCGTCGGGCCGTAGGTCGAGTAGAGCGAGCGGCCCAGCAGCCGGAGGTAGCCGGCCAACTGGCCCCGGTGATGGGCTGAATGGGTCAGCCGGCGGATCAGCACCCAGGCCCGGCTGCGATCAGTTTCGAAGAACCGTGTGGTCTCGCCGAACCAGGCATCCGGCTTGGCGGCGAGTATCACGAGCCGCGCAGCGGAGGCGGCCGCATAGGTCTCGAGAAATCCCAGCCTGGTTTCGGCCGCCGGCAGGACCGAGAGGCCGACATCGATGCCAAGCATGGTGCGCATCCAGCCGTCTTCGGACTGACACTGGTGCACGAAATGTTCGAGCGGCGTCCTGGCACGTGGCTCAGGCCGGAAATTGAGATCCAATTCGCCGAACTGACTCCAGACCGTGAGGGTCTTGAGTCGTTCGGTCTCGTAGGAATCGGCAAAGGCGGAAACGGTGCTCATCGGTGGCTGGCCAAGGGTGGCTGGACAAGAGTCTGGAGTCGAGGGTCGAGGGGTCGGGACTCATCACCATGGTTTTCCGTCCGCTGTCTTCGCTTTGCGGTCGTCTCAGCCTCGCCCGCTGAAAAACAGGCTGTAGCTCAGCACCGCCAGCACCACCGCGGTGATGGCAGTGTAGAGATGATCCTTCTGGAGGATGAAAGCCACCAGGGTCAGGCACACCCGCGCAATTGGCGTGGCAATGAGCAGCACCACGCCGAGTTGCACGATGGATCGGCTGTCGAAGTGCAGCGCGCCCGACACAATGCTAGCGAGATTCCGGAGCCCCGCCGGTTCAGAGGTGAACAGGTGGTAATCCGCCGGCGCCATGCCATGGTGGAGCAGGAAGAAGATTCCGCCCACCAGTGTGACGCTGGCCGCGAGCAGCACACCGATCCGGAGCAGGTTGCCGACCAGCTGTTCGACCTGCTTGTCGCTCCACCGGGCCGGCGGCTCCGGCTGCTGATCCACCATCAGGCTCCCCCCACAATACCCTTGTAGAACATCCACCCCGCGATCACGACCATGACGACGGTAAACAGCAGGCGGAGCTCGCGGGTGCGGGCCGCCGTCAGGATCCGGGCGCCCAGCAGCGCACCAGCCAGCACACCCAGGGTCACCGGCAATGCCAATGCCGGATCGATGTACCCGCGGTTGAGATAGACACCGGCGCTGGCGGCGGCGGTGACCCCGATCATGAAGTTGCTGGTGGTGGTGGACACCTTGAATGGGAGGTGCATGGCCCGGTCCATGGCCAGCACCTTGACCACTCCCGACCCGATGCCGAGCAGCGCCGAAAGGGCGCCGGCCAGGAACATCAGCAGGAATCCGATCGGGACACCGCGGACTTCGTAGTGCTGCAGGCCAGTGGGCGTCGGGTACGTCGAGGCCAGCCTCAACCGCTGGGCCAGCGGACTCGAGCTCCCGGTCAGGTGCTCGGCCTGGGGCCGGAGCGATTGGGCGGCGGTGAAAAGCAGCACGAAGGCAAACAGGATCTCGATCGTGTTGGCCGAGACCAGCGCGGCAACCGCCACGCCCGCCAGGGCACCGATCGTCGTGGTGACCTCCAGCAGCATCCCGACCCGGATGTTGGTGTACCCCTCCTTCACGTACGCCGCCGCCGCGCCCGACGAGGTGGCAATGACCGAGACCAGCGAGGCACCGATGGCATAGCGCACGTCGACCCCGAACGCCAGCGTCAGGAGCGGTACCACGATGATGCCGCCCCCGAGGCCGGTGAGCGCGCCGAGCAGGCCGGCGCCAAAGGCGCCGAGCCCGATGAGCGCGGTCATGAGGAGCACGGTCACGCGAACAGTCCTTTCGCCAATTCTACTCCCGCATCCCCACGCCGTACCGTGTCCGCAACGTTTCCAGGTGATGCCGCTCGTGGCCCGCGACGATATAGCCGAGGGCCCTGGCGCTGATCGGGTGACCGTTGGCATCGCCGATCCGGCTCCACGCATCGGCCGGCAGCCCGCGGAACAACGCCACAGTGGCGCCACGCACGGCGGCGAATTCGTCGACCAGGTCCGCCATCGTGCGCTGCTCCGCGCCGGAGACCGGCACGTAGGCATTTTCGTCGAATCCAGGCAGCGCAGTGGTATCGGCGCGGGCCACCCGCAGCAGCCGATAGGTCATGATCCGCTCGACGTCGGTCATGTGTCCCAGTACTTCCCGAACGCTCCACTTCCCCTCGGCGTACCGATAGCCCGCCTTGGCCCCGGTGATTGTGCCGAAGATGGCGCGGGTGGCCGCCAGCTGCTGCAGCAGCACAATGGCCAGGTCACACTCGGGGACCAGGCCGATGTAGGCGCCGTAGTAGTGCAGGTATTCGCCGGGAAGCGGCTTCGGGATGACGGCCATGACGCGCGTTCCTCAGGACAGGTAGTGGTCAAGTAGACGGTAGGAGAGATACAGCCCGAGTGCCGTACCGATGATCGACGCGAAAAACCCGGTCATGAAGCCGAATGGGGCGCCAAGGTACCAGCCCAGGTAGCTACCCAGCGTGGTACCGATGAATCCGATCAGCTTCTTCATCGTGGGCCTGGAGGAAGGAACGCGAACTGCCGTCGTGCTCGATACAGCCTGAAGCCTTCGACCGTTTGCCTCCGGGGAAGGACTCGTGTGGCTGGATGAGGGAAGTGCGGGCGGCGGGACCTCGCGATGTCCAACGGGCCCCGGTCGGTCACCGGCGCCTCAATCGCCGCCGGCAAAGGTGTTACAGGCATCGGGCCGGCCCGATTCAAACCCTTTCTTGAACCAGCTGCTGCGCTGGGCTGACGTGCCGTGAGTGAACGACTCGGGGCTCACGTGACCAGTGGCCATCTTCTGCAGCCGGTCATCACCGACGCTGGCGGCCGCGGCAAGCCCCTGGTCGATATCACCGGCATCGAGCTTGTTCTGGCCCTGCGCGGAGTTGGCCCAGACTCCGGCGTAGCAATCGGCCTGGAGCTCCAGCTTGACCGAGAGGGCATTGGCCTGCTCCTGGCCGCCGCTTTCCATGGCGGCGCGCACCTTGTCGGAGATCCCGAGGATCTTCTGGACGTGATGGCCCAGCTCGTGAGTGATGACATAGGCCTGGGCAAAATCACCCGGCGCACCGAACCGATCCTTCAGTTCCTGGAAGAATCCCAGGTCGAGATAGACCTTCTCGTCGCCGGGGCAGTAGAACGGGCCGCTGGCGGACTGCGCCGATCCACAGGCCGACTCGACCTGATCGCGGAACAGCACCAGGTGGGCGTGGCGATATTCGGTGCCGTATTTGGGGAGAATGACCGTCCACGAGGCCTGGGCGTCGTCCAGAATATGGGATACCAGCCGGACCTCCGGCTCCTCCGCGGCATCGTTGACCGGTGCCGCCGGGGCCGCGCTGGTCGGCGCGCCGCTGCCACCGCCGAGCAGGGCAAAGAAGTTGCGCTTGAAGACCAGGCTGAGGACCAGGATGATGGCGAGGCCGCCGATCCCGATATGGCGGCCACCAATCCCGCCGCCGCCGAAGCCGCCCCCGCCACTCTCGCCACGCCGATCCTCGAGATCACCGCTCCGACCACCATCGCCTAAACGCACGGGAGACCTCCTCGACTGAATGGACCGGCTGGAACCGCCTCAATATGGCAGGATGAGTGGCTCGCGGCACCCCGGCCGAGCGGTCGGTACCGACCCGGTCAGAGCGTCAGGGTGCCGCGAAGGATAGTGACGGCAGCACCACCCACCTTCACGGTGGCAATATCGTTGCGTGGCCCAACGACCTCGACCTCTGCCACCCCCGGCCGACCCATCCAGTGACCCTGCTCGGCGCGGAAAACGGGCTGCGCAATCAGGCCGTGGTGCCAGCAGTAGGCCGCCATGGCGCCGGTGGCGGAACCGGTGAACGGATCTTCGGGAAGATCGGGCGGCGCCCCGAACTGCCGGGCAAAGGTGCGCCCCGCGGGGGTCACCCCTTCGAGACAGAACAGGTGCGGACTGAAAAAGTCGGAACGATCTCGATAGGCCAGGTAGGCGGGGACATCCATACTGGCCTCACGCAGCCGCTCGAGATTCCGGATCGGCACCATGAGCTGCGGAGTGCCGGTACTCACCGTCTGAATCGTGGCACCTGGAAGGACGTCGTCCGGCTCGAGGCCAAAGATCGGCAGCACCACTTCGGCCTGGTGCGTCGACAGGAATTTCGGCTGGCGCTGGCTCATGGTCACCCGGGTGACCTTGCCGGCAACCGCGGTGATCTCGACCGGGATCGGCCCGTCCTTGAGCTCGAGACTGATCGTGGTCAACTCACCGGTGAGGGCCAGCCGTCCAGCTTCGACCAGGGCATGGATCGTGGCCACGGTGGGATGACCAGCCAGGGGAATTTCCTCGGCCGGCGTGAAGTATCTGGCCGCGACATCCGCGATCGTCGAGCGGCGGACGAAAGCGGTCTCGGCCAGGTGCATCTCGCCGGCGATGGCCTGCATGGCCGCGGCATCCAGATCGTCGGCGTCGAACACCACCGCGCAGGGATTGCCAGCCAGGGGCCGATCGGTAAAGGCGTCAACCCAGACCAGCGGATAGCTCGGCATCAGCGATTCACTTCCTGGCCGTGCGCCGGGGGGCCCACTGATACTCCTCGAGCGAGACCCGCCCGCGCGCATTGAACCTGAGACCTTCAGCAACCAGCATCATCCGCTGGGTCAACTCGGCGCCGGGATGCCGGCGGCGGCTGACTTCGCCCTTGGCGTTGATGACCCGGTGCCACGGTACTCCGGTGCCGGCCGGCAGCGCGGCCATCGCATAGCCGACCTCGCGGGCACGGGTCGGTCCGCCGGCCAACCTGGCGAGTTGACCGTAGGTCGCAACATTGCCGCGGGGGATGCGCCGGACCAGGCGATGGATCTTCTGGGAAAAGCCGAGGGCAGGAGACACGAGAAGCCGATTCAGCCGAGGTTCGTTGAAGTGAGCAGTGCCTGAAGGTAAGATCCAGCATCCCGGCGCGTTTCGTTCCGACTTCCCAAGGAGTGCTCATGACCAGACCCAGGTTCCTCCGGCTTGCCGCTGCCCTCTTGACCGTGGCCGGGGTGGGTTCCGCTTCGGCCCAGGTACCCGACCGGGCCCGACTGGTGGCCGCCTGGACCAGGGACAGCACCAACGTCATGCACTATCTCGAGGCCATGCCCGACTCCGCCGTGGAATTCCATCCCACCCCCGGGGTCCGCACCTTTGCCCAGCAGTTCGACCACATCGTGACCACCAATCTCGAGGTGGCCGCTCAGACCCTGGGCGCCGGCCAACCAACTCCCGAACTGGGCGATTCCGCTGCCTACCTGCACAACAAGAACGCGCTCCGCGGCTACGCTGCCGCGACCTTCGACTACGTGCTGACCCTGGCTCGCAAGGCGACTCCCGCCCAGCTGGCCAGATCGGTATCGGTCTGGAAGCTGCCGGCGCAGCCAGTATGGTCCTGGCTCGAGTTGTCGCAGGAGCACACGGTGTGGACGCTGGGCCAGACGGTACCGTATCTCCGGCTCAATGGAGTCACACCACCGGACTACAGCATTCCGTTCTAGTCGAGCCGGGTCAGTCTTCGCTGACCCGCTCCCGCTCCTGCCGGCGGCTGGCCCGGACGCGCTCACTGTCGCGTTCGGGCTGTTCCGTCTGAGGGTCCTCGCGCAGCCACCAGGCGTCGGTGATGCCGAGCCGGCCACAGCCGGCGCAGACATTCAGGCTGAGCACCTCGTCGCGGTCGACCCGCGACAACTTGAGCTCGGCCTCATGCTCACCACAGCGTTCGCAAACCATCAGCTCTTGGGCAGCTGGCCGTCCGGCGTGAGCTGATCGACCAGGTGCGGCAGGACGACGGCCAGCTTGGCCGCGGCCTGGGCTGGGTCAATGCCCAGACGAGCGGCCAGGTCACGGACATGAGAGTTGCCTAGCGCCTGCTGAATCTGCTGGGCGGTAATGGGAAGATTCGGACCGGTGCCGATCCAGCTCTGGACCAGGTGGCCGAGTCCGTTGGCTTCGAACGCCGTGACCATGGCGCCCATGGTGCTGCCCGGAGTACCGCCAGGCCCGCCACCCAGCGCCTCCATCATGTGGGTGAGGACGACACCATGCTCGGCGGCGCCGCCGCTCGCCATGGCATCGTGAACTTTCGAGGCGAGGTCATCGAACAGGCCCATGTTGCATTCCTCGGGTCGGTGGATTGAGTCGAGAGACAATAGTCGAGAGACAAGAGCCTAGGAATCGTGAGCAGGCGTTTCGTGCCACATCAGTGCGATGAGCAGCAGCGCCCCGCAGGTGACCCCGATGTCGGCGACGTTGAAAGTCCAGAACCGCCAGACGGGGAGACCGATATCGATGAAGTCCACCACCCCGTGAGCCGAGCGGATCCGGTCGATCAGGTTGCCGGTGGCGCCGCCAGCGATCAGCGCCAGGGCCAAGGCCCGCCAGCGCGCATCGGGTGGCGCATCATCGTAGACCCGGTACAGCAGCACCAGGGCCATGAGCGCCACCACGCTGAACACGACCCGGGACCAGGGACCAACCGACAGGCTCATCGCGGCGCCGGTGTTGTGGGTCAGGGTCAACCGGATGAGGTCACCCACAATGGAATGGGGGACGTGCTCGGGCTGAAGCCGGCTGCTGGCCAGCGTCTTGGTGATCTGGTCAAGCACCACGACGAACAGCAGTGTCGGCAGCGCGATCCTGGCCTTAGGCGGAAGCAGTGGGACGCTCCTCACGGCGGGCCGCCAGTTCAAAGGCGTTGTCCCGATAGAAATGCCCACCGCGCAGCGCCGCCACCAGGCTGGCCAGGGCGTAGGCCGGAAGAAAAGCGGGGCCCCACCGTTCAGCCTGTCGCACGTGGACTCGCTCGTGCGGCCGGCACTGGTCAAGCGCCGCCGCATCCTGACCCACCACCACGTGACCGAGCGTCATGGCCGCGGCGCCGCCGGGCAGCGGGGTCGCGTATCGCAGCAGATGGCGCACGGCACCGCCTTCCACCTCAAGCACGCCGTCTACCACCGTGGCATGCCCACCGGTCAGCGTGGCCAGGCCCGCGAGTCCGAGGCCGATCAAGCTGTTGGGCGCTGCCCAGCCGTAGCGCAGCAGCTCGCCGATTGGCGCGCGGCGACGATCGAATGTGGAGCTATTCATGCCCCAAGATGTCAGGCGCGGAGGGCGTGCGCCAGCGAGGCGTTAGAGCCGAGCGTCGAGCGCCAGCAGCGCCCGGCTGACCGGAATAAGGTCGGCCGGCGGGGTCGATCGTCCCAGCCTTCGCTCGGCCTCAGCGAGTTCCACCGCCACCCGCAGCGTGGAGGCGCCACTGGCAATCAGCCGGTAGAGCGGGCCGACGACGGGCTGGTACACCCTGGCCGCCTCGAGATCATCGGCGGCGGCAAGAGGGTTCCAGCGGTCCAGCAGCAGGTGGGTGATGGCCGCGCCGATGGCGCCGGCCCGGGCCAGACGCGGGTCAGTCACTCGGGACGGAAGCCGAGCCGGTCACGCTGGTCCTCGGTGGTACTCTGAATGAAGATCTGCGCGATGGCCTCGTAGGCC
Organism: Gemmatimonadota bacterium; assembly: GCA_041691295.1. Taxonomy (GTDB): domain Bacteria; phylum Gemmatimonadota; class Gemmatimonadetes; order Gemmatimonadales; family GWC2-71-9; genus DATEHG01. The sequence continues at coordinate 33,301 of JBEPVA010000009.1, forward strand.
AGCGCGATCGGTGAGGTCGGCGACTCCAGCAGCGAGGCAGCGGGCGGGAACCTGAAGACGCCGCGGGCTTCCCCCTCGGGGGGATAGACCTCGAGCATCACGAATCCCGGCGCCACGCCCTGGATGTTCCGCACCAGGTACTCGCGGCCATTGTGCAGGATGACCCGCACCACCGGCTGTCCTGGCAGCTTGTGCAGCTGCTCGAACAGCCCCCGCTCGAAATACGTCGAGTCAAACGCCATGTCAGGACACCTTGAGCATGTCGAAGAAGTGCTTGCGGACCTTGGCCACCTTGGGGGCCACCACACCAACGCAGTACGGCTGCCTCGGGTTGCGCAGATAATAATCATCGTGTGACGCCTCAGCCGGATAGAACTCGGCGAGCGGCGACAGCTGGGTCACGATCGGGCTGTCCCAGAGATTGGCGGCGTTGAGCTCGATGATGGCGGTCTCAGCCGCCTTTTTCTGCGCCTCGGTCTGGTAAAAAATCGCCGAGCGGTACTGGGTGCCGGAATCGGCGCCCTGGCGATTGAGAGTGGTCGGATCGTGAATGGTGAAGAAGACCCCAAGCAGATCGGCATACTCGATCTGGGCCGTATCGTACTCGATCTGGACCACTTCCGCGTGGCCGGTCATTCCGTTGCAGACATCCTTGTAGCTGGGATGCTTCACTGAGCCGCCAGTGTAGCCGGACTTGACCTTGACCACTCCCTTGAGCTGCTGGAAGGCGGCCTCAAGGCACCAGAAGCAGCCGCCGGCCAGGGTGGCGAGTTCGGTTGTCATCAATCAATACCTCATGTGCGTGCTGGCGGCGGGCCCGATGCCCGCTGACTCCACGCTGCGGTAAAACGCTATTAGTGGCCACGCAGTTCCCTGAATTCCTGCCATGTCATGATATTAGTTGCAATAACTACCAATATTCAAAGCGAGTTTTTAACTTATTTTCTGCCAATAACTTGACCTGTTGTCAGCGGCCACCGGAAGCGCTGGTAACTTCCACAACGAACATTCCAGTGGCCATTCGAGTTGGGCAGTATGGCGGGCCCCACCCTTGGCCGCCGCGGTCGTCAGCCGGGCCTCGATTTCCATGCTGCAGGCGACGAATTCCTCACCGGCGCCCATCCAGAACATCTGGCTGTTCCGCCCGCCCCGCTGGGCGGTCATCCGCAGATTGATCCGCAACTCGGCGCCGAGCAGCGGATCCTCAGGGTCTTCCGAACCGGCCAGCGCCGAGCGCAGTTCGCCGCGCAAGCGGGTGACGGCCAGGATGGGCGGGACGAACCGGTCGCGATGACGGCAGATGCCAAAGCGCAGATCGGCGACCAGCTCACCGGAGCCCAGCGAGGTGAGGGCCGGAGCGTCGAGATAGATCTCGGACGAGACCAGCCGCTGGCACAGGCGCAAGCAGGCCGAGTCGAGCAGGGCGGCCTGCATCAGATCCGCTGGTACTCGTGCACAGTCCGTTCATTGACCACGTTGCCGGTATGGAGAATCTGGCGTGGCTCCACCAGCATGAGATGCACCTCCTCCGCTGCCACCGGCCGATGCTCGACGCCCTTGGGAATGACCACCATCTCGCCGAGCCCGAGGCTGACCGAGCCATCAGGCAACTCGATGGTGTGCCGGCCCTTGATGACGAGGAACAGCTCGTCCTCATCGGCATGATGATGCCAGACGAATTCTCCCTGCACCTTGGCCAGCTTGACCTGGCTGTCGTTCAGGTCGGCGATAACCCTGGGGCTCCACTGTTCGTCGAACAAGCTGAGCTTCTGGGCCAGGTTGATGACCGGAACCATGGGACGCTCCTGAATCGAAAAGACACGGCGCCGGCCGGGCCCACTGCCCGACTGGCGTCCGGAAAATCTAGCAGAAATTTCGACTGAAACAGCGCTGGCCAAGCCGGTCCTGGCAAACAGCGGGATCGCGGTCACTGTATCACCAAGGCCAGCAGTCTGATGATCCAGTGCACGGTCAGGAGGGTCACGGTGAGGAGCACCAGCAGCGTCAGGACCAGCAGGAGGACGACTCCAAAGAGGTAGAGCCGGTCGGACCGCCTGGCCAGGTGAGGGTCCGCCAAGGCCCGCTCGAGGAGGGCCACATTGCGGAGATTGGCCTTGGAAAAGGCATCGTACAGATCGCCGATGACGGGAACCGCACCGAGGGTGGCATCGAGCACTAAGTTCCAGATCAGCCTGAGCAGGGTGGGCAACGGTACCCCGAGCCGACCGCCCTGGAGCACGATCCAGGCGCCGAGTATGGCGCCGAGCATGTCTCCGAGAACCGGGATCAGGCCGAACAGCGGATCGGCACCGATGTAGAATCGGGTACCGGGAATGCGAATCCCGTCGTCGAGCCAGTGGGCCAGGCGGCGCAGCCGGGAGAGTTGCGGCCCGGGATCGCGGCCGGAAGGCAGTGAGTTCATCAACCGAGGTTAACGCACGGGCCGGCTCCGCGTCAGCGGGCCTGCCCTCACTGGAGCGAAACATGACAGGAAACAGGAAGTCACTCGGCAGCTTTGCCGTAGCGGTAGCGGCCAGCATGATGCTGGCCGCCTGTGGATCGAATACACCGGCACCGGGAACCGTGTACGCCGTGCGGGAACCGCCAGCGCGCCGGACCGAAGTGATCGTGACCCGACCGGGCCCAGACTACGTCTGGATCGGCGGCGATTGGCGCTGGACCGGATCGGACTACGAGTGGGCGCCTGGTCGGTGGGCCCCGACCGAAGGAAACCGGCGGGCGTACCGAGCCGGTCACTGGGCTCACAGCCGGCGGGGCTGGTACTGGGTGGAGGGGCGGTGGCGGTAAGGAGCTCAGCTATAAGCCTTAACAGGCTGCTGAAAAAATAGGAGTTGGCGGCTCTTCTCCGCCCTGACGGGGTGGCGAGCCGTGCGGCCGCGGGGGTCGCCGGGCGCTTCCGGTGGCG
>JBEPVA010000010.1:0-35749 GCA_041691295.1 Gemmatimonadota bacterium
CCGCATATCCTATCTCCCATCTCCTCTCTCCTTTCTCCCCTTTCCTGCCTGACCTATCTTGAAGCCATGCCTGTTGACCTGCTGGCCATTGCCGCCCACCGTGACGACGTCGAACTCACCTGTGCGGGCACCCTGCTCAAGGCCGGCGATCAGGGCCACACCACCGGAATCCTCGACCTTACCGCCGGCGAGACCGGCACCCGAGGCAGCGCCTCACTCCGGGGACAGGAAGCCGAAAAGGCCGCTGCGATCCTCGGGGTGAAGGAGCGGAGAAATGCCGGCCTCCCTGATGCCCATTTGGCCAACGACGAGTCCTCACGCCACGCCGTGGCCGCCGAGATCCGCCACTTCGCGCCGAAAGTCGTGATCCTTCCCTACCCTCAGGGCCGCCACCCCGATCATCGAATTACCTCGGAACTGGCCCGGGATGCCTGCTTCCTGGCCGGGCTGGCCCGCTACGATGTTCCCGGCGCTCCACACCGCCCGGAAAAGATTCTGTACGCCCTCTCCTACCGCGAAGACCCGGTCAAGCCGACCTTTGTGGTGGATATATCTGCCCAGTTCGAGCGCAAGCTGGCGGCCATCCGTTGCTATTCAAGCCAATTTGATGGGGCCACCTGGGCTGGGGAGCTATTCCCCAACGGGCAGGATCTCTACACCCTGGTGGGCACCCAGAACGCCCATTACGGCAGCCTGATCCGGGCTGCCTACGGCGAGCCATTCTATACTCACGAGACGGTCCGGATCGATGACGTGGTGGCCATGGGGGTCCGGAGCCTGTAGTCGCTCAATCCCGGCCCCGCTGCCCACCGAAAAGCGTTATTTTCCCCGCCATGCCCGAGACCTCCATTTATCTCGATCACGCCGCCACGACCCCGGTCCGTCCGGAGGTCCTGGAGGCCATGTTGCCGTACCTGAAGGCTGATGCCTTCGGCAATCCGTCCAGCAGCCATAAATTCGGCCGTACCGCGCGCTCCGGACTCGAGCAGGCCCGTCGGGAAGTGGCCGAGGCGGTGGGTGCCGAACCGAGCCAGGTGTTCTTTACCTCAGGCGGGACCGAGGCCGACAATCTGGCCATCATCGGTTCCGCCCTGGCCGCGCGCGACCAGGGCAAACCGATGCTCGCGGTGGTCACGGCCATCGAACACAAGGCCATCCTCGCGGCTGCCCATGCGGTCTGCCACCTGGGTGGACAGGAGAGCATTCTGCCGGTCGGTACCGATGGCGTCGTCAATCTCGAAGCCCTCGATCGGATACTGGCCGAGCGGCCGGCGGTGGTCTCGATCATGTGGGTCAACAACGAAATCGGCACCGTGCAGCCGATTGCCGAATTGGCTCGGCGCTGCCTGGCGGCGGGCACGGCGTTCCATACCGACGGAGTACAGGCGTTCGGCAAGGTGCCGATCGACTTCAACGACTTGTCGTGCTCGATGCTGACCCTGTCCGGACACAAGATCGGCGGCCCCAAGGGCATCGGCGCCCTGGTCATTCAGGATCGCCGGCTGCTGGAGTCGATCCTCCATGGCGGCGGTCAGCAGTTCGGGGTTCGACCAGGCACCGAGAATGTGCCCGGCGCCGTCGCGTTCGGCGCCGCATCGCGGCTTGCCGCAGCGGAGCAGGCAGCCGAGGCGGTGCGGCTGGCTGGATTGCGTGACGAACTGCTGGCCCGGCTGCGGGCCGCGATCCCTGACCTCGTCGTGCACGCCGAGTCTGGGCCGCGCGCTCCTCACATCCTGAGCATCGCCATTCCTGGCGCCGAGAATGAGGCGATGCTGATGCACCTCGACATGCAGGGAGTCGCGGCGTCGGGCGGGTCTGCCTGTTCGACCGGTGCCGTCGAGCCTTCACACGTGCTCACGGCTATCGGCGTACCGCGGGAGCTGGCTCTCTCTTCGCTCCGCCTCAGCCTTGGCCATGAGAGCACCATGGCCGATGTCGAGCGAGTGGTGGCGGTATTTCCGGCGATTGTGGGCCGGGTTCGCAAGCTGGCGGGGGTGTTGGGGCGTGGCTGAGGAAATCGGGGGGGCTGGGGGGCAGCGGGGCAGTTTGATCGGATCAGCTCAACCGCGACCGGTCTCCGCAACCGGCAAGCGTGGTCGGGTACTCATCGCGATGTCCGGCGGGGTCGACAGCTCGGTGGCGGCCGCGGCACTAGTGGATCAGGGTTACGATGTCGTCGGCGCCACGATGAAGCTGTTCTGCTACGGTGACAGTGTCCCTGACCGGCCCTGCTGCTCGCTCGACTCGATCAACGACGCCAGGGATGTCGCCGCCAAGCTCGGAATTCCGCACTACGTTCTCAACTTCGAGGACCGGTTCAGTCTCCACGTCATCCAGAATTTTGTCAGCGAGTACAGCCGGGGCCGGACTCCCATTCCCTGCGTCCGGTGCAACTCGTTCACCAAGTTCCGCGACCTGCTGGCCCACGCCGACGCGCTGGACTGTGAATTCCTCGCCACCGGGCATTACGCGGTGGCCCGGGATGGTGGACTGTATCGCGGCGCCGATCCCGGCAAGGACCAGAGCTATTTCCTCTGGGGCATCGACCGGGCGGTGGTCGCTCGAATGCTGACTCCCGTCGGCAATCTGACCAAGGCCGAAACTCGCCACTGGGCCCGTCGACTCGGCCTGGCCACCGCCGAGAAGCCGGAATCGGTGGAGATCTGTTTCGTGCCGGATGATGATTACGTCGGCGTCCTCGAACAGCACCTCCCCGCCGATGCACCCGCACTGGTCCCTGGACCCCTGGTCAGCACCACTGGCGAGGTCATCGGCGAACACCAGGGCTTTGCCCGCTACACCATTGGACAGCGCAAGGGATTGCCGGGCGGCTCATCCGAGCCGATGTACGTGATCGCCATCCATCCCGAGCACCGGGAAGTCGTCGTCGGGGCGTTGGCCGATCTCGAAGGCAGCTCGGTGCGGCTGGACGAGGTGAACTGGCTGGCCGACCCGCTCCAGCCGGGCGATAGGTGCGAAATCCAGATTCGATATCGGGCCCGGGGTATTCCGGCCACGATTACCGCATCAGACGAAGGAACCGTATCGCTGGCGCTATCGACGCCGGGCCGGGCCATTGCCCCGGGCCAATCCGGAGTGCTGTACGGCTGCGATGGCCGCGTGCTGGGCGGCGGCGTCATCGCGTGACCAGCCGGATGATTCTCTTTCCCGAGCCGCGAGGGTTCATGCCAAGGTCAGTGCGCTGGATATTCCGAATACTGCTGTGCTCGCTGATCCTCTCGCCCATCCTGCCGGTCACGTCCGGCCTGTCCGCCCAGCAGAAACACCCGATCGGCATCGACGCATACATCGGGCTCAAGACTGTCGGGGATCCCCAGCTCTCCCCTGACGGGCAGCGGGTGGCGTTTACCCTGACCAGCACGTTGCTGCAGGACAACAAGAGCGTCACCAAGATCTGGCTGGCCGACCTCAATTCCGGCCGTACCACGCAGCTCACCAGCGGATCCGGCAGCGATCACAATCCCCGCTGGGCCCCGGACGGCAAATCGGTCGTGTTCATCTCATCGCGTGAGGGTGCTCCCCAGATCTGGCGGCTGCCGCTTGAGGGCGGTGAGGCCGCCAAGCTGACCGAGACCGGCGGCGGCGTCAATGACTTCCTGATGGCGCCCGATGGCAGGACCTTCTACTACACCAGCGATGTACGCTGGCCGGATTCGACCGAGATCGACCGGCGCAACGGCAACTATCCCACTGACGCGAAAATCTGGACCAACCTGTTCTACCGGCACTGGAATGAATGGAGGGTCGGGCTCCGGTCCCATCTGTTCCGGCTGGATCCCGATGATGGTCATTCGACCGACATCACTCCGATCGACCGGGACGTGCCGCCGCTGGCGCTGGGCGGCCGCGACATCGCCATTTCTCCGGCCAACACCGAGCTGGCCATCGTCTACAATCCCGACTCGGTGGTCGCCACCAGCACCAACAACGATGTCTTCCTGATGGGCGTCGATGGTGAGGGGCGCCAGCCAATCACTACCAGCCGGGCCAACGACAACAGCCCCCTCTATTCGCCGGACGGCCGCAACCTGGCCTATCTGGCCATGTCGGTGCCGGGATTCGAGGCGGACCGCCAGGAGATTGTCCTGTTCGAACGGGCCTCCGGCCGCCGGATTGCGCTGACCCCGGACTGGCCCCTCAGCGTGGCCGCGATCAACTGGGCCCCGGACTCACGATCGATCTACGCCGAAGTCGAGGAGCGGGGCGAGCACGCCTTTTATCGCATCGACCTCAATGGCGGGAAGCGGTTCAAGCTGGTCAGCGGCGGATTCAACACCGCGCTCCAGGTCTCCAGCCGCCTTGATCGCCTGGTCTATCTGCATTCCTCCGCCGTCCACCCACTGGAGGTTTGGACCTCGAAGATCGATGGCAAGGAAGCCCGGGCCGTCACCCACATCCACGACGAACAGTTTGCCGGCCTCGATATCCGGCCGCTCGAGGCCTTTGCCTTCGTTGGTGCACTGGGAGACTCGGTCCATGGCTGGCTGATGAAGCCGCCTGGCTTTGACTCGACCAAACGCTACCCACTGGTCTACCTGATTCATGGCGGGCCCCAGGGCGCCTGGCTGGATCAGTGGCATGCCCGTTGGAACTACGCACTCTTTGCGGCCCGCGGATATGTGGTGGCGGCGGTCAACTTCCACGGCTCGACCGGTTATGGGCAGGCCTTTACCAACGCCATCTCAGGCCACTGGGGAGACATTCCCTACGAAGACTTGATGAGGGGACTCGATGTCCTCGCCGCCCGGCCCTACGTCGATCCCACCCGGCTGGGCGCCGCCGGCGCGTCCTACGGCGGCTACATGATCTACTGGATGGCGGGGCACACCGACCGGTTCAAGGTGATGGTGGCCCATGACGGCGTCTACAACAACCTGAGCATGGCCGGCAGTACCGAGGAGCTCTGGTTCCCCGAGCACGAATTCGGCGGCACCATGCTGGACACCCAGGGACGGGCTACCATGGAGATGTGGTCACCGGCCAACGCCGTGGCTCAGTGGAAGACTCCGATGCTGATCGTCCACAGCCAGAAGGACTACCGGATCGAGCTGTCGGAAGGGCTCCAGGCCTTTACCGCCCTCAAACTGCTCGGCGTTCCGGCCAAATTCCTGTATTTCCCCGACGAGGACCACTTCATCAGCCGACCTCGGAACCGCCGGATCTGGTGGAACACGGTCCTCGACTGGCTGGATCAGTACCTCAAGTGATCCGCTCCCTGTTCGTCCGGTGGCTGATCAACACCCTGGCGATCTACCTGGCCATCCGGCTGGTGCCCGGCATCCGGTTCGACGGCGGGGCCGGTGCGCTGCTGGCAGTGGCCGTCATCTTCGGGTTGGTCAACAGCTTTCTCAGACCGATCCTGACGCTGCTGACTTGCCCGCTGGTGCTGCTCACGCTGGGGCTGTTCACCTTCGTGATCAACGCGCTGCTGCTGCTGGTCACCGCCTCGCTCTCCCGGCAGCTCGGGCTGGGCCTTGCGATCGACGGCTTCTGGCCCGCGTTTTTTGCCGGGATCCTGATTGGAGTGGTCAGTACGATCATCTCGCTCCTGGTGGGCGAGAACCAAGTAGAGGTCAAGGTGGAGCGCCACGACGGCTGAGCCGGTAGGTACCGTGAAGCATTACAAATCATTGACATGGGCTCAATTTGCCGGACCGGTAACCTCAGTCAGCCCCCCGCCTGCCGGCGTTCATACCACCGTGACCCACCCGTGACAGCCTCCTCCTTCCCACCCTTCCCAGCCCACCGTAAGATCCACCCATGACGACAGTACCCCATAGCGCCCCGATCACCCGCCTGAGCGATTCTCATCTTCCCGCTGAGCCGGACCTCCGCGAGGCGTCGCTCTATCTCAACCGCGAGTTGAGCTGGCTGGAGTTCAACCGGCGGGTGCTGCAGGAGGCGCTGGACGAGCGGACCCCACTGCTCGAGCGGGTCAAATTCTTCGGCATCTTCTCGTCCAATCTCGACGAGTTTTTCCAGATCCGGGTCTCGGGACTCAAAGAACAGGTCGCCGCCGGGTACGCCGAGCGGGGCAATGACGGGATGACTCCGGAAGCGCAGCTTCGGACCATCCGGTCGGTGGTCCGTGAGCAGCAGCGGCTGCACAGTGCCGGACTCAAGGCGCTTCGTCCGGAGCTGATTCACCAGGGTGTGCACCTGCTCGACCTCAATGAAGTCAGCGAGGCCGACCGGGCCTATCTCGACCGCTACTTCCAGGAAAATGTCTTTCCGGTACTGACCCCTCTGGCGGTCGATCCGGTTCACCCGTTTCCGTACATTTCGAACCTCAGCCTCTCGCTGGCGGTCGTGCTGGCCGGACCCGATGGCGAGGAACGCCTTGCCCGGGTCAAGGTCCCCAAGATTCTTTCCCGTTGGGTGCCACTCGGCCCGCCCAATCATTTCGTGCCGCTGGAACAGCTGATCGGCGCCCACCTCGGACAGCTCTTTCCCGGGGTGCCGCTGGCCGGCTGGTATTCGTTCCGGATTACCCGCAACACCGATATCGAAGTGGCCCAGGACGAGGCCGAAGACCTGCTCAGCGTCATTCAGGAGGAGATCCGCAATCGCCGCTTCGGGTTTGTCACCCGGATCGAAGTCTCCCCGGACATGCCCGCCTCGATCCGCGACGTGCTGCTGTCGGAATTCACCGCGGAACAGGATGTCGGGGGGCCCCCGCTCACGACCGACGACGTCTATGAAGTCGATGGCCTGCTGGACGCGGCGGATTTGCTCAACTTTGCGGTGACCGACCTGCCGGAGCTGCGTGATGCGGTCTTCCAGCCCGCTCCGCCGGCCCGGCTGGCCGGCAAGCGGAATATCTTCGACGTCATCCGTGAAGGTGATCTGCTGCTCCACCACCCCTACGAGAGCTTCTCCGCCTCGGTAGAACGGTTCATTCAATCAGCGGTCGACGATCCCGATGTGGTGGCCATCAAGCTCACGCTCTACCGCACCGGACGGGAATCCACCATTCCCCGGCTCCTGGCCCAGGCGGCCGAGCGGGGCAAGCAGGTGGCAGTCCTGATCGAACTGCAAGCGCGGTTCGACGAGGAGAACAACATCGTCTGGGCCAAGCGACTGGAAGATGTCGGGGCCCATGTCAGCTACGGTGTGGCGGGCCTCAAGACCCACGCCAAGGTGCTCCTGGTAGTCCGGCGCGAAGGCGAGACGATGCGCCGCTACGTCCACATCGGGACCGGCAATTACCATCCCCGCACCGCTCGGCTCTACACCGACTTCGGCCTGCTCACCACTGACCCCGACCTCGGCGCGGATCTGTCCGACCTGTTCAACGTGCTGACCGGCTTTGCCGATCCGCCGGCCTACCGCAAGCTGATCGTGGCTCCGAGGGATATGCGGCGGCGGTTCCTCGAGATGGTCAGGCGTGAAACCGCCTATGCCGAGCAGGGCCGGCCGGCCCGAATCGCGCTCAAGATGAATGCCCTGGTCGATCAGGACCTGATCGCGGCGCTGTACCAGGCCTCGCGGGCGGGGGTCAAGATCGACCTGGTGATCCGCGGCATCTGCTCGCTCCGACCCGGGATTCCCGGGGTCAGCGAGAATATCCGGGTGGTCAGTGTCATCGGCCGGTTCCTGGAGCACTCCCGCGCCTTCTATTTTCTCAATGGCGGGGAGGAGGAGGGCTATATCGGCTCCGCCGACTGGATGCCCCGCAACCTGGAACGCCGGATCGAGGCGGTGACCCCTATTCCCGACCCCGGCCAGCGCCGGGCGGTACTCGAGATTATCGAGCTGATGCTGGAGGACAACCGCCAGGCTTGGGACCTCCTGCCGGACGGGAGCTACATCCAGCGGTGCCCCCCCGACGGCGGGCCTGAGCTCTCGACCCACCGAAGGCTGATGGAGCGCAACGGCGTCTGAGCAGATTGGTCGGACCGACCCGCTTGCATATCGGTCCTGGTCCTGCAACAATTCATGAACGTCCTCCGCGGAGACGGCATGAACGCTCGGGATCAGCGGTCGGAAGCGCGGGTCTGTTACCCTCGCCCCAGCAAATCTGGATTCCTCTTCGGTCCCCAAGCCCTCGATGTAGTCGACCTGTCAGAACGCGGTTTTCGATTCATGACCAGCGGCGCCGCGGCGCTTACGGCTGTGGGCCAGCGTCTTTGCGGCATCGTCTGCCTCCGCCACGGTGAGACGGCAGCGGTCGCCGGAACGGTCATCCGGGTCCACGGCCAGGAAGTCGCGGTCCAGTCCGATGAAATCCCCATCCCATTCGAATTGATCCTGGCCGAGCGGCTGTACCTGGAGACGGGGCGGACGGGGCTGGTCCTTACCTAGCCGTTAGTTTGTGGCCATTGGCCGGTAGCAAGCAAGAAAAACCCCGGAAGCTCGAGTTCCGGGGCGTTTTTCTGATGGCTAAGAGCTAATGGCTGACGGCTAGTGTGCCAGCTCCGCCCCATCGGCGAACCTGGCGAACGCCTCCTCCTGTTCGGGAGTCAGCTTCTCCGGCAGCTGGACCTGCACGGTCACCAGCTGATCCCCCTTGCGACCGCCCTTCTCGAGGCCGAGCCCCTTGATCCTGAACTTGCGGCCTGGTTGCGTGCCAGCCGGGATCTTGAGCAGCACTTTCTTGCCATCGAGCGTCCGGACCCGAAGCTTGGTGCCGAGCACGGCCTGGGCCAGGTTGATCGGGACTTCACAGATCAGATCGATCCCGTCCCGGTGAAAGAACCGGTCGGGCTGGACCTGGAAGGTGACCACCAGGTCGCCGGGAGGTTCTCCGGGCCGGTTCGAGGTGCCCTGCCCCGCGAGGCGCACCCGACCACCACTCTCGGTGCCGGCCGGCACTGTGATTGAAACGTGCCGCTCCAGCCGAACCTCGCCGGCACCCTGGCAATTGCCGCAGACCATCGACGGCACTTTGCCCTTCCCGCGGCAGCGAGGACAGGGCCGGCTTACGGCATAGTTGCCCTGGCCGAAGGTCACGGCACCCCGACCGTTGCACTCGACGCAGGTCGTGACCTTGGCGCCGGGCGCGGCGCCGCTACCACCACAGACCTTGCATGTCTCGGTCACGGGAATCGTGACGGATACCTTGCCGCCCAGCGCCGCGATCCGGAACGGTACCTCAACGACGGTCTCGATCTCCGGGCGTCCTTCGTCTCGCCGGGTCCGACCGAAGATTGATGAAAAGATGTCCCCCAGCCCGCCCAGGTTGCCAAGGTCAAACTCGGCGCCATCCCCGCCATCGGTCTCGAATCCGGCGCCGCCACTGGTCTGGCCAGGCCCCGGCCCGCGCGGCCGGCGGGGCGCCGAACTGGTAAAGGCTCCCAGCCTCCGCATCTGGTCGTACTTCTTGCGCTGCTCCGGATCGGACAGCGTCGTGTGCGCCTCGGAAATTTCCTTGAAGCGCTCGACCGCCGACGGATTGTTCGGATTGGCATCCGGATGGTACTGCTTGGCCAGCTTCCGGTAGACCTTCTTGATGTCCTCGGCGCTGGCGCTGTCGGGAATGCCGAGGACCTGGTAGAAGTCCCGGCTCGCCATCAGGCGTGCCCCTCGGAGGAGTACACCTGCACCCGGGCCGGCCGGATCAGGGTGCCCTTGAAGCGGTACCCGGCCTGGAAAGTGGCCGCCACCGTGTGATCCTTGGCGGGATCGGGTGGCGGCAGTACGTGCACCGCTTCGGCCACGGCCGGATCGAAGGGCTGACCAACGGGGTCCAGCCGTTCCAGGCCGGCCGCTTCCAGCTCCTTGCGCAACTTGCGATCGATCATCACCAGCCCCTGCTGGACCACGCCGGGGTCATTGGAATGATCGGCGCCAACCATCCGGTCGAGATCGTCCAGGGCATCGAGCAGCCGGCCGGCCAGCGATCCCTGCGCCTTGTCGACCAGGTCCGCCCGCTCACGGGCTGTCCGCTTGCGGAAATTGTCGTACTCCGCTGCCAGTCGCAGATGCCGGTCCTTGCTCTGTTCCAGTTCGTTCGAAAGCTTCTGGACCGCGGCCTCGCTCAGCTCAATCGGCAGGACGCCATCTCGGCCTGCGGTCGCATCGGCGGACCCGGTCCCAAACGGCACCTCGCCCAATCCATCGTCAATGTCGTCATCGGCCTGCTCGCGGCCGCCAAATCCCGAATTTTCAATCACTTGAGTTCTCGTCGCTGGAGAATTGACCGGAAAGGTAATGGCAACGGCCGTGCCGGTCAGACCGGTCAGATCGACAGCGAGAAGGAATAGTGGGGAGCGGGCGATGGACGGAGGGTCCGCCTCTCAAGCGGGACGCAAACGTCGCAGCAGTTGAAACAGGGCGTACTGGGCGGCCCGCCCCCGAATCTCGGAGCGATCTCCGGGTATGATCATCGTGGCGGTTTCCGTGACGCCTGCCACCCGGGTGGCAAAGCAGACCATGCCCACCGGCTTTTCGGCGGTACCGCCATCCGGGCCGGCAATCCCGGTGACCGCGGCCGAGAGTTCGACGTCGAATCGAGCGGCGACTCCGTCTGCCATGGCGCGGGCCGTGGCCTCGCTTACAGCGCCATGGGCCGAGAGCACCGACTCGGCAACCCCAAGTTCGGTCAACTTGATCCCGTTGTCATAGGCGATGGTCCCTCCCCTGAAAACCGCCGAACTCCCGGGGATCGCGGTCAGGCGCGCGCCCAGCAGGCCACCGGTACACGACTCGGCCACGGCGAGGCGCAGGCGCCGTTCCCGCGCGGCGTCGAGGACCTCAGCCGCAAGATCGACGTCATCTTCGCCGTAGGCGTGAGCCCCGGCCAGCCGCCGAATCCGATCGACCGCGACCGCCAGCCTCAGGTCGGCTTCGGCGGGCTCGGCCTCCCAGCTGGTGACCCGAAGGTCAACGCCCATCAACCCTGGCAGATACGCCAGCGTCACCGGGGCGATCTCGGTTTCGATCTCACCCAGGCGCTCCGCCAGCGTCGATTCCGCGATGGCGGTGGTCCGCACCGTCCGGGAGCGGACCACGATCACGCCGCCGACCCGCTCGGCCAGCCGCGGCAGCACCTCCCGCTCGAGCAGGCCGCGCATTTCCCGCGGCACACCGGGCAGCATGATCGCGAGTCCCGGAAGCCCCTCCAGCCACAGTCCCGGCGCTGTGCCCCACTGGTTGGGCAGCACCCGCGCTCCTCTCGGGACCATGGCCTGGGTCCGATTCGACTCGACGACCGGGCGCCTGATTCGGGCAAATCGGGCCAGCACCGCCTGCCAGACCGCGTCGTCGAATTCGAGTGGCGCGTGGAACAGTTCGGCAACCGTGAGCTTGGTGATGTCGTCGCGGGTGGGGCCGAGGCCGCCGGTGATCAGGACAGCACCGGTACGCTGCAGGGCGGAGCTGACCGCGTCACGGATGGCATCGGCGTCATCCGGGACCGAGGTGCGGCGGACCACCCGCACGCCGACGGCGGCGAGCTGCCGGCCGATTTCCGCGGCGTTGGTATCGACGGTGAACCCCAGCAGCAGTTCGGTGCCGACCGTCACCGCCTCGAGCCGCATCGATTCAGCGCGGCCGCGAGAGCAGCAGCGCCCGGTAGCGGCTGATGTAGCTCACGAACGAGGATATGGTCAGCGCCAGGGCCACCGCCATGGCCACGGCCACGAATCCGCCGTGGAACTGGTTCCACCAGTTGGCGAACCGGTTGTGCTCCCAGCCCAGTGGCTTGCGGGCATCGCGAAAGGCAAACCAGAGAATGGTGGCGCCGACGAAGATGTTCTGGAACACGGCCTTCAGTTTCCCCACGCCGGCGGCGGGAATGACGATCCCCTGCTTGTTGGCCCACCACCGGAACGCGGTCATGGCCAGTTCACGGCCCACCAGGAGCACGCAGACCCAGAGCGGAATACTGCCCCAGACCGGAATGTCGTAAAGGTCCTGGCGGCTCCGGGAAATCCAGTAGATCGGTATGATGGTGGCAAAGAGGAGCAGCTTGTCGGCGATCGGATCGAGCAGCTTGCCGAGGTCGGTCACCATGTCGCGGCTGCGGGCCAGGTAGCCGTCCCAGACATCGGTTACGGCCGCGAACAGGAAAACCAGAAAGCAGATGAGCTTGGGCCAATAGCCTTCAATGAACGGCAGGAGGGCGATGACGGGCGTCAGACCGATTCTCACCAGGGTGAGAATGTTCGGCAGATTCCACATTACTACGCACCGAGTGTCTTGAGCACCAGCTTGCTGACGGCCTTGAGCGTATCGAACACCCCGTCGCCATTCATGGCCACGGCCTCGAAGTAGGGGACCCGCTCGACCCACTGACCGTCCAGCTGCTCGATCAGGAACTCAGCCTCGTGGTACGGATCGGGAGTCGTGCGCTGGCGGGCGGCATCTTCGAGGCCCCAGCCGGGGTTGAGCGCCGACTGCAGTTCCTTCAGCGTGGCAGCGTTGGGCAGGTCGCGCTTGTTGTACTGAATGACGAACGGAATGGTGGTGAGGTTGTAGCCGTGCTGGGCCATGTTGTCGTACAGGTTCTGCATGGCTTCGATGTTGGCTTCCATCCGCTCGACCTGGCTATCGGCCACGAATACCACCCCGTCGACCCCCTTGAGGATCAGCTTGCGGGAGGCGTTGTAATAGACCTGCCCCGGTACGGTGTAGAGATGGAACCGGGTCTTGAACCCGCGGATGGTGCCGAGGTCTACCGGCAGGAAATCGAAGAACAGGGTGCGCTCGGTCTCGGTCGCCAGGGAAATGAGCTTCCCCCGGGCGCCGGGCGCCACCTTGTTATAGACATACTCGAGATTGGTCGTTTTCCCGCCGAGGCCAGGTCCGTAGTAGACCAGCTTGCAGTTGATCTCGCGCGAGGCGTAATTGATCATCGACATCGGTCAGGTCCCTTCCTCACGCCCCGAAGAGCTTGTCGAGCTCGTCTTCAGCTTCGCCGACGAAACCGGTTTCCACCTGCGCCTGGGTGTTGCCGGTGCGGGTGAACATTTCCTGGAATACCTGGGTGAGCTGGTGTACGGTATTGCGGACCCGGAGCTTGACCAGGCCCAGTGTCGTGCGGTTGTCGAACAGCACCACGAGGATGACTCGCCGCGCCACATCCGCCAGGTACATCGACTCCTTCTCACCCTGGTGGAACAGGCTGCCGAACTCGGGCTCGCCGATCATCCGGGCCAGCTGGTCGTTGGCGCTGAAGTCGGCGGCTGTCAGCGACGCAAAGGCGGTCGGGTCGAACTCGAACGCCTCGCCGACGGTGGCCACCATCTGGCCGGTCCGGTCGACGATCAGCCCGGTGCGGGCGTTGGACTCGCGGAGAAATTCGGTCAGGATCACGTGAATCCGCGCCGAATCCTCTTCGTGAAACGACCAACTCGAAGCCCCTGCCGTCATGCGCCTCCCTGGGCTGAGACCAGCATCGCAACACGGCGGGCCGCCGCGAGCACCATACTGCCACTCATCACGGGACCTCCTGGCGGGCCAGCAGTGCGTGCGCCATGGTCACCCCGTCGACGTATTCCAGCTCACCCCCGACCGGGAGCCCTCGGGCCAGGCGGGTGATCCGCACGCCCAGGCCGGACAGCCGCTGGTGCAGGTAGGTGGCGGTAACCTCTCCCTCCATCGAGGGATTGGTGGCCAGGATGATCTCCCGGATCCCGCCGTCGACCACCCGCTTGAGCAGGGCATCGATCCGCAGCCGTTCGGGACCGATGCCCTCCAGCGGCGAGAGCCGGCCGCCCAGCACATGGTACCGGCCCCGGAACTCCGTCGACTGCTCGACGACCTGCATTCCGGAGGGCTCCTCGACCACGCAGATCAGTCCGGCATCGCGCCGCGGATCGAGGCACACCTCGCACCGCTCCGACTCGGCGGGGGCACCGCATTCACCGCAGGGCCGAACCTTGTCGCCGACCTTGAGCAGCGATTCGGCCAGACGACGGCCCCGTTCGGGCGGAAGCTGGAGCAGGTGGTACGCGATCCGCTGCGCGGACTTGCGCCCCAGACCCGGCAACCGGGCCAGTTCGGTGATCAATTCCTCGAGTGCACTCAAGGGGTTATAGCGGCACGGCGCCGGGGGTAACCGGGACTTTCCGCAATTCGGCCTGGATCAGATCCGCCACTCGGCGCTGGGCTTCCGCCACCGCGGAGAGGACCAGTACACTGAGAAACTCGGCGTCGTGCCCCGCAAAGGCATCGGGGTCGATCTGGATCGACCGGATCGTGCCGCGCCCGTCGGCCGTGACCCGAACCATCCCGCCGCCGGCCTGGGCTTCCACGAGATGCGAAGCCAGTTCGGATTCGAGTTGCTGCAAGCGACCCTGGGCCTGCTGGGTCAGCTGAAAGAACTGATGAAGATCTGCCATGTTCGTCTGAAACCTGCCGGCTGATTTTGAGGAAGCTAGGCCCGCCCCACTCCCCCCGCAACCCAACTACTCGACAATCTCGAGGTCAAGTTCCCGGGCGGCTACTTCAAGCGAGGGGTCTTTGCGGCCGAGCAGCGCTAGGCGCTCCGCCTTGGCCTCCGATTCCGTGTATCGACGGGCCGGCGCCTGTGCTGAACCAGCCACGGTCGCCAGCCTGACCCGGACCGGGCTGACCCCGGTCAGCACGCTGAGAAGCCGGGCCAGCGCATCACGGGAGCGCTCCAGGGTCTCGAGGGCCATCGGGTTGCCGGCCGAAGGCGCCAAGGTGACGTCCCCACCGGTGACCCCACTGGGACGGGCCGAGGCGAGAGCCTCACCGAGGAACCGGCCCTCGACCCGCGCGGCAGCGACGACGTCTTCCCAGCGCTCCACCAATCCCTCGATCGATAGCGGAATCGGCGCCCCACTCGATGGTGGCCGATTGACCAGCGCGGCGCCGGCGTCCGGCCGATCGAGCGGCGGTTCCACCGGAGGAGCGCGACGTGGAATCGCTGCCCGGGGTGGCGCGATCGGCGGGGGCGGCGGAACCGGCGCACCCGACAGCAGCTGCTCAAGACTGACCATCCGGTCGAGCAGGGCCCAGCGCAGCAACAGGGTCTCGACGAGCAGCCGGGCCTGGCCACTGCGCCGCACGCCGGCTTCGACATCGGCCAGCATCTTCAGCATCCGAAGCACGTCGCCGATTGCCAGCCGTGGAAGCTCTCGCTGCAGCGCCGCCCGCATGGCCTCGGTCAATCCCTCGGGCTCGGCCCCGACCTGCAGCATCATCAGCGCCCGGAGCGCATCGGCCAGGCCGCTGATGAACTGGGCCAGATCCGCACCTGACTCCATCAATCGTTCAATCAGCGGGAATACGTCGGCGGCACGCCGCTCAGCTACCAGGGCCAGGACTTCGCCGTAGAGCTCATCGTCCACCACGCCGAGGATCTGGCGGACCCGGTCCAGGGTGACCGTGCCCTCTCCCATGCTGAGGCACTGGTCGAGGACCGAGAGCGCATCCCGCATTCCACCGTCGGCATGTCGGGCAATGAGCGTCAGGGCATCCGGTTCAGCCTGGATTCCCTCGGCCGCGAGGACGCCGACCAGCCGGTCGCGGATGGCGGTGGCTGAGATCCGCCTGAAGTCGAAGCGCTGCAGCCGGGAGAGCACCGGTGCCGCCGCCTGGGCGATCTTCTGCGGCTCGGTGGTGGCAAAGACGAACACCACCCCTGGCGGCGGCTCCTCGAGGATCTTGAGCAGTGCGTTCCAGGCTTCCCGGGTGAGCATGTGGGCTTCATCGACGATGTAAACCTTGTAATGCCCCTCGCGCGAGGCGGCGTACATCGCCCGTTCGCGCAGGTCTCTGGCATCATCGACGCCGCGGTTGCTGGCCGCGTCGATCTCGACCACGTCGAGGCTGGCCGAGCCGTTCCAGATCCGCAGGCAGTTCTCGCAGGTGCCGCAGGGCTCGCCGGGCGGCTCGACCTCCGCCTTGCGCTCGCAGTTGAGCGCCATGGCAAGGATGCGGGCTGCCGTGGTCTTGCCGACGCCACGCGGTCCGGTGAGCAGATAGCCGTGGCCCACCCGGTCCCTGAGCACCGCGCCCCGGAGGACCTGGGCAACGTGATCCTGGACCAGCAGTTCGCTGAATCGTCTGGGGCGGTAACGGCGGGCAAGTGCGAGAGCCATGAGGAGCGGCAGGTAATCCAAGAAAGGAAAGTGCCCCAGGCACCCCGAAGCGACACCGGACATCGCTTAGCGCTGCTACCGGCAAGGTCCTGACGCGGTTCGCGCGCCAGCGCCCTTCGGACCTGAGGCGCAGGCAATATAGATGGGAGCGAGGCTGGATATCCAGCCGAGGGTGGAACCAATGCTGGCGATTTGCCGGGGGCAACCTGGACGAAGTCTGGTTAAACGCCGGGCCGGATGATGCGGTACGTCACTATTTCCGCTTGTGATTTCCCGTGCAAACCGGCAATATCCCGATTCGAGTCCATGAATCCTGATCAGGCCTCGCTTGAACTACGCCAAATCGTGTTCAACCGATTACCGCATAATAGCTTAGCCAGGTTCATCCCGAACCAATTCCGCAATGTGGTCGAGAATTAATTTGACACCGCATAGTACAGTCTTTAGTCGCCCCCCACAAGCAGATAGCCAGTATCAGTACGGTCTACCGCATAACAAATTGGCGATGGAAAGATGATTGGCACCGGTCTTGCCCAATGGCTGTGCCAAGCAGGGGACACCCATTGAGCATAACGCTCAAATGTAATTGACACAATCACTTACCTAAATGGAGCAGAAAAAATGCGTTACCTCACGCCCGTCTCACTCGCCGTCGCTGGTCTGATCATGGGTGGCAATCTTTTGAACGCCCAGAGCGCCAACATCAATGCCACCGCCACCGTGCTGTCTCCGATCACGGTCACGGCGGGAACGGCCCTGGCCTTCGGTAACGTGACCCCTGGCGTTGCCAAGGTAGTTGCCGCCAGCGCTGCCTCGGCCGGCTCGTTCAGCCTGGTCGGACAGGCCTCGCAGGGTATCCAGGTCAGCTTTACCCTGCCGACCAACTTGACCAGCGGCGCCAACAACATGCCGATCGGCACCTGGACCGGCCTGTACAACCCGGCCAACAACCAGGCCACCGGCACGGCCTTCACGCCGTCCGCGGTTGCCCAGAATGGCACCACCTCTGCCGGCGGCAACTTCTTTGTGTGGGTCGGTGGCACCGTGACCCCGGCCGCGGCCCAGGCCGCAGGCGCCTACACCGGCAGCGTGACCATGAACGTGGTCTACCAGTAAACCACCGCCGATTCGAACCGCGCACACCTGACACGGCGGAGATGGATCATGCGGATTTCAAGAATCGTTTCGATGCTTGCGGCGGGCCTGGCGGTCGGCGCCAGCGCCCTCCAGGCCCAGAATGCCACCATCTCGGTCACGGCGACTGTACTGTCGCAGCTGACGGCCGCCGCCGGCAACCCACTCGCCTTCGGCAACGTGACGCCGGGAGTGGCCAAGACGGTGGCCGCGGCGGCAGCCGCGGCGGGGTCATTCAACCTGACCGGCCAGAACAACCAGGGGGTGCAGGTCAGCTTCACCCTGCCGACCAACCTGACTAGCGGGGCCAATACCTTGCCGATCGGAACCTGGACTGGCCTGTACAACACCGTGAATACCCAGGCAGGGACGGCGTTCACGCCGTCGGCCGGGGGCCAGAACGCGACGTTGTCGGGAGCCGGACGGCTCTTCCTCTGGCTCGGCGCCACCGTGACTCCGGCGGCGGCGCAGACGGCGGGCAGTTACACCGGCACGGTCGTGCTCAACGTCGTCTACCAGTAACCCGAGTCCACTCCCGTCCCCGGGAATTAGGCGCCGGTCGGGGAAGTATCTTTCCCCGGCCGGCGTATCTGTAACCGGCCCGACGAGGAAATCCCAATGGCACGCAGTAGCGCACTGTTCATCCTGATCCTGGCCCTTGGCCTGTCCCGAAATGTTTCGGCACAGGCCACCGTGAGCCCGCTCAGGAGCCTGGCCTTCGGCCCGGTGATCCAAGGCATCCCGAAGCACATCCTGCCGACGGATGCTTCACTGAGTGGCGAGTTCCAGTTCATCGCGCCGCTCAACAGCAACATCCGGATCTCGTTCACGCTGCCGACCCGGCTGAACGGACCGACCGGCGCCACCATGCCGATCTCATTCAACACCACGGATGGCGTGGCCCAGGGCACCGCCTCGAACAGTGTGCCGGCGACGTTCAATCCGAATGTGTCGAATACCTACCAGCTGGTCACTAGCAACCGGATCCTGGTATTCATCGGCGGGACAGTCAGTCCGATCACCACGCAGCGCACGGGGAGCTACACCGGAACGATCACCATGACGATTACGATTCTATGATATGCTCCCGAGTGCTGGGCCCGATCCGGGTCGTGCTTGCGATGCTGGCGCTGGCCACCGAGCTGCGCGCGCAGGGTGTCGTGGTTGCCCCCCACACCGTCTTCATCGACCACCGGGCCCGGAGCGGCCAGGTCTCGCTCTACAATCCCGGCAATGATCCGGTCGAGATCAGCGTGGGCATCTTCTTCGGTTACCCGGTCAGCGATTCCACCGGGGCCTTCGAGCTCCGCAGCGTGGACACGCCGGACAGCACCATGCCGTCTGCCGCCGGCTGGATTCAGGCCTTTCCCCGGATCATCACCCTGGGCGCCCGTGAAACGCAGGTGGTCCGGCTGCTGGCCCGGCCACCAGCTGGCCTGGCCGATGGCGAGTACTGGGCCCGTCTCACAGTGAGCGCGCGCAGTCAGGCTCCAGCCGTCACCCCGCAGAAGGATTCGGCCGGAGTGTCAATCGGCCTCAATCTCGAAGTCCGCACGGTCCTGCCGCTGCTGTATCGGAAGGGGCTGGTGGCCACCGGAGTGCGGGTCGACTCCCTGGGGCTGGCGCGCGCCCCCGGCGATTCACTGGAGGTACGGGCTCACTTGATCCGGTCGGGTAATAGCGCCTTTCTCGGGATGATCCGGGCGGCCGTGGTCGATTCGACCGGCAAGTCCGTGGCCACGATCAAGAGTCCGATTGCGGTCTACTTCGACATGTCACCCAGGCTCCGGGTGGCGACGCCGCCGCTGGCGCCGGGACGCTACCGGCTGCAGCTGGAAGTCGCCAGCGACCGCGACGATCTCCAGCCCAAGGATATCCTGGCCATCGCTCCAGTCCGCGATTCCCTCGAGGTCCGGCTGCCGTGAGTGGAACGAGGCGGTGGTGCGCCCTGCTGGGCGCCCTGATGCTGGTCACCGTCTCATCCCTCCTCGGGCAGACCGTGGCGTGGAATGCGCATCCCTCCGATTTTGCCCCGGCCCGGACCCAGGCTGAACCGGTGCTGGTCGAGCTGCACCTGGGCCGGATCACTTCACGGACCGTCGAAGCCTACCGCCAGAACTCACGACTGCTGCTGCCGCTGCGCCAGCTGCTCGACCTCACCGAAATCGCCAGCACGACCGAGCCGGACAGCTCGATCTCGTTCATCCTGCAGCCGGGCAACATCCGCGGGCTGCTGGCCCGCAACCTGGAGCAGCTCGACGCGGGCCGGAAAACCATTCCGCTCACCACCGAGAATCATCTCCGGATCAGCGGCGACGACTACCTGGCCACCGACGTTTTGACCGCGTTGTTCGGCTCCGAGTTCCGGGTCGAGTGGAGTGAGCTCGATGTCACCATCATGAGCCCCGAGGTCTTTCCGCTGGGTCAGCGCACCGCCCGCGAAAGTGCCCGCCGGGGATTTCATGGACAGGTGGATGAGATGACCGCGCCCGACGTGCGGCTGGGCCTCGACCGGCGGTCCACCGGGGGCGCCGTAGTCGACTACACCCTCATTTTGCCGAGTCAGCAACCGGGCACCAACGGATCGTGGAACGTCGGGGTGGGCGCCGATTTTTTCGGCGGTTCCTTCGAGACCACCGTTCAGAGCCAGGGTCTCGACGGCGCCAACGTGCGGGCCTTCGGATCGTGGACCGGAGTCTGGCGGGACAATCCCACCCTCTCGCAGGTCCGGCTGGGTGATGGGTTGTCGACCGGCCCCCGGCCCCGCTCGGTGCAGGGATTTTCCATTTCCAACTCACCCTATGTCCGGCCCTCGGTGGTCGGCCAGGTGCCGATCGAGCTCCAGCTAGGCGCTGGCTGGCAGGTCGAGGCCTACCGCGGCGGCCAGCTGGTCGGGTTCGACTCGGTCAATGCCGCCGGCCGCTTCTCGCTCGACGTGCCGATCCAGTACGGCGAGAATCCGGTTGACCTCGTGGCCTACGGCCCCAATGGGGAAGTCCGCCGGATGACGCGGACCTACCGGGTGCTGAGCGAGGCCCTGCCCTACCGCCGCTTCGAGTACGGCCTGTCGGCCGGCGCCTGCCGAGTCGAGGCCTGCGACGCCAGCGCCAACCTGGATCTCCGGTATGGGCTGACCCAGCGCATCGCGCTGCGGGGTGGTGTCGATCAGTTCTGGCGCTCGGGAGAATCCAACCTGTTCCATCCCTATGCCGGATTTACCGGCAACCCGATCAACGCGCTGGTGCTCGATGTCGAAGGAGTGGCCAATGCCGAACTCCGCGGGGCTGTCGAGTTCGAGCCGACCACCGCGCTCCGCCTGTCGACCGAGTACGCCACCTTTTCTCGGAGCGTGGAAAACCCGATCTTCACGACCCCCGGACGATTCAATCAGTGGAACGCCGTCGGATTTCTCCGGCCCCTGAAGAATTCCTGGGCCGTCACGGTCGATGCCGGTGTCGACGGCTTCACCGATGTGCAGGGTCAGAGCCTCAACAGCCGACTCTCGGTATCGTGGCAGACCGGGCTGGTTCGGCTGGTACCGGGAGTGCGCTACAGCCATCACACCCCGTCCGCGCCGGCCGATTCCATGACCACCGCCAGTCCGGCGCTCCCCGCCATGACGTACTGGAGCCTGGGCGCCTTCACCCTGCCCGATCCGCGCCTCGGCCCCTTTTTCGGCGGCGTCTCGGCCCAGGCCAGCTACGAGGTTACTGGCGAGGGGCGTGGCAATTCCGCGCTGCTCTCGCTCAGCCGACTGGTGACTCGTGGACTCCGGGCCGAGGTCAGCGCCAGCTGGTTCAGGGGGTTGGGTACGACGTTCGGATTTACCCTCTCGACGGAACTGCCGACGGTCCGATCGGTGACCAGCGTGCGGGCGCCGACGCGGGGACCGGCATACGGCAGCCAGTTCGTGCAGGGATCGGCCTTGCTCAATGCCGGCGAGAGTCGCGTGGCGTTCGCGGCGGGACCGTCGTTGCAGCGGTCGGGGCTGATGGGCACCGTCTATCTCGACGCCAACGGCGATGGGATCCGCCAGCCCAATGAAGCACCGCTGCCCGGTGTGCGGGTCCAGGTGGGTTACCAGACGGCGACGACCGATTCGCTGGGCCGCTACCGGGTCTGGGATATCCAGGCGTTCGAGCCCGTAGCGGTGGTCATCGATTCGTCCTCGCTGGCTTCGCCGCTCTGGGTGCCGACCGTGAACGCGGTCCAGGTTGAGCCGCAGCCCAACCGGTTCCGCTCGGTCGACCTGGCCGTCACCCCGGCCGGCGTGATCGACGGCAGGGTGATGCGCGACTCACCGACGGGACGGGTTGGAGTGGCGGGCGTGACGGTGGTACTGGTCGACCTGAACCGGAGCAGCCGCCGGACCGTGACGACCTTTTCGGATGGGACCTTCTACAGCATGGGTGTCAAACCCGGCGATTACGAGATCCGGATCGACGACCGCTCGGCCCAGCGGATGGGGTTGAATGCGGACCCGGTCAGGCGGACGGTGCGAATCGATCCTGACGGCGACAGCCAGAGCGGGATCGAGCTGCTGCTGCACTGAACATCAACTGACTATCCCGCACTCCGGGACTGCCGGCAGATACCCCCTGCCCTACACCGGAGTCCTGGCCCGAGGCAGTTCGACCTGTGACCGCGGCGCCGTGATGGCCCGCTCCAGGAAGTCGACACGTTCCTGCAGCTGCCCGAGTTCTTCCAGCACCCCATCGAGCGCCGGATCGGCGGGCGGAGCGACGAATCCCGGCCCCTCGATCCGCTTGGCGAGCGCCTTGGCGACCGGGCCGAGCACACTGACCAGGACCCAGCAAACGGCGGCGAGGCCTCCGAGGCTAACAACCGAAAACTCGTGCATGATTTTCCGCCTGATGTCGGTGCTGCAGTCTAACTCGTCGGAGCGGGCACCGACGACGCTGTCGCCGGGGTGTGCCTCTCCTTGATCCTGATGCCCGCCGCCTAGCTCTTCGATCCCTGCCAGGTATCGGCTACCACCCCGCCATACAGAAACACCACCGCGGTGTAGTACACCCAGAGAACGAACAGCAACACCGCGCCCACATTGGCATCGGCCGAGAACTGGTCGAGCCGGGCCATGTGTCCGAGATAGAGCGCGAACAGCCGCTTCAGCAGTTCAAAGGCGAGGGCGCTGAAGCCGGCAGCCAGGAGGGCGGAGCGCCAGCGCATCCGGCGGGTCGAAGCAAACCGGTAGGCCAGGTAGAAGATGCTGATGGCGCAGAGAAAGGCGGTGGCCTCGCTGAGAATCTTGCCCAGCGTGGTCACGAAGAAATTCACCACCGGAACGGAGTGGACCAGGGCCTGGCTCCGGGCCGCCGCGACGCTGAGCCCGGCCGTCATTGCGGTATTCACGATGAAGACCAGCAAGGTAGCCACCACCATCAGTGAATCACGGCCCTTGGCCAGCACCCAGCTGATCAGGAAATGGCGCTGGCGGTGCGGCGGTGAGGCGCACAGCACCTGGTTGAGGGCGGTGCGCACGCTGGCGAACAGCCGGGTGCTGAACCAGATGAAGAGCGGAATGGCGTAGAGCGAGAGTGCGGTCCGCCGCCGGGTGATTTCGACCAGCAGCGCCTTGATCCGTCCAATCGGATCGTTGCCGCCACCCTGGTCGATCCGGGGAAGGAACCGGTCCATCAGCCGGGTGATATCGCTCTCGGTATCCTGAGGGGTCAGGTGGAGGAAGTGGGTCAGTCCGACCAGCAGCAGGATGATGAGCGGCAGTCCGGCCAGCAGGGCATCAAAGGTCAGCGCGCTGGCCAGGAACGGCAGCCGCACCTTGTCGGACGCGGCCAGCGTCCGCTTGAAGAATCCGAACGAGAATGGAGTCCGCGCTACTGCGGTCAGGCGACGGGCTCCTCGCTGGCCGCCGAGGTCCGCCGGCGGGTCCTGGCAACGGCCAAACGGCGCTCGAGCTCTTCCCGGGCGGAACTGACTGGCCGGGCGTCTTCCCCCTCGGCCTCGTCGGGCGCCCCGTCATCACCGTCGCCCGGCCACTCGCCGCTGCGAAAGGCATCGACGCCGTCATGAATCCGCTCGGAGAGATCGCCGAGGGTGGCCCCGGTGCTGGCCCGCAGTTTTCGGAGCCGTTTCTGGAGCAGCCGGCGGGTCTCTTCGCCGCTGCGTGGCGCAAACAGCAGTCCCGCACCCAGTCCCAGCGCCAGGCCGATCAGGAGCGGCCTCAACGCCGAGGACGAATCCCGGTCGTCGCGTTCGATATAGATGATTTCGCGATCATCGTCGCGTGAGCGAGCCATGAGGGTCCCTTTCGATGCGTCCGGCGCCGCAGCGGCCCGGATTCCCCCGCAAGGTAGGAGGGCGCTGGAAGAGCGTCCAGACCGTTACAACTCGACGACCAGTCCGTCGTAGGCCGGTTCGATCCCCGCCGGCAGCCGAGCCGCCAGCTCGGCGTGACCGGTTTCGTGGGTCAGATGAGTGAGCAGGGTGCGTTCGACACCGAGGTCACGGGCAGTCGCGATCGCTTCGTCGATGCTGAGATGGGTGGGATGGGGCCGCCACCAGAGGGCATTGATGACCAGCAGCTTGAGGCCCTGGAGCCGGCTCCGCTCCGCCGGGGCGATGGCCTTGGCATCGGTGATGTACGCGAGGTCCCCGATCCGGTAGCCGAATACCCGCACCTTGCCATGCTCGAACGCCAGCGGCAGGACCGTCACGCCAGCGACATCGGCAGGCACGCCCGCGTCCAGCGGATGCAGCGTCAACCTTGGCTTCGACGTGCCTGGCAGCGGTTGCACCGCATCATCGAAGATGTAGGGAAATCCGAGCCGGATCCGATCGAGAGTTTCGGCGGAGCCGTAGCACGGCAGGGCTCGGCGCTGCTGCACCGAAAAGGCCCGGAGGTCGTCGATCCCGTTTACGTGATCGGCGTGTTCGTGGGTGTAGAGCACCGCGTCGGCCCGGTCGATGCCGGTCTCGACCAGGCGCAGGCGCAGTTCGGGCGGCGTATCAATGAGGATGGTCACTCCACCGACCTCGACCGCGGCGCCGCTGCGGGAGCGCTTATCGCGCGGGTCGCTGGAGCGGCAGATGGCACAGTGGCAGCCGACCTGTGGCACGCCGAACGAGGTACCCGTGCCGAGGAGTGTCAGGCGCATCGGACCCTAGACCACTTCGACCTTGAGCAGGTTGGTCGTGCCCGGCACGTCGAATGGTATGCCGGCGGTGACGACCACGCGGTCTCCCGGTGCCACCAGCTGGCGCTCGAGGATCGCCTCACGCGCCTTGCCCAGCAGCGCCTCGTAGTCGTTGTAGTGCGCGCTCAGCACCGGCACGACGCCCCACACCAAGCTGAGATGCCGGAAGGTGTCCGGTTCCGGGGTACTGGCCAGGATCGGCACCGTCGGCCGGTAGGTAGCCACCTTGCGGGCGGTGAATCCGCTGCTGGTAAAGCAGACGATCAGGGGGCAGCGGAGCAGGTCAGCCGCGGCGCAAACCGCCACCGCAATGGCATCCTCGGTCCGGGCGGCGCCGCTCCCGGTACCCTGCACGTGAGTCCGCATATCTCCTTCTCCGCCCCGCCGGCCTACCGCCGCATCAAAGGCCGGACTCCGGCCCTGGCGGTGCGACTCCATTTCGCGGCAGATCCGGTCCATCGCCTGCACCGCCTCCAGGGCATACGCGCCGACTGCGGTCTCGGCGGAGAGCATCACCGCATCGGTGCCGTCGAGGATGGCATTGGCCACGTCCGAGGCTTCCGCCCGGGTGGGGCGCGGCGCATGGATCATCGATTCCAGCATCTGGGTCGCGGTGATGACCGGCTTGCCGTGCAAATTGGCTTCCCGGATCATCCGCTTCTGCATCAGCGGCACTTCCTCGAACGGGAGTTCCACCCCGAGATCGCCGCGGGCCACCATGATCGCGTCGGACGCCTCGAGAATGGCGCAGAGATTCTTGAGCGCCGTATCCTTTTCGATCTTGGCGATCAGCTTGATGCTTTTGGGCACCAACCGGCGCAGCCCTTCCAGGTCCTCGGCCCGGCGCACGAATGACAAGGCGACGTAATCCACGCCCATCTGCACGGCCTGCACCACGTCCTCCTTGTCCTTCTCGGTCAGTGCCGGGGCGCTGACCTCGATGCCGGGCAGGTTCATTCCCTTGTTGCTGCGCAACTCACCGCCATGAATGACCCGGCCGTGCACCCGGGTGCCGTCGACCCGAATGACCTCGACCGAGAGCAGCCCGTCGTCCAGCAGGATCCTGGCGCCGATCCGGACGTCGTGCGCCAGCGCTTCGTAGGTAGTGGGAATCTCGCCCGGCCCGGCGTCATCCTCCGGTGCAAAGAGGATGTCACTGCCAGGCACCAGCCGCACCGGCGTTGCCAATGCGCCAACCCGGATCCGCGGTCCCTGCAGGTCGAGCAGAATGGCCACGCTGTCCTTTCGCTCGGCCAGGACCTGTTTGAGCGTGGTGACCCATTGTGCGCGGATGGCGGGGGTGCCGTGCGAGGCATTGATCCGGACCACGTTCACCCCGGCGTCCAGCAGTGCGTGCATACGGGCGGGATCGGACCAGGCGGGGCCGAGGGTGGCGACGATCTTGGTGCGACGGATGGACTGGGCGGACACGGATGATCTCCCGACGGGCAGGTGTGTGACGGTCAGCGCGCTACAGTTTAACCGTCCCCCTCGCCTCCTGCATCACCACCTGACCACCGGCCACGGTCAGGCGGGCCCGGGCCTCGCGAAAAGCGCCGCCGCTCAGGTCACTGAGCGTACCAGGCAGGTCCCAGACTACCAGATCGGCATCCAGCCCGGCGGCCAATCTGCCTCGACGGGCGCCGTGGCCGGAAGACTCCGCCGCGGCCACCGTATACGCCCTCAGCGCCTGTTCGAAGGAAATTCGCTCGGCTCCATACCAGCTCCGGCCGGCGGGCCCGGAGTCGGGAATGCGCTCCATGGCGGCATAAACCCCTTGGCGCGGATCGATCGAAGCGACGGGGACATCGCTCCCGAACACCAGCGCCGTGCCCCGATCGAGCAACGAGCGAAAAGGGTAGGCCCCTGCCCCGCGTGCGCCCCAGTGGCGATCGGCCAGCGGGGCGTCGACCAGCAGATGGGCCGGCTGCATGGAACTGACGATCCCGGCCCCGGCGGCCCGGTCGAGGTCGGCCGGGGCAATGCACTGGAAGTGCTCGATCCGGTGGGGAATGGCCACCCGCGGCGCCAATTCGAGCAGCTCAAGGCCACGACGGACGGCCGCATCGCCGATGGCGTGGATGGTACAGGAAATTCCGGCCTCCGAGGCCATCCGAACCGCCAGTTGAGCCGCCTCGGGAGCGGTGATCGTCATTCCGAGGTGCCGGCTGCCTTCGTAAGGCGCCAGCATCCAGGCGGTTCGGCTGCCGAGGGAGCCGTCCAGAAACAGCTTCACACCGCCCAGAGTCAGCCAATCGGAACCCTCGCCACTCCGGACCCCGGCCTGGATCAGCCGTGAAAGCTGGGCGACCGGGGGATGAAACGTGACTCGGAGCGCGAGGTCGCCGGCGGCCTCCATCTCCCGAAAGGCTCTCAGCGCCTCCGGCCCTTCCATGTCATGGAGGCCCGTGACACCCAGCCGGTGGGCCTCTGCCTGGGCATCCCTGACCGCCCGCAGCATCCGGTCAGGGCCCGCCACGGGCAGGAACGGAAGCATCAGCTCCACCGCTCGCTCCATCAGCAGACCGGTCGGATGGCCCGAGCCATCCCGCACAATTCGCCCGCCATAGGGATCGGGAGTTTCCCGGGTAATTCCGGCGGCGTTGAGGGCGGCAGTGTTAACCCAGGCCGCGTGGACATCGAGGCTGTCGAGGTAGACCGGCCCGGGGTGCAGCCGGTCCAGGTCGAGCCTGTCGGGGGGCTGATCCCAGCTATTGGCATCCCAGCCCTGACCCAAAATCCAGCCCTGATCCGGGACTCCGTCAGCGATCATGAGGAGTGCCGCCTGACGGGTTCTGGCCGGAGCCAACTGAATCCGGCGCCGGTTGAGCGCCCACGCCGCGAAGTGGGCATGACCGTCCACGAAACCAGGGGTGACCAGGCTGGAGGGGTAGTCATACCGGGGAACGGCGCTGGGCACCTGATGATCGAGTTGGACGGCCGATCCGACTTCGCGGACCCGCCCATGTTCCCACCAGATCGCATTGGCGGAGGGGGCATCTGTCAGCGTAACGACTCGGCCGGCCCGGAGGAAACCGGATCGACTCAGGCTGGTCTCGAGCATTCTAGGAAAATGTGAGAAGCCTGTGGATAAACAACTTTTCCACATGGGTTCCGACATTGAATGTTGAGGTGGTGATTAAACGGCATGTTGGGGAATCATCTGGAGGTCACCTGAGTTATCCACTTGAGGTGAATCTAGCAACCCTAACAGCTGCAATATCTTCCGTACCGACGTTCGTGTGGAAAACATAGATGACGACAGTGGCGCTACCCATCGAGAAATTATGCAAACCCAGTGCATATCGAGCCCGAATGGTCAATTCAGCGCGCTACGATGAAGGTCACCGATGCCGTCCCACCGGTCTGTACCCGGCCCATCAGCCGGATCGGCGATGCCTTGAGAGCCGCGACGAGGTCACCCTTGCCCGAGACTCCCACCAACCCGGCGACCAGGTTCGGGGTGCCTCCGGTGCGCACAATCTCCACCCCCCAGCTCTTGTCGATCCCGTTCTGGTAAGTCGATCGCAGGGTATCGGCGGATGGCCCGGGCAGGGTGTCGGCGGTGAGGTATCCCCGCCACGAAATCGAAGCCCCGCCGAACTTGGCTACCAGGCCGTCCTCGACCTGATCCTTGTCCGGATCGGGGCCGGCCTCAAAGGTCATGTCATCCAGTTTGACGCTGTTGGCACTGAGCGGGCTGCGGATCCGGAAGGTATTGGTCACCAGCATTGGTTGGACGAATGCCGAGCCATTGGTGCCGCCCTTGGCCGCGATCTGGAGCCAGGCCACTGTGGGTGGCTTTCTGGGCTTGTCGTTGAGGACCGGAGCCCCAGCGATGCTTGATGCCCGGGCCGATATGCCACAGACCCGGCCGGGGAACCAGCCCTGGTACTTGGCGTCCTCATCGAAGGTCCGGGTGAGCCCCATAGGGAGTCCCGGTACCCCGCTGGCAGGGATACCCACCCAGCCCCGGGGCAAGAGGTGACCAGCCAGTGCCGGATCGACCAGGAAATCGAGGCACCAGGCCAGCTGGACATCATCGACCTGCAGCTGGATCCCGGCCGGAGCGGACTGGGCAGCCGCCGGGCCACCTGCCGCGAGTACCAAGGCCGCGGCGGCGAGGACAGCCCATGCGGAGACGGCGCGCGTTCTGTCTGGTGTCATTTCGGCTCAGGACTCCAATGGGTGACAATCGTATCGAGAATCGGCAGGGTCACCGGGCCACTGCCCAGCACGAGATCGTGAAACTGCCGGAGATCGAAACGGGCACCCAATCTGGCCCTGGCGGCTTCGCGCAGGCGGAGGATTTCCCGTTCCCCGATCATGTACCCCAGCGCCTGCCCGGGGTCCGCAATGTAGCGGTCAACCTCGTTTTCGATGTCTGGCTGACTCAGCGGCAAATTGACCAGCATATAGTCGATGGCCTGCTGCCGGGTCCAACCCAAGGCATGGAGCCCGGTATCCACCACCAGCCGGCAGGCACGCCATGACTGGAAAGCGAGCATTCCCAGCCTCGAGAGATCGTCCCGGTAAGCTCCGGACTCATCGGCGAGCCGCTCGGTGTAGAGCGCCCACCCCTCTACGTAGGCCGTCTCACCATCGCCATAGCGCCGGAAGTCCGGGAGGGGCAGCTGCTGGGCCACCGAGATCTGCAGGTGGTGACCCGGTACCCCCTCATGAAACGCCAGTACCTCGGCGGTGTACCGGGGCCGCGAGCGCGGGTTGTAGGTGTTGACGAGATAGCGGCCGGGTCGGCTGCCGTCCGGCGCCCCGGGAAAGTAGAACGCAGACGGGGCGTCGATCTCCTGGTATCCGGGCATGCGCTCGACCTCGAGCGGATGCTTGGGCAGCAGGCCAAACAGTGCGGGCAGCCGGCGTTCCATTCCCCGCGTGGCGTCCACTGCCGCCTGAACGACCTGCTCCCGGCTCTCGAACCCGAGCGAATGGTCAAGCCGCAGTCCGGCAAACAGCGAGTCCAGATTGTCGGTGTGAAAACGGCTTCGGGCCACGACCAACATCTCGGCCCGGATGCCAGCGACCAGCTCACGGCCGATGCCGTGAATTTCATCCGCGCCGAGGTCGAGCGAGGTGTGGACCCGGATCAGCGCGCGGTAGCAGGCAGGTCCGCCCGGCAAGGCACTGAGCCCGATATCGCGGCGCGCCCGGGGCAGGACCTGCTGATTGAGCTGGTCACGGAACTGCCTGAACGCAGGCAGTACCGCCGACCGGTTGATCTCACGCAGTTGCCCGGCGAACACCGCGGCCCCCGCGCCGGAAGCCCGGCGCGCGGGGGCCAGCAGCGGCGATGCGTCGAGCGGAGACGCGATCAACCGGTCAAGCTGGCCCAGCACTCGCTCGACGTTGATTCGCGGGGCGACGAGCCCGCTGTCCAGGCCCGACCTCAGGTCAGCCGCGTACTGGGCGAGGTAGCCGGGAATCTGGCGCCATCGGTGCAGCACCAGGGCCTGCTCCTCCGCCGTGGCGACCTTCTGCAGGGCCGCGAGATCCAGGAGAGCGACCTGCGGGCCCGCCTGCTGGTTGACCTCCCACAGCTCCCGATGACAGCTGGCCGCCGCGAGCTCGCGACTGATCGAGGCCTGCAGCATGGCCAGGTCGGTCCTGGCCGGAGGAGCCAGCGGCGCCGGATCGATCCTGGCGGCATTGCGGAGCAGATCGCGCAACTGGGCTTCGTACCCGGCGAATGCCGCCGGAGCCAGGTCAGTCAGGGCGCCGTTCCGCTGCCCTGGAAAGCCATTGTTCGTCACCCGCTCAGGGTAGCGATCAAGAATGGCCCGCCAGTACCTGGCCGCCACCGAATCCAGTGCCGCCTGCTGTGCCTGAAGGGCGACGGCTCCGGCCTCCGCGAAACTGGCCAGCAGCACGACCCACGCCCAGCGCGCCAGCGCACCGGGCCGGAACTTCACTTGGCTTTCACCGCCAGCGCCACGGCCTTACGAAGCGCGTTGTAGGACTTGGGGTCCAGAGCCCGGAACTGCGGCTCCCGCCACGCCACATCCCCATTGCGACCGATCACGTAGATGGTCCGGCGGTTGTACCCGCCCTTATCGGCACTCCCGTATTTCTTCGAGATGGCCTGGTCGGGATCACTCAGGAGCTTGAACGGAATCCTGGTGCTGGCGGCAAACCGGGCATGGGTTTCGATGCTGTCGGCATTGATCCCGACCACCACCACATCCGGTCCGAACAGCGAATCGTACTGAGCGGCGAAGGTCTGCATTTCGGTGGTGCAGGTCGAGGTGAAGTCCCTGGGATAAAAGGCCAGGACCACCACCTTGCCGCGGTGACCACTCAGACCGAACCACTCACCTTGGCCGACCCCGGCCGAATCGGCCCAGGCAAGGGAAAAATCCGGGGCGCGCTGCAGGACATCCGGACCGCTATCGAAAAAGGCGCTGGGCTGGCCCACCTGCTGGGCGGCCAGCGGTCCGGCCGCTCCCAGTGCCAACGCGATCATGGTATTTCTGAATTGTGTCATGACTGCCGGCAAACTCATCGTGAGGGTTTGGCGTTCGAGGTGGCCCGTCCGAGCGCCGCATCGAGCGATTGATCACCGCCCAGCCCGGTGTAGATCACCGTGCCGGCAGGATCGAGGATGACCACAAACGCCGTGGCCGGTGCATCAAAGGCGCGGACACTGGCCCCCTGGTCGTCGAACAGGATGCGGAACGGCATCTGGTGGGCAGCCACGTAGGCCCTGACCTGTTCAGGCTTCTGGTTCACGGTGACATTGACGCCCAGGAACTCCACCCGGTCGCTGTACTTGGAGTAGGCGGCCTTGAGCCGCGGCAGGAGCTCCTCGCAGTTGGGGCACCAGGTGGCCCAGAACTCGATCAGCACCGCCTTCTTGCCGATCCACTGGCCCAGGTCCACCGGTTTCCCGGCCAGGTCATTGACCTGGATGACCGGCGCCTTGGCACCAACCCTGATCCCCGCTTCCTCCTGCGCCACTAGAGCATGGCCGGCCAGAACCGCAATGCTGGCGGCGGTCAGCGCAAGGGTCCAGCTCAGTCGTTTGATCATTGACAGGCACTCCGGATATACAAGGACGACTCAGACGGTCCGCCGGCGCACGTGGCCGGGGTCAGACCCCTGCCCCGGTGTGGCTTGAGCCATACCGGGCGGACACGTAGTTGTCGAGCAGGGCCAGAAACTCCGGGACGATCGAATCCCCGCGGAGCGTGGTGGTCAGCCGTCCGTCGACAAAGACAGGCGCGACCGGATCCTCGAAGGTGCCGGGCAGTGAAATCCCGATGTTGGCGTGCTTGGACTCTCCGGGGCCGTTCACCACGCACCCCATGACCGCCACCTTGAGCTCCTCAACTCCGGGATGCCGGTCGCGCCAGACCGGCATCTGTTCCCGCAGGTAGGTCTGGATATCCTCCGCCATCTGCTGGAAAAAGGTGCTGGTGGTGCGCCCGCAGCCCGGACAGCTGGTGACCTGCGGCGTGAAGCTCCGAATGCCGAGTGACTGGAGGATCTGCTGGGCAATCTGGACCTCTTCGGTCCGGTCGCCGCCGGGAGCGGGAGTGAGTGATACCCGGATCGTGTCACCGATCCCTTCCTGAAGCAGGATGGCCAGTCCCGCGGTACTGGCCACTGTTCCCTTCATGCCGAGTCCGGCCTCGGTCAGGCCGAGGTGCAGTGGATAGTCACCAGTCGCGGCCAGCCGGCGATACACCGCCACGAGATCCTGGACCCCTGACACCTTGGCGCTGAGGATGATCCGGTCATGCCTCATTCCGATCGATTCGGCCATCCGGGCCGATCG
Organism: Gemmatimonadota bacterium; assembly: GCA_041691295.1. GTDB lineage: Bacteria > Gemmatimonadota > Gemmatimonadetes > Gemmatimonadales > GWC2-71-9 > DATEHG01. Next base: position 32,136 of record JBEPVA010000010.1, read on the forward strand.
GACCGCGCTCTCGACCATTGCGTCCATGGTGATATCAAGCGCATCCCGCGGCTCGGCGCTCCGGGCGTTGGCATCCATCATCTCGGTCAGCAAGCTCTGATCGAGCGAACCCCAGTTGACCCCGATCCGGACCGGCTTGTCGTTGATCAGGGCCACTTTGATGATGGCCCGGAAATGTTCGTCATGCCGCTTGCCGCCGACATTGCCCGGATTGATCCGGTACTTGGCCAGCGCCTGAGCGCAGGCAGGATACCTGGTGAGAAGCAGGTGGCCGTTGTAGTGAAAGTCACCGATGATAGGGACATGAACGCCGAGGCGGTCCAGGCCATCCACGATCTGGGGAACCGCTTCCGCCGCCGCCTCGTTGTTGACCGTCACCCGAACCAGCTGGCTGCCCGCACCGGCCAGCGCCGCCACCTGACGCACCGTCCCGACGATGTCGGCGGTGTCGGTATTGGTCATCGACTGAATCACGACGGGGTGGCATGATCCGACCGGCACATCTCCGACGTGGGTCGTGACGGTGGCCCGGCGATTGGGAATGGGCATGATTGGAATATAGCGACGGACCGGCGGACGGGCGGGCAGTCGGACAGTGGGAAAAAGCTCCCGCGGCTCGGTCAGCTTTCTATCGCGCCCCGCGCAGCCTGCGTGAGAGCCATTCGAACAGGAGCATGACAACCGTAAGACTGAACAGCCAGGGAAGCAGCGCCCAGGGATCGACACCGGGCAGGGCAGCCGCGGGTGGGGTCGAGTGGCCCAGTGCGGCCGTGAGGGTGGCCAACGGCGCCACATCAGCAGGCGGTGCGGCCCGCCGATGATCATGGGCGTAAGCCACCCGCGAGACCAGAGCGGAGACCCATCCGCGGTGTCGGTCGACCGAGCGATCTCCTCCGGCCATACGCCAGCGCCACGAGTCGGTGTAGCCGATCTGGATCACGCGCCCCGCCCCGACCCGGCGGGCAGCGACCGCGACCTGCTGGCCGCGGCGCTCGATGATCACCGCATCCTGGCGCACGTTGGTGATCGGCCGCAGTGTCAGTGCGGTCCGAGGGAGTGAATCTGGTGGCGGCAGGTCGTCCGACAAAATCGAACCGCCACTCGTTCCGGGGGCCACCCGGGCCAGCGGCCTGAGCAGCAGCGCCTCCGGCCACGCCACCAGCCCGCCGCCCGACTGGACGTACTGAGCGATCCGGGCGGCATAGGGCGCCGCGCTGCTGTCGATCGTGAGCACCGCGGCATATCGAGCGGTATCAATCGGTTCGGCGATGCCCTGGCGGATGCTGCTGGCCGGTGACAGCTGTGCCAAGGCATCGACCTGCCAGCCCCGCTCCTCCAGTGCCGCCACGGCAAACTTGAACTCCCACCCGGCCCGGCCGATCACGAGCAGGCGTCCAAGGGACAGGGAGTCGGTCATGCCGGCGCGCGCCGTGACCACACCGACCCGTGCCTCGATTATCGACCGCGGCCGATCGAGTCCAAGTCTGACCGGGCTGCCGCTGACCCGGGCACTGTCCAGCGCCCCGATGGTATCGCTGAAGGCAATGGTTGACCCGATCGGGGCCGCTGCTGCCAGGTCGGCCCCACCGGCAGGATCCGCCCGGGGTTCGATCGAGAGCGCCGTGGCAACGAGACCGGAACCGCTCCAGTTGATCCAGCTGCCGGCACCGGCGAGTGCCGCCAGCCAGTCACGGGTCAGGCCCGATGGAGTGGCCAGTAACGTCACGGAGACCGTGACGGGGGAGGTCACAGAGCTCCAGCGCCGCAGCGCCGCGGCCAGACCGCTCGAATCGCTCCACTCGGCGCGGTCGACTGCCCCGCCCCAGACTGCGAAGCCGATCGTTGAAAGGAGTGCCGCGAGGGCCAGGAGGCGGAATGCCGCCTCAAGCCGCCGACGGGCGCGATCAGTAGCTGAGTGCATAGACGATCAGATTGACCCCGAAGCGGGTGGGATCCTCCTGCATGGTGCGCTTGTTCTCAGGGTGGAAATTCCACTCCGAGCTGTAGTCCTTGCTGCTGTAGATCAGCCCGATCCGGCCGTTGACCAGCACGGCATCGAGATAGGGATGGACCAGGTCGTCTCCCCAGCCATTCAATTCATGGTGGGTGGTTGGCGGTCCGTCATCGAAGACAAAGAAGCAGCGGTAGAGCGCGTGGTCGTTCGGCAGCCGGGTCATCGGCCCGAAAAGCCGGGCGATCTCATCGCTGGCGGTCTTGTGGAACACTCCCGTGACGTCGTGGTTGTGATCGTCGATGACGATCATCCCGCCGCGCTTGACATACCGTTCGAGGTTGCGGGCCTCGGCCTCAGTGAAGCGCACCGGGAGGTGCCCGGTGAGCCAGAGGAACGGGAAGTTGAATACAGTCTCCGAGCTGAGCGAAACGTTCACCCCGGCCGGCGCCACCTCGATCGAGGTGTAGCGGGCCACCGAATCAATCAGATTCTCGGGCAGGACCGGGGCGCTCTCCCAGTCCCCGGAGGCATACTGCGCGGTGGCAAAGACGAACCGGCTCATGGCACTGGCGCCCAGTCGGGCGCACCGGTCTCGAGTCGACCATTCGGGTTGAGCGCCCGGCGTACCGGGGCCAGTGCACTGTCCAGCGCAACGCCTCGGCCGATTCGTTCGACGGCCAGGCCGATGGCCGTGGCAACAGTCGGCGCGCTCCTCGCCGCCTCGACCCTGAGCACGGTCAGCGAATCCCTGGCCTGGTCGGGATTCCGTCGCCCCAGTTCGACCACCCGATCAAGCCTCAGCGCCCACGCCGGTGCCGAATCGAATTCGGCATTTCCCGACGTGCGGATGCCCCGGTGGGCCGGATCGGTGCCGGTGAGCCGGGTGCGGGCGAGGTCGACCGCCATCGGCCGCGGGTGGCCCCGGATGAAGTAGCGATTGGCCAGGCGCAGTTCATCCAGGGTCCGCAGGATGCGCCGCATGAAGGTCAACGCGGTTCCCGGCTCCGCCGCCGCCAGGTGGGTCCTGGCCGTGACCATCAGCTCCGCCACCTGACGCAACCGCCGGGTGACGGCGGTGGTAGTGCTGGTCGGGTCGTCGGGATCGCCCTCGATTTCGGAGATTACGGTCAGGGTGTGCTGGCGCAGCGATTCCTGAATGACCGAATAGTCTTCCGAACGCCGGGCCATGGCCGCGGTGGGCAGCGCTCGCCGGCTCTGCATCAGGCTGTCGGTCTTCATGTTCAGGAGCCGCTGGCTGATCCACATCGAGTCGATTGGAGGCGGCGGAACCGCCTCCGCCTCGGTCGAGTCTTCCGGCTCGGCGATTCGCAGGGTCCGGGTCTCGGAAATGCCCTTGCCCGGTCCCGACAGGTCGTTGTGGTCGAACGCCACGACCCGAATATGCAGCACGCTGCCGGGAACCAGCTTCAGCGTATCGAATGCGATCGATTCGCGAACCGTGGCTGAGCGCACTCCGCCCATCTGCCAGAGGCGGCCGTTGATTGCCCTGGTCTGGAAATCTTCCTCGCTGCCGGTGGATATGAGGTATTCCACCTGGCCACTGGCCAGCCCGATATCATCGCTCAGGGCAGCCTCGATGGTCAGCTGGCCGTGTGGAGCCGCCGGGTAGGTGGTGTCGCTGGCCGGCAGCCGGAGGCGC
>JBEPVA010000011.1:0-35141 GCA_041691295.1 Gemmatimonadota bacterium
ATAAGAGACAGGTACTGGGGAGTCCGCTGACCTTCCTGCTGCTGGCGGTGGTGGCGCTGGCGGGCGGAATCGGGGGGATCACGGCGCGGGGTACGCGGAAGCTGGCGTCAATCTAAAACGAGAACTGCAGACACGGAGACACGGCGGGGTCCGTGCGACCTGTGACCTGTTTTTCCGGGCAACACTCGACAGCAGCAACCGCAGCTGCAACTGCAACTGCAACCGAATACCGCGAAGGCGCAAAGAGGCGAAGGGTTCCGGGCCGATTCGACCAATGGCTGCGGTGGCAGGCTTAACGGTGGGATAGCCTGCAACCGCAACGGGGTACGCGGGGAACAGGGCTGGTGCTCAGTGCGGGTGGGAGAAGATCCGGTTCCAGCGAATGGCCGAGAGGGCGGAGAGCGGCCGCCAGCTCTTGGCATCGTAACTGTAGTAGATGATCAGCGGGGTGCCCCTGACATTTTCCCGGGGCAGGAATCCCCAGTAGCGGCCATCGTACGAATTATCCCGGTTGTCGCCCATCATGAACAGCGAATCCCGCGGGACCACGATCGGCCCCCAGTCGTGCAAGTCGGGCTGGTAGGTGGCCGCGTCACGGCCGACGAGATGCGCGGTCTGCCACTGGCGCATCTTGGAGCGGTACACCGGGTCTTCCGATTTTTCAGGCTCGGCGTGCACGGCCCAGGGTTCGTCGATGGCCTGTCCGTTCCGGTAGAGCTGACCGGCCTTCATGGCCAGGGTATCGCCGGTGACCCCGATCAGCCGCTTGACCACCTTGAGTCCCGGTTCCTCCACCGAATCGAACACCAGGACATCACCGCGCTTCGGTTCACGGAACGCCGGCAGGGTCTTGCCGATCAGCGGCACCTCGGCGCCATAGACGGCCTTGTTGACGAACAGGAAATCGCCCACGAGGAGGGTGTTTTCCATGCTGCCCGAGGGAATCCGGAACGCTTCCACCAGGAAGGTCCGGACCAGGAACCAGATGACCACCGCCACGCCGATGGACTTGAGCCACTCCACGACGTAGCGGCTGGACGACGGCGGGGTCGAGAGCTTGAGCGCCGGATTGGCCGGGCCCGGATCGGGAGGCGGGACGGGAGGAGAGGTCAGTCCCTTGGTGACGGTCATTCGGATCCTAGTGAGGCCGGACGCCGATGCGGCTCCAGCGGATCGCGCTCAGGAATGGCAGGGGCCGCCAGCTCGACGGGTCATAGCTGTAGTAAATGATCAACGGCGCGCCCCGGATATTGTGCCGAGGCAGGAAGCCCCAGTAGCGTCCGTCGTAGGACTGGTCGCGGTTGTCACCCATGGCAAAGAGCGAGTCAGGCGGCACCACGATCGGACCCCACTGATACAGATCGGGATGGTAATCCGCTGGGGTGGCGCCGACATAATGCGGCAGCTGCCAGCGCCGCATCCGGTCCCGGACCTCAGGCGCCTCGGAGCGGAGCGCTGGCGGAGGAGTGACGTACGGTTCGACCAGCGGCTGGCCATTCCGGATCACGGTACCGTCCCGCATGCTCAGTGTGTCTCCGGCCAGGCCGATGACCCGCTTGACGATGGTCAGGTCCTCTTCAACCGAATGGAAGACCACGACATCACCGCGGCGCGGTTCGCGAAAGCCGGGCAGCCTGGCATGCAGCAGCGGCACCTCGGCACCATACAGCGACTTGGTGACGAACAGCCAGTCGCCAGGCAGCAGGGTGGATTCCATGCTTTGACTGGGAATCCGGTAGCCCTGGACCAGGAAGGTGCTGATCACCAGCCAGACCGCAAAGGCGACCGCCACCGTCTTGAGCAGCTCCAGCAGTTTCGATTTCACTCGACCCAGTCCGCCATGAAGAGATCGATCCCCGGCAGCCCTTCGTGACGGTTGGAGGCCCAGACCAGTTTCTTCCCGTCGGGACTGAACATCGGGAAGCCATCGAACTCCCGATTGGTGGTCACCTTGTCGAGCCCCGTGCCATCGAGGTTGACCAGGTACAGGTCGAAGTGGCCGCTATGGGGATCCTCCCAGTTCGATGAGAAGATCACGCGCTTGCCATCGGGCAGGAAGAAGGGCGCGAAGTTGGCGCCGCCCAGGTGGGTAACCTGCCGGGCATTACTGCCATCGGCATCAGCGGTCCAGAGCTCGACGTGGGACGGCCGGACCAGCCGCTGGTGGAGCAGCTTCAGATAGTCGGCCGTGTCGGCGGCGGTAGTCGGATAGCCGGCCCGCCAGATCAGGTGCGTGCCATCGGGCGAAAAAAAGGCCCCCCCGTCGTAGCCCATCCGGTGAGTAATCCGGTGGACGTCGGAGCCGTCGACCTTCATGGTGTAGAGCTCGAGATCGCCATCCCGGGTGCTGGTGAAGATGATCCGGGTGCCGTCGGGGCTCAGGGTTGATTCGGCGTTGTAACTGCCGTCATGGGTCAGCTGCTTGAGGTCAGAGCCATCGGGCTTCGAGGTGTAGATCTCGAGCTCGGACAGCGGCCAGACATAGCCCTGCGAATGATCCGGCGGGGCCGGGCATTGGGCGGCGTGGGCAAAGGTGGAGCTGTAGAGCACCCGCTGGTCGTTGTAATAGAAGTAGCCGCAGGTAGTGCGGCCCATGCCGTTGGAGATCCGGTGCAGCCCGGAGCCGTCAGCGTTCATGATGTATTCCTGGTCGCAGGCGCTGTCGACCTTTTCCTGGCGCTGGAAGATCAGCTGGGTGCCCGTGGAGTTGAAATACGACTCCGCATTGTTGCCGCCAAAGGTCAGTTGCCGGATGGTGCGCAGGTGCCGCTCACCGGCCATGGGCTGGACGTACGTCGTCGAAGGTGGCGTCGTGGCGGGAGACGGCTGGTGGCCGCAGGCCAGGACGCCGAGCAGAACAATTGCGAGCCTCTTCATGCGTTCAGCGCCTCCAGGACCAGGCCGGCATGGCCCAGCGGGTTGACTCGTTCGAAGATCTTCCCGATCCGCCCTTTGGGATCGATCAGGAAGGTGGTCCGCAGGATCCCGAAATAGCGATGCCCGAACAGCCGTTTCTCGGCCCAGACCTCATACGCCTCGGCCACCGCATGATCGGCATCGACCAGGAGCGGGAATGGCAACTTGAACCGGGTGCGAAATTTCCGGTGCGAGGCTTCCCCATCGGGGGAAATGCCGTACACCAGTGCTCCGCTCTTGCGCACTGCCGCCCACTGGTTCCGAAAGCTGCAGGCCTCGGCGGTGCAGCCGGCGGTGTTGTCCTTCGGGTAGAAGAACAGCACCACCGGACTCCCGCGCAACGACTTCAACGAAATCAGGCTGCCGCTGTCGTCAGGCAGAGTAAACAGCGGGGCAATGGTTCCGGTGGTGAGCATTCGTCGGTCCAGGCTGGCTCGAAAGGGTCAGGAGGTTAGTCGAGCCGGGGCTGTGGGCGCCAGCCCGCGAGCGATCAGGGGACTAGCTGGAGCGGCAGTGATAACGGGTGGCGGACCCGGAACACCGGAAACTCCCCACCCCGACGGAGTTCCTTGTCGAAGCAGTTCCAGTTGAGGAAGCCATCTTCGGACGCGGGCTCAAGGAGGTAGGCCGCAAAGACGCCCTGGCGCTGGGTGGTCGGCACCAGGAACCATCCCGCCCCGATACTGTCGGTGCGGGCCCGCCAGCTGCCCTGCACCGACACCTGGCGGTGGCCCTCGAAGGGGAACGGCACCGCCGTCACGCTGTCGAGGGCAAAGGCCTCGATTGGCCCGGTCCACCTGGCCGGGACGCGCTGGACCACCACGCCCTGGCGCCGCAGCAGGCCGGCGAGGTCGGCGTACTGTGGCGGCAGCAGGTAGGCCGCCGGCAGGGCTTCTTTCCGCGCCGCGGTGAACCAGAGAAAGGTCGGCATCCGGATCGTCCTGAAGATGCCGGTCCGCTGGCGGCGTGAAAAACCGTTCGAGCCGTCGCTGTCCGCAGCGGTGATTTCGGCAATGACTTCCTGCACCACCGGCGGCGCATAGATCGAGCGTACCGTGATCGAATCGGGATGCCAGCTTTCGGCGGCGTGAATGGCCGCCTTGAGCTGGGTCCGCTGCTCGGCGGCCAGGCTCAGGATCTCGCGGACGAAATTGTAGGTGGCGTCGATGCGGAGCGGGAAGGGGTTATTGCTGTAGCCCTCGCTCAGGATCGAGAGCCGGCCCCGCATCCCGAAACTGTTGGTCCCGAAGCGGGGCCGGGCATCATAGGTCTCCCACCCGGCGACCAGCGAGTCGGGTTCCTGGTTGCGGAAGTTGCCGTACCAGAAGATCTCCTGCTTGTGGCGGCGCCTGACCCGGTCGCGGATGACGGGAAGGAACCGGTCCTTCATGTAGTCGTTGGACGGCGGGCTGTTGGGATTGAGCCCGGTGGCGAACGTCAGGGCGTAGCCGTGATAGCTGCCATCGGTGGTATGGAGGTCGATGAAGAGATCGGGATCCCAGGCCGTGATCAGGGCCAGCGAACCCCGGGTCTCCGGCGCCTCCAGCTTCACGTAATCGCGATTGAGGTTGAGGCCCTGGCCATTGATACTCGGCCCGACGAGTGCGGGGCCGTTCTGTCCCGGCCGGGTCTTCGAGCCGGGACCAAACTTCTCGTTGCCGTCGATATTGTAGATCGGGACCGCAATGACGATCACGCTATCGAGCAGCGAGGTCAGCGGCCCGAGCGTCAGGTCCCGGACGATCATCTGCAGCGCCTCTTTGCCCTCGACCTCTCCTGAATGAATGTTGGCCTGGATATAGATCACCGGTTTGCCGCTCCGCGCGGCGGCGGCTGGATCATCCACCAGCGGACGGGCCACAATCAGATAGGGAATCTCGCGTCCCTCCGGCGAGAGACCCAGTGTTCCCACCCGGAGCGAGGCGCCGGCCTTTTCCAGTGAGTCGATGAAGCCGGTCACATCGGCGTAGCTCGAAGTCTCGGCGCCATTGGTCCGCTCTGGCCGGGTCTGCTGGGCCGGCAACGGATGGGCAGCGGTCACCAGGACGAGAATGCCAAGCAGGGTTTTCATGGCGGGGAAAATGGGGGAGTCGAGAGACAAGAGTCGAGAGACGAGGATCGAGGTCGAGCAACGGTCCGAATCTGCTTCACCGCAGGTGCAGCGCCCGCTTCCCCGCTCCCGCTGCTACTGGATGGGCACCACGATGCGCACTCCGATGACCTGGGGATAGGTATCGTCGACGGTGAAACGGGTTTCCGGCAACACCGACCGGGCGGCGATGACCGAGCTTCCACCCCGGCTGCGAGCGCTCGGCGGACGCGCCAGCTTCAGCTCGGGTGCCCGCGCCAGCTCGTCAGGATCGGTTGCACGCTGGACGAAGAGCCTGATCACTCCCGGCTCACCAAGCCGCCCGGCCACTCCGCCAACCAGCCGGTAGCCGACGAGGTGAGGATCGTCCGGCGATTCGGCGGCCATGGCCGACCGTTTTTCGGTTTCGAAGATGCCGAGCAGCGGAAATGTCGTGAGCAGCGGGGCCATGGCACGCTCGGCTTCCCACTCGGCGAATCCCTCGGCCAGCACCGGTGTCACCGGCTGGTAGTGCGCCGATCCGGACGGCGACATCCGCCAGGCCCGGCCGGTCTTTTCACGGGCGTGCTCGTGGAGTATATGGATCCACTCATGCACCGCGGTCTGGACCGACAACAGCGGAGAGAGCCCTGCTTCCGTCACGATTTCGTCGGCGGGCTCGAGGAAGCCGGCCTCTCGCATCCTGGCCTCGCGCCCGACCGTGCTGAGTCGATACTCGGTGCCGGCTTCGGCGATCACCGCGCCAGTATCAACTGCCCCGGGCAGGTGATGGAGGACCAGCAGCAGATCGCTCCGGCCGTGGCGAATGAGCCACTCATGCGCGTTCGGGTTCTCGGCCCGGACCAGCGAGTCGATCCAGTTGTCCGGCAGGCGCACATGCGGAAAGGCCTGGACGTAGCCCAGCAGGCGCGGACGGATGGCGGGTGCGGCATCGGCGAATCCGATTCCGAGTCCCCGGACCAGGTCGGCCACCGAGTGGCCGGGCAGTCCGGCCGGCAGCCAGGAGTCGGTCAAGAGGAAGGTGAGGGCAGCCGCGTGCCAGCCGAGGGCGCTCTGGTATCCGTCGAGCAAGGTGAGCAACGCCTTGCGCGATGGATCGATGCCCGGACCAGCGTTCTGCAGCAGGGCGACGAACGCGGCCGAGTCCGTGGTGCCGAGCTGAAGCAGGCGGTATACCGCGGTAAGCAGATGCTCAGTGGAGGCGGTATCGGCGCCGGGTTCTCCCATGGCCTGAAGCGCGGGCCGGACCAGTCCGAGCTCGAAGGTCGGCTGGGCAATCGACGCCGAGCGCAGCGCCGCATCGTGCAGGTCGACGATCCAGTTGCCGGCGGGATGGAACAGCGCCACGAACCGCCGATGCACCGCCGGGTCGGTGATGCCGCGCTCGATGGCCATCAGGGTGGCGCGCTCGGCGTCGATCGTGACGGAACGATTGAGGACACCGAGGGCCCTGGGGCCGCGATCCTGTGGCAGGGACTTGCCGGTCAGCGCCTCCCAGCCTCCAAGCCGTGCGCGAAGCCGATACAGACTGTCGATCGAGGCCGCGGGAGCAAGCAGCGGCAGAAGCAGCGGGGGGAGCGGGCCGGGAGTGATGGTGCCGTCGAGCACGATCTGGCGGAGGGTGAAGCGCGGCAGCGACGGATAGTATTCGCGTCCCGCGCTCAATCGGTCGGCGCTCCAGTTGCGGATGACGCCGTCAGAGGCGCGGGATTCGCCGACAAAGCCATTGCCATGCTGCGCGCCGGCGAAGTGCATGCCGCCGAGCAGGGGTGCATCGAAGCAGAGCGAGTCGCCGGGATCGCGGAGGCCGGTGACGATGAACAGGGAGTCGTTGTCCTCGATGGAAAGGGTTCCCTGCCACTGCTGGCCCTGGCGGGACAGGCGGAGCTCGCCGCGGAGATAGGGTGGGATGCCGCCGGTGATCACCAGCACGAAGCGCACCTCGCCCTGGGCATGCAGCGGGGCAGCGGCCAGGCAGAGCCCGGTGGCAATCGCGATCCAGCGGCTCAGTCGAAGCACGATCGGCGTGCGCAGTGGCGTTTCGGGGTCCGGGACTTGAATTTCCGTGGCAACCGGCCGAAACATAAGGCTACCCACCTTTCCGGGAGTCCAGTCTGACCAGTTTCCAGCCGCCGGCCGCATGATCGGGGTCAGCCCAGCCGCGCTGATCGAAGGCGCCGGCGTCGTCACCGCGGCGCTGTCCGGCATTCTCGAGGCGCACCGGAAGCGGATGGACCTGGTGGGCGTGTATGCGGTGGCGTTTATCACCGCATTCGGTGGCGGCACGCTTCGAGACCTGCTGCTCGACCGGCGGCCGTTCTACTGGCAGGCCAGGCCTGAGTACACCCTGGTCATCTTCGGGCTGTCGGTGCTCTATCTGTACGGGCCGAGCCGAGTCCGCCACGCCGCGCAGCATCCGACCCTCGACCTGCCCGAGCAGGTCCTCGACGCCATGGCCCTCGGCCTGTTCGCCGCCATCAGCACCGTCTACGCGCTGGATCATGGATCGACGCTGTTCATCGCCGCGATTTTCGGGGTCATCGGCAGCACATTCGGAGGGGTGATGCGGGACATCGTCTGCAACGAGGTACCGCTGATGTTCATTCCCGGCGGGCTATATGCGACCGCGGCATTCCTCGGCAGCTGGGCGCTGATTGCGGCGTTACAGGTGGGGGCCAGCAATACAACCGCAGCACTGATCGGGTGGGTGGTCTGCACCGGGCTCAGGCTCCTGGCCATCCGCTACAATCTTGGCCTGCCGACGGTGCGGCATACCGAGGAGTCGCCGGTGCCGGCGAGGAAGCTTTGAGACGAGAGACGAGAGACCAGGGTCGAGAAACACTCGACTTCCGCTTGCAGGATGGCTAGCGCACCGCCGGTGCTGCCGCCGGCCGCTCCACCAGCTTCGGTGTGACACCGGCTCCCTCGAACAATCGTTCCTGGCCTCCCACCACCACCTGATCGCCAGCCGCCACTCCACTGAGGATCTCGACGAAACCCGTGGTCCGCACCCCCAGTTGCACATCCTGCTTTGCCGCTTTGCCCCCCTTGGCCAGCCAGACAAAGTTGGAACCCGACAACGGCACGATGGCGTCCTCCGGAATGACCACCGCATTGGCCCTGACCTCGGCCTGCAGCGATGCCTCGACGAACATCCCGGCCTGGAGGTGCCGCTGTGGATTGGGCACCAACGCCTTGACCAGGATGGTGCGGGCCGGCAACTGCACCACGGGGTCGACGAAATCCACTGTGCCGGTAAAGGTCTGCCCGGCAATGGCCGCGACCACGAACTGAACCTTCTGACCCACTCGCAGCCGCCGGGCGTAGCGCTCGGGGACGGCAAAGGCAGCCCGCTCGGGGTCGACGGTCTGCAGGCTGACCAGCTTGTCGCTGCTGGTGACATAATCGCCCAGGCTCACGTACCGGCGGCCGGCCACGCCATCGAAGGGAGCCCGCACCACGGTGCGCTCCAGCCGGAGCTTGAGCAGGTCGAGTTCGGCGCCCTTTCCTTTGGAGGTGGCTTCCGCCTGCTCCAGATCAGCGGCCGACGACGCGTTCTTGGCGATCAGCTCCCGGGTCCGGGTCAGCGCCTGGTTGGACAGATCCCGGTCGGCTTCCGCCCGCGCCACCTGGGCCTTGAGCTCGGCATCATCGACCTTGAACAGCGGCTGGCCGGCGCGGACCGCGGCACCCTCCTGCACCACGATCTCGACCAGCCGCCCCGCCACATCGGGACGGAGGTCAATTGACTGCACCGCCTCGATCTGGCCGGTGGCGCTGATGGCATCGACCACGGTCTGGGTCCGGGCCGCGGCCACTTCGACCGGCATCGAGGGCGCCGCACCGCCGCCCTGCGCACCGCCGCCGGCCGCCGGTGACTTGGCCTTCGAGCCACAGCCGAGGAGGGACAGGACCAGCATCGAACCAACGACGGAAACTCTCACGCGGCGCATCCTAGGCGGGAGTGGAAAAGCGGCGGCCAAGAATGGCCTCGAGACCGGCCCACGCGAGCCGAGCGACGAACTGGGCCTGGACCAGGTCGGCCTGGGCCTGGGTGAGACCCACCTGGGCATCGAGCAACAGGAGGATCGTGGCGGCACCGGCGCGGTAGCGCTCGGTCTGGACCCGGAAATTTTCCTGGGCCACGATCAACCCGGTGCCGGTGAGATCGAGCGTCGCGCGGGCGGTGGTGAACGCCTCGTAGGCCATCCCGACATCGTGCCGGGCCGCCCGGGCGAGGTCGTTGCTGACCGCGTGAGCCACATCACGCGTGGTCCTGGCCTGCGCCACCGACAGCTCACGCTGACCCTGGTCCCACAGGTTCCAGCTGACCCGGATATCGAACTGGCCCACCGAGCGCGCGCTGGGAAAGAAATGATCATCGAACCGGTAGGCGGTGAAACCGGCATCGAGCCGCGGGAGGTACTGGCCCTTGATGCCAGTCAGCGCCTTGTCGGCGGCCGTGGCTTGAGCTCTCGCGATCCGCCAATCCGGACCGCTCTCCAGCGCCTGGGTCACGGCTTCGTCGAGTGTGACCGGCAGGCTCTCCGGCACCGGATCGGTGAGCGGTGCGGCGTCGATGCCGGCCTCGCTGCCGGTACGGCGGCCCAGTTCATAGCGCGAGACCCTGAGCTCGGTTTCCGCCTTGAGCTGCTCGACCCTGGCGCGCGTAAGCTCGAGCAGCAGCTGGAGCGAGTCGGACTGGACTACGGCTCCACTCGTGACCCGGGCTCGTGCCACCGCCAGCTGTTCATCGGCTCGCCGCACCCGTTCCGCCGCAACCCTGGCCAGTTCCTTGTCGGCCAGCACCTGATAGAAAATCTGCTCCACCACCAGCGCCGAGCGATAGCGCGCCTTGACCTCGCTGGCATCGGCGGCCTCGAGTGCCGCCCGCGAGCGGCCCAGCTCGGAAAACTTGCCGAGGCTGAGCACGGTGTACCGCAGGTTGGCCTGGCCGGTGACCGAGATCTTCTGATTCTGGCCGGTGCCGACGTTGAAGAACTCGGTGGAGTAGTACGACCAGTCGTTGGAGATATCGAGCGCTGGGGTCACGAAGGCCAGGATCGCGTTGCGGCGGCCCCACTCGGCCTCACCGACTCGACCCAGGGCCTGCACATAGGCCGGGTCGAGCCCGGTTGAACGCTCAAGCGCTTCAGCCAGGGTGATCTGGGGCAACGAATCAGGGCCGGCCAGCACCAGGGCGGCGAGCAGCGCCGGGATCATGATGCCTCCACCGATGCCCGTTCGGGCTCGGCGGCCGCCGTGCCGGCCCTCCTCCGACCGATCCGAACCCGGATCGCATCGAACATCACGTAGACCGTCGGCACCAGGAACAGGGTGAGCAGGGTGGAGAACAGCACGCCACCGATGATGACATATCCGAGTGGCCGGCGGCTGGTGGAGCCGGCACCGAGCCCGAGCGCGATCGGCACGGCGCTGGTGACCGTGGCCACCGAGGTCATGAGAATCGGACGGAGCCGGATCCGGCCGGCCTCGAGCATCGCGGCAACCGCGTCACGCCCCTTGTCCCTGAGCTGGTTGGCGTACTCCACCAGCAGGATGGAATTCTTGGTGACCAGCCCGATCAGCAGGATCATCCCGATCTGGCTGTAGAGGTTGATCGTCGATCCGGTAATCCAGAGGGTGGCCAGCGCCCCAGTCACCGCCAGCGGGACTGCCAGCAGCACGGTAAACGGGTGGATCAGCGACTCGAACTGGGAGGCCAGCACCATGAACACCACCAAGAGCGCCAGCCCGAAGGCAAAGTAGAGCGAAGTGCCGCTCTCGCTCAATTCGCGGGACTCGCCGGCCAGGGCGGTGGTGCTGCCGGGCGGCAGCACTTCTTTCGCGACCCGGTTGAGTGAATCGATGGCCTCGCCGAGGGTAAAGCCGGGGACCAGGCCGGCACTCAGGGTAAAGGACGCAATCCGGTCGTGGTGGTTGAGCTGGCGCGGCCCCACGATCTCGTGCGCCTTGACGACAGAGGAGAGCTGGACCAGCTGGCCGTTCCTGCCCCTGACATAGAGTCCCGAGAGATCCGACGGCGTGGCCCGCTCGGCAGCGGCGAGCTGCACGATCACGTCGTACAGCTTGTTGTCGCGGGTAAAGGTGTTGACCCGCCGGCCGCCGAGCAGCACCTGGAGCGTGGCGGCGATGTCGCCGACCGGGACGCCAAGATCTTCGGCCCGGTCGCGGTCAAATGAAATCGAAAGCTGTGGCTTGTTGACCCGGAGGTCGGTGTCGACGTTCTGCAGTCCCTTGATGGCGCGGGCCCGCGCCACCAGGGTGTCCATCCCGACCGCCAGCCGATTGAAGTCGGGATTCTGCACCACGAACTGGACGCCGCCGCCGTTGAAGCCACCCAGCGCCGAGGGAATGTTGGCAAAGGCAAAGATCCCGGGGATGCCGAACAGCTGCGGCTGGATCTCGGCGACGACCTCCTGCACCGACCGCTTGCGGGTGGCCCAGTCGTTCAGGTTGACGAACACGATCCCGCCGCTGACGCCCGACCCGAGGTTGACCACCGAGAACACATTGGCCACATCCGCGGTTTTCTGGACGATGGCCTCGACCTGCTTCTGGTAGCCGTCGGTGTAGGCGAGCGAGGAGCCTTCCGGTGCCACGATGATGATGAAAAAGAAGCCCTGATCATCGCTGGGAATGAACTCGCGCTTCAGGGTGGAAAACAGGAAGACGGCCACGGCCATCGTGGCCACGGCGCCGCCCACCACCACGAACCAGTGGCGCATGGCCCAGGCCAGCAGCCTCGTATAGCCGCGGGTGATGGCCTCGAATGCCCCTTCGAGCGCGCGATACATCACCCCGTGACGGGCCGGCACCCGAAGCACCCGGGCGCAGAGCATCGGCGTCAGGGTCAGCGCCACGAAACCCGAGATCATCACCGCGCCCGCCACCGCAATGCCGAACTCGTTGAACAGCCGGCCGGTGTTGCCCTTGAGGAAGGCCAGCGGGGTGAACACCGCCACCAGCGCGATGGTGGTCGCGATCACCGCGAAGCCGATTTCCCGGGTACCCTCGGTAGCGGCGGTGACCGGATCCTCACCGAGCTCTTCCTGGTGCCGGTAGGCGTTCTCCAGCACGATGATAGCGTCATCGACCACGATGCCGATGGCCAGGGTGAGCGCCAGCAGGGTGAGATTATTGACCGAGAAATTGAGGAAGTACATCACCGCAAAGGTGGCGATGATCGACGCCGGAATGGCCAGGCCGGGAATGATCGTGGCCCGCAGGTTCCGCAGGAAGACGAAGATGATCAGCACCACCAGCAGCGCCGCCAGGGCCAGCGACTCTTCTGCTTCCTGGATTGAGCGGGTGACGAAGGTCGACCCGTCGAATGCCGTTTCGATCTTGACCCCGGGGGGCAGCGAGGCCTGGATGGCCGGGATCTGATCCCGGATGTCCCGGGCCACGTCGATCAGGTTGGCCTTGGACTGGCGAATGACCCCGATGGCCACGGCCGGCACGCCGTTCGATCGGAGCTCGCTGCGTTCATTCTGGGCGCCCAGCTCCACTCGGCCGAGGTCCCGCAGCCGCACCATCTGGCCGGAATCGTTGGAGACCACCAGGCCGGCAAATTCATCGGAGGTCTTGAGCTCGCCCAGCGAGCGGACCGAGAACTCCCGGCGGGCCGACTCGATCCGGCCGGCCGGGACCTCGACGTTGCGGCTCTCGATGGCCGACTCGACATCCTGGACCGTGAGATTGCGGGCGGCCAGCTCGGAGCCGGAGAGCCAGACCCGCATCGACAGGCGGCGCTCGCCAAAAATCTGGGCCTGGCCCACACCGGGCAGGCTCTGCAGGCGGGTCTTGACCCGGCGATCACCAATGTCGGACAGCTGCAGCAGGTCGTAGTTGGCGCCGGACAGCGCCAGCCAGAAGAAGGGCTGGGCATCGGCCTGCTGCTTGGCGACCACCGGCTCCTGCACGTCACGCGGCAGCCTGCCCCGTACCCGGCTTACCTTGTCCCGCACATCCTGGGCGGCCACATCGACGTTGCGGTCGAGCGTGAATTCGAGCGTGATGTTGCTCGACTCTTCGGCACTCGAGCTGGTCAGGGTCCGGAGTCCAGGGACCGTGCTCAACTCCTCCTCCAGCACATCGGTGACCGCCGATTCGACCACCTGGGGGTTGGCGCCGGGCAGGAAGGTCGAGACCGAGATGACCGGCGGATCGATGTCTGGATAATCGCGCACCGACAGGCGGGTGTATCCGATGGCCCCAAACAGCACCAGCGCCAGGCTGACCATACTGGCCAGCACGGGACGACGAATCGAGAGGTCCGAGAGCTTCATGATCGGGCCACGACAGGAGAAGTGAGAGTGTCAGTTTGGTCGCAGGTCAGACGGGGCGGAAGGCCCGGGGTTTCAACCAGAACGAGACCCGCCTCCCACCGGGAGCCACAGCCACCTAGACTTGGTCCCATGGGTATCAAGCTGACATCCCGGCAGCAGCAGCAGCTCGGCTACCTGCAGGGGCTGCCGATGAAATTCGCCACCATCACGCGGGTCATGGACCAGATGGCGGCCCTGCAGGCCGATGACGCCGTGATCCGGGGAATGTGCCGCCAGCTCGACGAGATCAAGTCGGGGGCCGGGCAGTTGAGCCTGGGAGGGCTGGCCGACACCGCTGGCCATATGGTGACCCTGGCCCGGCGGACCGGCGGCCAGCAGATGCGGGTGAGGGGGCTGCGGGAGCTAATGGGGTCCCTGAAGCTGAACTACGACAGCGCCATGCGGCAGGCCACCACTCCGGAGCGCCACGATGCGCAGCCGGCGGAGGGTGGAGGAGACCCTACTTCTTGAAGCGCTTCTCGAGCAGCTCGGTGATGGTCTTTTCACCGTACAGAATCAGCATCCCATTCACCAGCGCCCCGACCAGCAGCGTCACGAAGGTCAGCGCGAAGAGAATGGCCGTGGCACCGATACCCGCCACAATCCGCCCGAACAGCTCCATGACTTCCTCCACGATGCAGTGAAACCCGGGTGGCCCGGGACGGGTAGGTTACCCAGGCCGCCACACCCTCGCAACTTGAGCCCGATCCATTCAACTGGAGCCACCGTTATGCTGATTACCCTGCCCCGTCCGAGCCACTCACGCTGGCTGCTGCTTGCCCTCATGGCCGCGGCTCCGCTGGCGGCCCAGGAACATGCCCACGACAAAGGAATGACCGTCGCCGGTGGCGGGGTCTTTCCGGCCGGCTGGGCGGTCCGCCCCGATGACGATGGCAAGCTCACCGATGTGAAGCTCGAAGGGATGAACACCGGCTATCACGCCACGATGGGCACCGCCGCCATCATCTATCGTACCGCCGACAAGACCACCGGGCCGTTTACCCTGACCGCCAAGCTCAGCCTGTTCCCCGGCAGCGGTGACCATGCCGAGGCGTTCGGGCTGTTCATCGGCGGTCAGAACCTCGACGGTCCGGCCCAGAAGTACACCTATTTCCTGATCCGGGGCGACGGCACCTGGAAGATCAAGCAGCGCGACGGCGCCAAGGCCGATGACGTGACCAAGGGCTGGACCGCCAGCCCCGCCGTGGTGCAGGGCAAGGCCACCGGCCCGGTGGAGAACACGATCAGTGTCTCGGTCGACAAGACCAAGATTCATTTCCTGGTGAACGGCACTGAGGTCTGGAGCGGGCCGGCGACCAATACCGATGGGGTGGCGGGACTGCGATTCAATCACAACCTCAGCCTGCACATCTCCTCGCTGGAACTGAAGAAATGAACAACTGAACGGCGAAGAGCGGAGAGGGGAAATTCAGTGCCCCTCTCCCCTCTGCTCTCTCCGCAGTTCCTATTGCAGTCTCAGCGCGTCCCCTGCCGCACTCTTCACCGCGGCATCTCCCTCCTGGGCAATCCGCTGCAGCGCCAGACGAGCGGATGGGGTGTCGGCCTTGGCCAGTGCCCCGATGACCTCGAGCCGCTGCTGCGTCGGACGGCCGCCGCGGCCGAACAGGGTCTTCTTTTCCAGCGCCAGCCGGACCATGGCCGAGGCGGACTCAGGCGAATCGATCAGCGACAGCGCGGCCAGCAGTTCCCGCCAGGCTGTCGAGTCGTTTTCCAGTTCGAGCGCCGCCAGCAGCGGCATGGCCAGCGCGCCCGAACGGCGGTTGCCCAGCGCCCAGCCGGCCCGGACCCGCATCTGGGGCGACTTGTGAGTCAGCGCCTGGCGCAGCGGCTCGAGCGCCGCCTTGTCGGGGATTCTTCCCAGCGCCTCGACGGCCGCGATCCGGACCCGTTCGTCCGGGTGATCGAGCAGGTGCCGTAACGCCGGGATGCCAGGGACATGTCCCATCCGCCCCAGCAGATCGGCACCGTGCCGAACCTCATGCCAGCGGGGACTCGTCAGGAAAGGCATGACGAGGGGTGCCGCGTCATGCATTTCGGCGAGGGCGGTGAACAGGAACTCCCGCGCACCAACCGCCTCCGAGGCCTTGATCAGGTCGAGCACCACCTCAGCGGCATCGAGGCCCGACCACCGCAGCACCTCGATGACCCGCGGCTGTTCCTCGGGGGCTCTGAGCGCCAGTTCGTTGAAGGCTTCGAAGACTGTCCGGGTCAGGTACCGCCGCACCGAAATCGAAAATCCGCGGCGCTGGTTTTCCGGTACCGCCGGCACCATGCGGATCAGCGCCTGCACGTCGTGGAGCGCCGCGCGCCAGGCGCCCCGCTGCAGTCCATCTCCCAGCGAAGTCGAGATCTGGGCGATAGTTTCGGCCAGGGTATTGGAGGTGCTCTCGCGGCGCGGCGGGACTATCCAGTCAGGCAGGGCGGGCGCGGCACGGGATGCCCGGCTGCCATCGGCCGGCCGGGTCAGGGTCGGCGGCGGCGGGGGCTGCAGGTTGGGCACCAGTTCGACCTTCACCGCCCCGCTGCTTTCGAGCGGCGTTACGTCATCGGCCAGGGCCCGGGCCAACCGCAGCAATTCTTCCCGTCCGGCACCCGGCTCAATCCTGATCTGGTCCACTCGGCGGGCCAGCAGCCGGCCCTTCAAACCCAGGTCATCGATCTCGAACGAATTTTCAACCCCGGCCTCGAGCACCGTCGTGGCGTGTGCCGCCGCCTCGACCAATGAATGGAGGGAGGTATCGCGGCCAGTCACATCCTCCGGCTGACGGCGCAGCGCCGCCACCAGTCGTTCGAGACTGTCGTGGACGGCGGATTCGCCGGGGCCGGGCGGGACGAAAAGATCGAGCGTCATGGGATTCATTGACGAAGTTGTGCCCAACAACCGGCAGGCGCAACATCCGGCTCAGAGGGAAACGGGATCCCGCTGTTGAAGGTGGAGGCCGGGGTAGCATGGGAAATTTGATTGACATTCCCCGCGGAATGCCGTACCCTGTTTGATCCTGTCGGACCATATCCGCGAGACCGTCATGCTGAGTCTCAATTGTCGCCCGGTGCTCAACCCCACTTCATGTGGGGCGGTCCGCTAGCGCCCGGCGGCTTCGGCCCCGGTTTGGCTCAGCGGTCCGCTCCCTTGGAGCGGGCCGCTTCGTTTTTGGCGGGACGAGCCGGGTTGTGCCCCGGCGAACCGCGAGTTAGTGTCCATAATCCAGTCACCATAGCCCCAAACAGGAGCAGAATCATGCAGCGTGGACTTGTCGTGGGCGGCCTCGGCCTCGCACTGGCCATCGGCCTCGCAGGAACGGCTTCGGCCCAAACCGTCGGAGCGGACCTGGCGGTCCAGAGCGCGTACTTCTGGCGCGGGGCCTCACTCTCCAATAAACCGGTGCTCGAGCCCGACCTGTATTTCACCGTCGGCCACAAGCTGACCTTTACCGCCGGTGGCTGGTCCAACATCGAGATCGGCAAGTACGACAATGCCCAGAACGACATTAGCGAGGGGGGCGGCACCGCGTCGTTCAATCTCACCGAATTCGACTGGTGGGGTGAGTTCAACCTTCCCGTCGGGCTCGCCACGCTGACCGCTGGCGCGACGGGGTACATCTACCCGAACGATGCGGGTTACACAAAGGCAAACAACACGGTCGAAGTGTACGGCAAGATTGCACTCGGTGTACCACTCAGCCCAAAACTCGCCGCCTGGTATGACGTGGATAAGATCAAGGGGCTGTACGTCGAGGCGAGTGTCGGCCTGCCCGTTCACCTGACGCCGGTACTCCCGCTACAACTGGGGGTGCTTGCCGGATTCAGCGCCGGTCAGCAGTGTGATTCGGGCGACATTTTCACCGGCTGCGGCAACGGCTGGAATTTCCAGGACAATGGCCTGACCCACATCGACCTGTCGGCCGCGCTGCCGATCAGCGCAGGCCCGATTTCGCTGACCCCGAATGTGCACGGGATCATCACTAACGACGCTTTCACCAAGATCTCCAAGCCGACCAAGCTCGATGCCGGCTTCAAGTTTCTGGTTGGCGTCACCGTGAGCTGGTCTCACACCTACGGCGCGGCAAAGGAGTAGCTGCCCCTCTCGGCTCAAGGCTGAGAGCGGCGGGGCGCATTGCGCTCCGCCGCTTTCGTTCGCACCATCGGAAACCCCCGGACCCCAAACCCGTATTCCAGCCATGCTCACACTCATCAGTCTGGTCCTCGCACTGCAGACGGCGCCCCGCCCCACCCTCGTCGTGGTCAATCAGTCCGGCTCGACGGTGTCGATCATCGACCTGGCCAGTGGCACCACCCTGGCCACATTGCCGACCGGCCACTTTCCCCATGAAGTGGCGGTTTCGTCCGACGGCAAATGGGCGGTCGTTACCGACTACGGCGACCGGACGCCCGGCTCGACGCTGACGGTGGTCGACCTGCAGACGCTGACGGTGGCCAAGACCATCGATCTGGCCCCGAGGATGCGGCCCCACAGCGCCCTTTTCCTCAAGGACAATCACACCCTGGCGGTCACCTCGGAGACCAGCAACGCCATCCTGCTGGTCGACATTGCGACCGGCCAGGTCACCGGCGAGGCGCCGACCGGGCAGCGGGTCAGCCACATGATGGCGCTCAACCCCGATGGACGGCATGCCTATACCGCCAACATCGGCGACGGTTCAGTGTCGCAGATCGATCTGAGCGGGAAAGAGCCGGTGAAGTTCCTGCCAGTCAGCGTGCTGACGGAGGGACTAGGCCTCAATTCGACCGGCACCCAGACCTGGCTCGGCAGCAACAAGACCGCCAAGGTCTACATGGTGGACCTGGCCGGCTGGAAAGTCATCGACTCGATGCAGACCGGCGGGATGCCCTACCGGATCGGCTTCGACCCGACCGGCGCCGTTGCGGTGATCACCAATCCTACCGCCGACGAGATCCGCTTCGTCGACCCCACGACCCGAAAACTGCGCGGCGTCCTCAGCGTGAAGGGCACTCCGGCCACTCAGCCGGAGGGGCTGACCATATCACCTGACGGCAAGACCGCCTGGGTGACGCTCAACGGCAGTGCCGAGGTGGTGGAGCTGGATCTTGCCACGAGGACCATCCGCCGACGGTTGCCCGTGGGGGATGGTCCCGATGGTATTGCCTACGTCGAGCGGTAGCTCCAACCACTGCTACGGACGAGCACGGATAATTCCGATCACGCTCGGGTGGACATTTCCCCTGCTAGGAACGGGTTGTTCGATCAACAACTGGTATCCGACCAGTACGCTGGCGCCCGGAGGTGTGAGGATCAGTCCGTGTTCATCCGCGGCCGTTTCTGGCCCCCGTCGATCCGCACTGAAAGTGGCCACGGACGAGCACAAAGTGCACTGGCCACGGACCAACACGGATCGCTCCGCTCACATCCCGGCGGACGATCCGCAATTCGATGAAGGTGAGTTGTTGAACAACAAGACTCCTGCCCGATCCGCGAGCAGGAGACTGGAAATGAGAGGAACAGTCCGTGTTCATCCGTGGCTGTTCCTCTTTCGTGTTCAGTTGCTGCGGCCGACTGCCATTTCCTTGAAGGTGTCTTCCAGCCGGTTGAGCATTTCCTTGAGTAGCGGCATCGGAATATTGAGGGGCGGTTCAATCCGGATGGTCCGTGCCTTGGAATAGGTCCCCGCCACCAGCACCCCGCGCTTGAACAACCCCGCCGCACACGCGAACCCGATTTCGTCAGTGGGAAATTCCATTCCGATCAGCAACCCCTGACCGTGCGCATTGGTGAGCACCTGCGGATAGCGCTGCTGCAACCCCGACAGCTCCTTGAGCAGGTACTCGCCCTTGGTGGCGGCCTGCCCCGGCAGATCTTCCTCCAGCGTCACGGCGATCGCGGCCAGTCCCGCCGCGCAGGCAATCGGATTGCCCCCGAACGTCGTGGAGTGGATGATCGGGTTGGGGATCATCACTTCCCAGATCCTGGCCGTCGAGATGAACGCCGACAGCGGCATGACCCCGCCGCCGAGTGCCTTGCCGAGGCACATGATGTCCGGCTCGGTGCCGCTGTGGTCGACGCCCCAGAGCTTGCCGGTCCGGCCCATGCCAGTCTGGATCTCGTCGGCGATGAGCAGGGCACCGTACCTGGTGCACAGCTCGCGCACCCTGGGGAAGTAGCCGGCCGGCGGCACCACACCGCCCGCTTCTCCCTGGACCGGCTCGAGCACCACGCCAGCCGGCAGCTGTCCCACGGCTTCGAGACCGCTCAGCTCACGGGCCAGGGCATCGGCATCTCCGTATGGCACGAATCGGACATCCTGCAGTCCGCTCAGGAACGGCTCGCGGAACGAGGCCTTGCCCAGCAGCGACAGCGACCCCATCGACTTGCCGTGGAATCCGCCCAGCGCCGAGATAAAGGTGTGCCGCCTGGTGTAGAGGCGGGCCAGCTTGATGGCCCCTTCGATGGCGTCGGTGCCATTGTTGATGAAGAAGCAGTTCTGCAGTTCACCGGGGGTGATGTGCGCCAGCGTCCTGGCCAGGGCGGCGCGCCACGGCTCCAGCAATTCCTGGCTGTTGAGCGCCATTCGGCCCATCTGGTCGGTCACGGCCTTCACGATCCGGGGATGATTGATGCCCGCGCTGAAGATGCCGTAGCCGCCGAGACAGTCGATGTACTCGCGACCGAGGAGATCGCGAAGGATCGAGCCTTCCCCCGACCATTCGAGGGCGGCGAACTGTCCGGCCTGGGTTACCGATTTGCGATAGGAGATGAAGCCGCGGTTGATGTACTGCTCGTAGCTCTGCACCGTCTCGGCGATGAAGGCGTGCTGTTCGGCCTCCGGCATAACCCGGCCTCCGATGAGGCCCAGGTAGCGCTCGAGATCCTTCAGGACTTCGGGGTTGGGGCGACGCAATTAATCGGCCCTCCTTTCGAGGGGGGGAACAGGGGGGCAGGGGGGCAGGCGTGCACGCGTCACGTGCTGCTCCCCACGACACGGTTCAATCCAGCGCATCCCGCAGTCGATAGTATAGCCCGACCAGCGGCAACAGCCAGTCGATCATCGACCCACCCGGAATGGCCCGGAACCCCGACTCGGGAATCTCGGGCATGGGACCGCTTCCCGCGAGGGCCAGGCCCACCCGGTGGCCGAGCCAGGTGGACAACGCCACGCCATGACCGCAGTAGCCGACGGCGTAGTGAATGCCGTTACGCCGGCCGACGTGCGGCAGTCCGTCCCAGGTGAAACCCAGGTGACCGCCCCAGGCAAACTCGACCGCGGTATCGGTCAGCTCGGGAAAGACCCGGTGCATCTGGCTGATCAGCAGTTCGCGACTGCCCTCGAGCCGCCCCGGGATGAAGCCGGCCCGGCCCCCGAACACCATCCGGCCATCAGGAGAAAGTCGGAAGTAATTCAGCAGCCGGCGAGTGTCACTCATCACTCGCCGCCGGGGAATCAGGCGCTGCTGCAGGGCGGAATCGAGCGGCGGCGTGGCCACGATGTAACTGCCGACCGCCACCACCCGCCGGCCCAGCCCGCCCGCCCAGCGGCCGGTGTACCCATCGGTGGCCACGATGACCTCGCGGGCCCGCAGTGGACCGCGGATGGTCCGGACCGTGAGGTCACCGGATTTTCCCGAGATGCCGGTGACTTCGGTCCGTTCGATGACTTTGGCACCGGTGCGGCGGACGCTGGCGGCCAGTCCAGCCAGGTAGCGGGCCGGATGCAATGCCGCCGCGCCGGGATCCAGCTGTCCGCCGAAATACTGGTTCGACCCGATTTCCGCCCGGACCGCGCCGGCATCGAGCAGCTCGGTCTCATAGCCGCAGAGTGCCTTGAGCACCCGACCCGATTCCCGGAGCCCCACCAGGTGCGACGGCCGGGCCGCGAGCGTCATCCCGCCAGGCCGTTCGAAATTGCAGTCGATCTGTTCTTCGGTAACCAGCTTCTCCACCAGGCTCACTGCCTCGATGCTCATCGCGAACAGCGACCTGGCCACCTCGTTGCCATGGCGGGCCGCAATCTCGGCAAGATCGGGCTTGAATCCCGGTAGCACGAAGCCACCGTTCCGGGCACTGGCGCCCGCACCGACATGATCGCGCTCCAGCAGGGTGACATCGGCCCCAGCCAGCCCGAGAGTCCGGGCGGCACTCAGCCCGGTGTATCCGCCACCGATGACAACCACGTCCGCAACGCCGGGAAGCGCCACCGGCTCGGCTCGCGGCATGACCACCTGTGAAGTCCAGAGGCAGCCGTCGGCATGGGCTGGGGACATCAGGGCCGCGGGGGGAGCAGGACGCCAGGATTCATCATGGTCGGCCAGGATTGGGATTGTTGAACTGCAACTGCAACAGCCGTCCACGGTTGACACAGATGGCACTAAAGAGTGCTCCGACAGACTGCTCGTCACTCTTTCCCCGGCCGCTATCCGTGTTGGTGAATAAACAGCAACAGCTTTTCGATCGTCTACGGGAAGCCTGTTGCAGTTCGACCAAGCAATCGATGGTTGCCATGAGCAACATTGTCGAGGAACGGACCGGCACAATCTATTGCGTCATCTGCATCTTCGGTGGATTGCTGTTGCCGATCGGGAATTGATCAACGACTGAGCACCGCCTCCAGCGCCCCGTCATCCTGCCGTTCCAGCGCGGCTTCCGCTTCAAGGCTCAGCTTGTCGCGGAAGAGCGTCACCACCGCCTGCACCTTGCCGCCGAGTCGATAGACCACGGTTGCATCGTGGTCATCGAGGCTGCCCGAAATCTCGATCGCATCCCACTGCTCGGCGTGGCCGACGTAGTTGAGCGACAGGTCGTAGTGCTGGCTCCAGAAAAAGGGCACCGTTACGAACGGTTGCGTCATGCCGAGGATGTTGAGCGCCGCGAGGCGGCCCTGGCGCTGGGCCAGTGCCCAGTGCTCGATCCGCACCAGGGCGCCACTGCGCGGATCGGGATAGCGGGCCACATCGCCGGCGGCGTAGATCCCGGCCGCACTGGTCTGCAGGAAGCGGTCGACCACGATCCCGCGTGCTACGGTGAGCCCCGCCGCTTCCGCCAGTGCCACATTGGGCCGGACTCCGACCCCGGCCACCACCAGGTCGGCCGGGATCTTCTCTCCCGAGGTAAGAGTGACCGAGTCGGTCCCGATCTCGGTGGCCGACTGGCCGAGGTGGAAAATCACGCCGTGGGACTCGTGAAGCCGGCGGATGAAGTCGCCGACCTCGGGACCGAGGATCCGCTCGAGTGGGCGGGCATCGGGAGCGGCCACATGGACCTCAATGCCCCGGCTGCTCAGCGCCGCGGCCGCCTCGAGACCGATGAAGCTGGCCCCGAGGACGACGGCGCGCTTGCTGTTTTTCGCGGCGGCGATGATCGCCTTGCTGTCAGCGAGGGTGCGCAGCACCAGGGCCCGCTGGCCACCGGGAATCGACAGGTGCACCGGTTCGGCGCCGGTGGCGATCAGCAGGGCACCATAGGTCAGGGTGGTACCGTCTCCCAGGGTCACGGTGCGGCCCACCGGTTCGATGGCGGTAACCGTCGTGCCGGTCCGGAGCTCAATCTTCTGCTCGGCATACCACTGGCGCGGACGCAGCGGGATCCAGTCCTCCTGCGCCGTGCCGGCGAGATAGTCCTTGCTGAGGTTGGGGCGGTCAACCGGCACCGATGAGTCGGTGCCGAGCATCGTGACCGGTCCGGTGTAGCCGGCACCGCGAAGGGCCTGGGCGGCGGATTCGCCGGCGGCGCCAGCGCCGATGATCACGACGGAGGCCGGAGTACCCTCAGGCGGCTCGGGCGTTCCTGCTGACGGCAGCGGTTTCCGAATGAAGAGTTTTTCGCCCTCGTGCTCGATGGCCCAGCAGGTGAGCGGATTGAGGGCGGGAGCGCCGATGGCCTCGCCGGTCCGAAGATCGAAGCAGGCGTGATGCCAGGGACATCGGATCGTCTCCACCACGATCAGCCCCTCGGCGAGCGGTCCGCTGTAATGGGTGCAGTGGGCATCGATCGCGAAGAATTCGCCGCCGGTGCGGACCAGCAGCACCGCGTGACCGTCGACCTGGCCGAGGATCGATTCTCCATCGAGGAGGGAGGAGGCGGAGAGGCCCAGGGTCAGATCGGGGCCTCGGGGCAATGCGCTGTCGTTCATTGGGGTCTTTCCTCTGGTGGGTCTGGCCCACCCCTGACTCCTCCCCGATGCATGGGAGGGCAATGTGGTGGTGGCTGCACGGGGAGTTGCTCGGGCGCCGCTCCCGGGCTGCCCTCGACCCGCCCGCGGTCCCGAAGCATTGGAACTCGACGATAGCCCGCCATCGATGCCGCCACTGGTGCAGAATGTACCGCATCTTGGCCAGTAACTCTGCCTGATCCCGCCTGTTCCGTCGAATTCACTCGCTGGCCGCCCTGCGGAGCCGGCGTCCGTCACGAAGCCCGGGCGATTGGCGGAGGGACCTGGCGCCGGCCGCCGAGGCTCGCGGCTGGCGGGCAAGGACCTCCGGCCAAACGCAGCGGCGGGACCCGGTGTGAACACCGAGTCCCGCCGGAGGTCCTGCAGCGGCCGCCAAGTGGCTAGAACGCCAACCAGACGAAGGCGAACAGCGTGTTGTTGCCCGAGGCGTTCCGGCCGGAGCCGTCGTAGTTCGTGCTGGCCCCGTTGAACTTCGAGTAGCCGGTGTACTGCAGGCCCACTCGGGTGTTCTCCCACGGGTTCACGTCGACTTCGGCGATGAATCCGTTGGTGTTGGGCAGTCCGCTCGCGCTGCCATCGACCGGGTTCGGCGCATAGAGACCCACATCGGCGGTGCCCCGGGTATCGAAGTATCCGCCACTCACCCCGATCCACTGCCGGGGATAGTAGCTGGCGTTGAACCGGAACGACTTGAGGGTATTCTGCTGGTTGACTGCGCCGCCGTCCGCAAAGGTGGCATCAAGGGCCTGGTGCTCGTGAATCCAGCTGCCCCGAACTACAAGATTGCCCGTGCCGACCCGGGACTCGAACTGGGCATCGAGCCCGATATCGGTATAGGTGTTGTGCGGATCGGTGAGTGCCGCCGGATACAGACTGGCGTGGAGGCCGAAGGTGCCGATCATGATGGACTGGTGATCGAAATCCTTCTGCAGCGCCAGGCGCCAGTACGGCGCGAGCCCCTTGAGCGCGCCGGTCGCATCCGAGGGCTGGGCTGCACCCTGGATGGCCGAGCGATACGCCGTGAACTCCGCGTAGACGAGCCCACCGAACATCCCATAGCCACCGAGGCCCAGCACGTTCTGCGACAACCCACCGTCGATCACCGGGCTCGCCGCAGGTCCCGGGGCGGCGTCCGAGCCGATGAATGGGAAGCCCCAGCCGGGCGTGGAATTCCACAGGTCCTGGGTGGTGGGGTTGTTGTTGAGGGTCAGCCCATAGACCACCTCAGTGCTGCCCCCGAGGGTGGTATGATCGGCAAACC
Source organism: Gemmatimonadota bacterium (assembly GCA_041691295.1). Lineage (GTDB taxonomy): Bacteria > Gemmatimonadota > Gemmatimonadetes > Gemmatimonadales > GWC2-71-9 > DATEHG01. The sequence continues at coordinate 24,778 of JBEPVA010000011.1, forward strand.
GGATGTCGATGTTGTCGATGCCGAATCCGCCGTCGGCGCCCGCATAGGTGAACTGGGAAAAGAGTCCCACCTTGGGGGTAATGCGGCCAGCCAGGAAGACACTGAGTTCCTGCGGCAGCGCGGCCGCGTCATTCTGCGTGCCAGGCACCGCTTCGTTGATATGGGTCACACCCGTCGTCAACATCGCGGAGAGCAGCGAAAACGGCGACAGCGCCAGTTTGCCGCCGGACATGGTGTCGGCCTCGAGGATCGCCGGACGACTGGCCATCGTGTACCCGTTCAGCTTGAACTTGCGGCCGAAAGGAGTAAGCGCCAGAAACTGGTAGTGACAGGCGCTGCAGGCCAGTCCGGTCTGCCGGGCGAAACTCGGGATCCTGATGGCGCTGGAGGCGCGGCCGGCCACCGCGTGGGTCGCGGCGTAACTGCGGGCCAGATCCGCGAGGTCATCCGCGGCGAGCGCGGGTGAGGTGACCGCGAACAGCAGGAGGGGGACCAGCCATCGAACGGCGCGCATGCAATGCTCCGGGGCTCAGGGATGGGCCCAAGGATGGCGCCGAACCCATGAAGGAATCATGAATGCTGTGTAGCCGAATCCCCATAAATGCCCGGCGCGATCATGAAGATCTCTTCACCGGCGTTTCACGTCCTGCCCTGCAACGATCCCCTACCATGCTGGTCGCGTTCACCGCATGATCGGGGTCCCATGGCCTGCTCTCCGCAATTCGCACTCCTCGTGATGGCAGCGCTGCTGCTCCATCCGGGTCGCGCCACCGCTCAGACGGTGGATACCACACTGAAAAACGCCGAGCCCGAGTCGGCGCTACTGGCCCCGCCGATGATCGAGGCCGGTCGGAAGATTTTCCACGGCTCGGGGACGTGCTTCGCCTGTCATGGCGACAAGCTGCAGGGCGGCCCGGTGGCGCCCGCCCTGACTGGCAAATCGTGGCGCCATATCAATGGCGGGTTCGATGCCATCGTCGAGCGGATCGACAACGGCCTGGCGGGAACCGTGATGGTGTCGCATCCCGGTGGCATCTCGGAATCGCAGGTGTTCCTGGTGGCGGCCTACATCTATTCCGTGAGTCACGGGCTGAGCAAGCCCTGAAATGGGGACTACCATGGACGTTCGACGCGCGGCTGCGGCAGGACTGATCGCCACGGGAGTGATGACTGCACTACTGCTCCTCGAGCCGGCGATCGGCCTTCCCGATATCGCCGTCGGGCAGATCCTGAGTACCTCCCTTGGCGTGGCCTCGGCCCAGCTGGCATTCGGCCCGGCCGTCGGCTGGCTGATTCACTTCGTCTTCGGAATGGGACTCGGAGTACTCTACGCGGGAGCCGTCCGGGGAAAGCTTCCGGGCACTCCCCTGGTGCGCGGGCTGCTCTACGGCTTGGCCGTGTTCGTGGTGGCCCAGACCCTGTTCATGCCGCTGGTGGGTGCGGGAATCTTCTCCCATGGAAACGTCAGCCTGATCATCGGGAGCCTGCTCGGGCATCTGGTCTATGGCGCTGTCCTGGGCTGGGTCTACGACACCGGTCCGCGCGAAACCGACCACTCGCGCCTCCGAGTGGCAGCGCCCGGCGCCTGAGCGGGACCGCTGGCCCCGTCAGTCCCGCCGCCGCTCGACCCCCGCTCACTTCTCGAGCATCAACTGCCCCGCCTGCGCCGCGGTGCGCGTCACGCCGGCCAGCGCCAGGGCGCGGGCAAGCACCGGATCGGCGCCGGCCGCCATCTCGGCACCGCTGGGCAGCACCATTTCATCAGGGGGCACGCCAACCCCATCGATGCTCTTGCCGTCGGACAGGATGAAATCGGCGATGGTCACGCTGGTGCCGTACAGCGCCACCGATTGGGTGCCGGCCCCATGGATGTAGCGCAGCGCTTCACGCAGCGCGCCCGCCGTGCGGTCGCCGAGGATCCGGCCGCGGCCACTCAGTTGCACCACCCGGGATACCGCTTCGGAGCCGGAAGCAGAGCGACTGTCGACCAGCACCAACAGCGCCCCCGCAAAGGCCCGCGCCCCACTGCCCTTCACGAACAGCGCCTTGTTCACCTCCCGGCCACGGACGTTGGCAACCATCGTGGAATCGGAATACAGGCCATTGAGCAGCCGGAGCATCGTCTCGACTGACCCGCCGGGATTGCCGCGTAGATCGAGGATCAGCGCCTGACGACCCCGCGCCCTTTTCAATCCGACATCGACGTCATGGTCATCCGCATCGAAGCGGTGGAGCTTCCAGACCAGCACGGAGTCGCCGAATTCCCGGTAACGTGAGGCGAGGCTATCCGCCTCGTTCTGCCCCTGGCGGATCAGTTCCCAGATATCATCGCTCTGGCCGCTGATATCGTAGGTCTGCCGGTGCCCGACGATCTTCGCCAGCAGGGTGAGTTCGCGCGGGGCGGCGCCCGGCGGGGCCAGGGTCACGTGCAGGCTCCGCCGAGGCGACAGCAGGTTGAGCATGTAGAAGATGGTATGGAGATTGACCCGCGCGGGATGCAGCCGCTCGATCTCGAGGACCGCATCACCGGGATGCACCCCCTGGATATCGGCGTCGCTGCCCGGCGCGACCGTCATGACCCGGCACGAGTCCCCGATCATGCTCATGGTCCAGCCGTAGTCGGCGCGGACCGCCAGGCTCGGCGGCAGAAAAGCGGTGTGTCCGTCATTGAGTTCGAGGGTGGCCTGGGCAATGGCCAGCAGCGTTTCCTCGACCCGGGTGGCCCGGCCAATCCTGGCCTTGGCCGTATCAAAGATTGCGGCCAGGTCGGCGCCGCCAAAGGCAGGGTCGAAGTAGTGCTTGCTGATATCGTCGTGCACCAGGCCCAGCATGGTGAGGGCGCGATCCCTCTCGAAACCGGTGATGGTCTGCTGGGCCCGGAGCGCGTGACCCGGCAGCACAGCGCCCACGGCGGCGGCCATAAGGACGGCGATCAGTCGCTGACGAAGCAGGTTCACGACTCCCCCGCAATGAATGTGGGAGGTACGGGTGCGCGAGGCACTACGGATGCACCAGCGCCGCCACGCTCTCTCGAAACACCGCGGTATGACGATCGATGTCGCTGCCGGTCACCCCCGGCGCGATCAGGGCCATGTTGTGAAACGGGGTGAGCAGCACGCCGCGGTTGAGCGCCGCCAGGTGGAGATACCGTTCCAGCTCCGGATCGGCGGCCGCCGCCGCCTCGGCGCCGTTCTTCGGTGGATGAGGCCGGAAGCAGTACTCCGCCCGGCAACCGAGCCGCTGCACACTCCACGGCAGGCCGAACTCGGCAATCACACCGCGGACCCCGGCGGTCCAGCGGCCGGCCAGGGGAATCGTTTCGCCGAACGACTCGGAGGACAGTTCAGTCGCCAGGGTGGCGCGCATGGCGGCGAGTGAGAGCGCATTGGCGGCCAGGGTGCCGCCGATGCCACCGGTATCCGATTCGGCCACCGGCAGCGCAGTGGCAAGGCGGGTGGCGATCTCCGCAGTGCAACCATACGCCGCGCCGGGCACCCCACCGCCGATCGCCTTCCCGATGGTCAGGAAATCCGGCTCCAGTCCCTCCGCGCGGGTGAGGCCACCCGGCCCGGCAGAAATCGAGTGGGTCTCATCCAGCACCAGCAAGGTGCCGGTCCGGCGGGTCAACTGGCGGAGCGCCGCATGGAATCCGTCTTCGGCCGGAATGATCCCGATATTGGTCATCGCCGGTTCGGCCAGGACGCAGGCCACATCTCCGTGGGCCAATTCCCGTTCGAGCCCCGCGACGTCGTTCCACTCGACCACCCGGGTGGTCAGGGCCGGGTCGACTGGCGGGCCGAGATTGCCCGGTCGAGGCTGGACCACACCATCCTGGAGTATGGCAAAGGTTTCGTCGACCGTGCCGTGATAGCACCAGTTGAAAACCAGGACTTTCGGACGGCCGGTGAGCAGCCGGGCCAGCCGCAGTACGGCGCGATTGGCATCAGTGGCGGTGAGGGTGAACTGCCACGCCGCCAGCCCGAACCGCTGGCGAAGCTCCTCGGCTACCCAGATGGCATCAGCGCCGGGCAGCATGAAGGTCAGCCCGCGCACGGCCTGCCGTTCGATGGCGCGGACGGTGCCACCCGGCGCGTGGCCCGACATGGCACCGGTATCGCCGAGGCAGAGATCGAGATAGCGATGGTTGTCGACATCGACGAAGTAGGCGCCGGCGCCCGACTCGACGAACAACGGAAACCCTCCCGCCCACTTCACCATCCACGGCATCGGCACGCCCGACAGCATCACCCCACGGGCCCGCTCGGCCAGCTCACGACTGCGGGGGTGAGTATCGGCAAAACGCCGGGTTTCGGCCGCCAACAGCTCGGCCAGGCGGTCACGATTGATTTCGGTCACGGATGAATCTGCTCGAAGGTTTGGTTCAGCACGGGATACTGACGCCAGTCACGATAGTCAAAGTGCCACCATTCGGTGGGGATCACGGTGAAGCCTTCGGCATCCATGGCCCGTCGCAGGACTTCGCGATGCCACCGTTCGAGGGAGGTGCCGCCAGGGTACTCAGCGTACGCCCTGGGAGAAAACTCGTCGTAGGTGCTGACCATCGACACCGGCTGGCCGTTGGCAAGCTGGTACATCGAGAGATCGACCGCGGAGCCACGATTGTGGTGCGAGCCGGGATACGGATTGGCCACGAACACCCGGTCCGGCGTCGGCGAGGCATCCCAGAACATCTTGGTCACGTACCAGGGGCGGTAAGCATCGTGAATCAGCAGGCCATAGCCCTGGGCCCGGAGCCGGTTCGACACGCGGACCAGCGCCTCGGCGGCTGGCCGCTGCAGGAAGGCCCGTGGCGCCGAGTAGAACGGTGAACCCATGAAATTGCGGCTGGTGGCGTAGCGGATATCGAGATGGATCGTCGAATCGAGGGGGGTCAGTTCGACGAGATCGGGCGCCCGGGTTGCCATCGAGTCGACCGGCGGGGTGGCGGCCAGCGCCTCACGGCGCAACTCATCAATCGGGTGAAGCGGGGTGATCCGGTAGACATTGCCCGCCTCGGGTTCGATATGCCGGCGGGGAAGATACTGCGCGCCCATCGTGACCCCGGTGGCCCGGCCGGTGGAGTCCCGGATGAAGCTCAGCCGTTCGCCGTCATTCATGCCGCGGGGCGGGAATTGAAATGTGTCCCGCGAGACTTCCTGGAGCGGATAGAAGACCAGCTGAGCCCGCTGTACGGTCAGGACACCATTCCGCTCCAGCACGACCAGCGGTCCGAACGGGGCACCGTACTCGCCGAGCAGGCCGGCCCAGCGGGCCGGCACCGCAGCGGGCTCGCTCTCCGCCACCCGGGCCAGTGTATCCACGCCGGACACCAGGCGATCGCCAGCCTGCAACAGCCGGCGGCCGAAACTGACCCGGTCATCCGTGATCAGCGTGTCTGCCAGCATCCGCAACTCGGCGCGTGGGCCACCGGAGAACCAGGTGGCGTAGAGCCGGTTGTGGCGGAAGTCGAGTTGAATTACGCGCTCACCCGTGCCGTACCTGCCGGCCAGTTCCCGGGCCAGCTCGACCGGCACCGGCGCGGGTAGGGCCACTACAGGAAGCGGCTGCCGCTGCCTGACGGCCAGCATCAGGCGCAGCGCCTGCGCGGCCAGCCGCTGGGTGACATCATTGGTCCAATACCGGGTCGAGACCACGATCACACCGAGCTTGGCGCTGGGAATCGCGAGCACGGTCGTGGCGTAGCCGTACGCGATGCCGCCATGGCCGACCGTCGGATGACCGTCGAGCGCGCCGAGCTCGAATCCGAGCCCGAATGGCGCATGCCCCGATTCGGGGTACTGGGGTTGATACATGGCCCGGAGCGTGCCGGACCGAACGATCGCGCCGCCCGGCCCACGGCCGTCGGCGAACAGCGCCGACAGGAAATGCCCCAGGTCGATGACGGTGGTGTAGAGATTGGCCGCCGAGGCGATGCCGAACTGGAAGATCGGCGCGGCTGACTCACGTCCATCCGAACTCCAGATCAGCCCGTGACCGAGCGCCGCGATGAGATCGGGGCGCGGGGAAAAGTCGCTGTGACTCATGCCCAGCGGCTGAAGGACCTGCCGCCGCTCCACCGTGGCGAACGAATCGCGGGCCATTCGTTCGATGAGCAGTCCGAGCACACCTACGGCGGCATTGGAATACTTGGTATGGGTGCCAGGCCGGTAGACCAGGGTGCTGGCATTGAGGCTGGCGACGGCCGCAGCGAGTGAGGCACCGCTGGTGTCGGTCAGTCCGCCGACCGGTGGCTCACGCACCAGCCCCGAGCGGTGGGTCAGCAGCATCCGCACCGTGATCGGGATGCCAAACGGATTGCTGGGGCGGAACTCGGGGAGGTAGCGCGCCACCGGCTGATCGAGGTCGATCTTCTTCTGCTCGACCAGCCGCATGATCTCGATGGCAGTAAACAGCTTCGATACTGACGCCACCCGATAGACCGTTTGCGCCGTGGCAGGCCCCCGGCTGCTGTCATCGGGGTCCAATAGACCGAACCCGCGAGCCCAGATGATCTGCTGGTCGTCGACCAGCGCCACCGAAAGTCCGGGAATTTCCTTGTCCGCCATCTCGTGGGCGGCAAAATCGGACCAGCTGGCGGCAACCGCGGTGTAGCTGGCCGCGGCTGCGATACTGTCCTGTGCGAGTAGCAGTCGGGGACTCAGAACGGCGAGGGCCAGGGCCCACACGGTCGACCGGCGTGATACCGGCATGCCAACCGGCTGGTTCAAGGCGTGATGGCCTCGACGGCCTGCTGCATCGCGTCGAGCCCTTCATCCAGCACCGCGTCGGTCACGGTCAGCGGCACCAGCACCCGGATCACGTTGCCCAGCGTCCCGGCCGACAGCAGGATCACACCGCGCTTGAGCGCCTCGGCCTGCAGCTTGCCCGTCAGCTCCTTGCTCGGCTCCCGGGTGAGGGGATCCTTGACCAGTTCGATAGCCACCATGGCACCCAGCCCACGGACATCGCCGATCCAGCGGTGCTTTGACTGCCAGCGCTTGAAGCGATCGGTGATCCTCCGGCCAATGGCCGAGGCGCGCTCCGGGATCTTTTCCGTGACCATTATGTCGAGCACCGCCAGCGCGGCAGCGCAGGCCAGCGGATTGCCTCCATAGGTGCCGCCCAGTCCGCCGACCTGCGCCGAGTCCATGATGTCGGCCCGGCCGGTGATGGCCGCGAGCGGCAGGCCGCCGGCCAGCGACTTGGCCGTGGTCATCAGGTCGGGCACGAGCTCAAAATGCTCCGACGCGAACAGCTTTCCGGTCCGGCCGAACCCGGTCTGAATCTCATCGGCGATCAGCAGAATGCCGTGCGCCCTGGCAAAGGCCGCCAGCTCGGTCATGTAGGGCCTGGGCACCGGAACGAAGCCACCCTCGCCGAGCTCCGGCTCGATGATGATCGCGGCAACTGAGTCGGGATCGACGATGGCGGCGAATTGACGGTCGAGGAAATCGCGGCTGGCCATGCAGCACTGTCCGCCCGTCCGCCCGTCCGCCTGTCCGCCCTCAGGACAGCGATAGCAATATGGAAACGGAATCCGGTACACCTCGGCCGCGAACGGACCGAATCCTTTCTTGTAGGGCATCACCTTCGAGGTCAGGGCCATTCCCATGTAGGTCCGGCCGTGAAAGCCGTGCTCGTAGCAGACTACCGCCTGCCGCCCGGTGAAGTGGCGGGCGACCTTGACCGCGTTCTCGACCGCTTCGGCGCCGCTGTTGACGAAGAAGGTCCGTTTCTCGTGGCTCCCTGGCGTCAGCGCGTTGAGCTTTTCCGCCAACGCCACATACGACTCGTAGCTCGAGACCGGGAAGCAGACGTGGGTGAACTGTTCGGTCTGGGCCTGGATGGCGGCGCGGACCCTGGGGTGGCCGTGACCGACATTCATCACGCCGATGCCGGCGCCGAAATCGATGAACCGGTTGCCGTCGGCATCGGTCAGGACCGCCCCCTCGGCCGAGACGATCGCGATTGGGGTAGTGGAGGGAACACCCTTGGGGACGGCCTTGGCGCGCCGGGCGGCCAGGGCCAGGCTGTTGGGTCCGGGAATGGCGGTTTTCAACTCGATGACGCGGGACATCGACGGCTCCGGCTGGAAAAGGTTATCCGCAGATGACGCAGATTTCGGCGATTGGCGGGTTGGGGGCGAATCTGCCGAATTTTTGGCCACTGTCCGTCATAAAAAGATGCCCAAACGATAGAAGCGATGAACTAATGTGGTCGCATGCCAATCGATCCGCCACAGGACCGTGATCCGCGCACATTCGCCATCATTGGTGCCGCTATGGAAGTGCATCGGATCCTTGGGGGCGGTTTTCTCGAGGCCGTATATCGGGACGCCTTCCGGTATGAGCTCAATTCTCGACGAATACCATTTCGAGCAGAGGTCGAACTTCCCATCCTTTTCAACGGACAACCGATTTCAACCACCTACCGCGTGGACGCGATCTGCTGTGAACAGGTAATCGTCGAACTCAAGGCTCTGCGGAAGTTGACCGGCATCGAAGAATCCCAGGCCCTCAACTACTTGAGAGCCAGCGGGCTCATGACGGCACTTCTACTCAATTTTGGAGGTCGGAGCCTGGAATACCGTCGCCTCGTCCAAACGAAACGTTCAGACGGAATGTCCCCACCCAATCGCTGAAATCTGCGAAATCTGCGGATCACTTCCGTCCCCGGGTTCGAGGTGTAGCTTATTCCTCCACTTGGCCCAGCCGGCTGGACCGGCGTCCCCCGACCGACCCACCGTTATTAAGGAAGACCCGTATGCCGAACGCTCCTCAGATACCCCGGATGACCGTCGTGGCCATTGCCCTTGGGCTGGCGGCCTGCGGCGGGGCGGACAAGAAGGCGGCCCCGGCAGCGGCGGCCACGAAGATCACTATCACCGCCACCACTGACGCCCGGGCCGACGCGGCCACCTACCTCAAGCAGCTCTGCCCCAAGCCGATCGGTGGCGAGCTCAACTTCATGGTCTGGGAAGGCTACACCGACACCCTGTTCACCAAGCCGTTCGAGGAAGCCTGCGGGGTCAAGATCAACGCGACCTTCATGGGCTCCAGCGACGACCTGCTGGCCAAGCTCCGGGCCGGCAATGGCCAGACCTTCGACCTGGTCTCCCCGTCATCGGATGCCGTCACCCAGATCATCCAGTCCGGCCTGGCCTCCCCGCTCGATCTCAAGCGGCTGCCGAGCTACAACGACCTGATGGCGTCGTTCCGCGGGCTGTCGATGGCCAAGAAGGATTCCTCGGTGTACGGCCTGCCCTGGGCTTTCGGCCCTAACCCGATCATCTACGACACCACCAAGGTCAAGCCGGCGCCAGCTTCGTGGAACGACCTATGGGACAAGAAATATCGCGGCAAGCTGTCACTGCAGGATGATATCGCCACGCTGTGGATGGTGGCCCAGAGCCTCGGCATGGATGATCCCAAGGACCGGAGCCACATCTACAACCTGTCCGACGAGGAGCTGGCCAGGGTCAAGGCGCGGATGCTCGAGCTCAAGCCCAATGTGCGGAAGTACTGGGCCACCGCGGGCGACATGACCCAGCTGTTCCAGAGCGGCGAAATCGTGGCCGGCGAAGGCTGGCCGCTGATGACCGCCACCCTGCACGCGGCCAACTTCCCCGCCGGCGAGACGATCCCGAAGGAAGGGACCACCGCCTGGGCCGATCACTGGGTGCTGACCTCCGGCGTCAAGAACCTCGATGCGGCGTACGCCTGGCTCGAGTACGCCTCCCAGCCCTTTACCCAGAAGCTGCTGGCCGACGTGACCAATTACATCGTGGCCAATCCCGCGGCCAAGAGCTACATGTCCGCCCAGCAGGTGGCCACCCAGCGGGACATTGCCGATTACGGCGACAAGGTCAACTTCTGGCAATGGAGCCCGCGGCGGGACAAGTACACCGAAGTCTGGAATGAAGTGAAGGCCGCCAAGTAGCAGCCGTCAGCCATAAGCCGTTAGCTTGAGCGGGAGCCCGCCGGGAGCGCAGCTGCTCCTTGCGACTCCCGCTTACCGCTCACCGCTCACCCCGAGTCCGACCCTGTCGAATCCTGTGGCTGCTCCCCTCCTCGATCTCAAACACGTTACCAAGCGGTTCGGCGACTTCAAGGCGGTCGACGAGCTCTCGCTCACCGTGGCCCCCGGCGAGTTTCTGACCTTCCTCGGCGCCTCCGGCTCCGGCAAAACCACGACGCTCCGGATGATCGCCGGATTCGAGCTGCCGACCGGCGGCGAGATCCTGATGGAAGGCGCCCCGATCACCCTGCTGCCTCCGTTCAAGCGCGACATCAACACCGTGTTCCAGCATTACGCCCTCTTTCCCCACATGAGCGTCCGGCAGAACGTCGGGTACGGTCCCCGGA
>JBEPVA010000012.1:0-35012 GCA_041691295.1 Gemmatimonadota bacterium
CGCCGCCACTCCTTTGCTGGTCAGCATCAGGGTCAGCATCATCACCAGCTGCTGTCCGATACTCAGATCGAGTCCGGCCGCCTGGGCCACGAACACGGAGGCGACGGCCAGGTAGAGCGTCGAACCGTCGAGGTTGAACGAGTAGCCGGTGGGCAGCACAAAGGCGACGATCCGCCGTGGCACCCCGAACTTCTCCATGTTTTCCATCGCCAGTGGCAGCGCGGCCTCCGACGAAGCGGTCGAAAAGGCGATCAGCCACGGTTCCCGCACCCAGCGCCAGAACCGCTTGAGCGGAATCCGGCAGACCAGCGCCACCGGGACCAGCACCCCGAGGATGAAGACCACCAGGGCCGCATACAGGGTGCCGACCAGGATGCCGAGGTTGCCGAGGATGTGGATCCCGCTCTTGCTGATGGTGGCGCCGATGGCGGCCCCGATCCCGACCGGGGCAAACTTCATCACGATGCCGGTGAACTTGAACATCACCTCGGACAGGCTCTCGCAGAACGCCAGCATCGTCTCCTTCGGCTTGCCCTTGACCTGCGACAGCGCCGCGGCAAACAGCAGGGCAAAGAACACCACCTGCAGCACTTCGTTTCTGGCGGCGGCATCGAAGAAGCTGGCCGGTACCGTGTGCTCTAGCACGCCGGACAGGGTAGTCGGGGTGCTGGCAAACTGTTTGCCTTCATCGGCCGAGACCGCGAGGCTCACCCCGACTCCAGGCTTGATCAGGTTGACCGCGATCAGCCCGATGGCCAGCGCCATGGTGGTGACCACCTCGAAGTACAGCAGCGACCGGATCGCCAGCCGGCCGACCTGCTTGAGGTCATCGCCGTGGCCGGCGATCCCGACCACCAGGCTGCCGAACAACAGCGGCACCACGATCGACTTGATCATCCGGAGGAAGATCGAGGACAGCGGCTGAAACACGCTGAGCAGGCTGAACCCGGTCCAGACGTCGTGATCGAGCCAGCCCAGGATTACCCCGATGATCGTGGCGATGAGAATCCAGCCGGTGAGACTGATCTTGCGGACCGAAGCGAGCATGGCGCACCAAAGGGGGAGACAGAAGACAGCAGACGGGAAAACGGAGATGGGAGAGTGGAGAGGGGCGTTCGGTGCGATATGAAGCACCCCTCTCCGCTCTACTCTCTCCGCTGTTGAAGAGACGGAGAGAGTCTAACCCACCAGCACTGCTCCCTTTTTCTCGATCACGGCCAGCAGGCTGGTGAACGACGCCGCAAAGCTCGCCACCCCTTCCTTCTCCAGCTCCGCCGTGATCGCCGGCAGGTCGATCCCCGCGGCGGCCAGCGCCTTGAGCTGGGCCGGCGCCGCCGCCACCCCCGCCGCAATCCGGTCGGCTGGCTTGCCGTGATCGCGGTACGCCGCAAAGGTGGCCGGCGGCAGGGTGTTCACGGTGTTGGCCGCAATCAGCGCTTCGACGTAATAGACATCGGGCAGCCGGGGGTCCTTGGTGCTGGTCGAGGCCCACAGTGGCCGCTGGACCCGGGCGCCCATCGCGGCCAGCGCCTGCCAGCGCGGGCTGGCCACCGTACTCTCGAACACGGCGTACGCGCTGCAGGCATTGGCAATCGCGGCGGTGCCGCGCAGCGCGGTCTGGGTGCCGGGGCCATCGAGCAGCGCATCGACCTTGCCGTCGAGCCGGCTCACGAAGAAGCTGGCCACCGACTGGATCCGGTCGACCGGGGCGTTCTGCGCCACTCGACGCTCAAGTCCGGTGAAAAACGCCTCGATGACCTGCTGATACCGCTCGACGCTGAACAGCAGCGTCACGTTCACATTGATGCCGGCCGCCACGCAGTGGCTGATCGCCGGCAATCCCTCGAGCGTGCCCGGGATCTTGATCATCGCGTTGGCCCGCCCCACCGCCCCCCACAGCCGCTGCGCCTCGGCGATGGTCCCCTTGGTGTCATGCGCCAGCGTGGGCGAGACCTCCAGCGAGACCAGCCCGTCCCCGCCGCCGGTCCGCTCATATACCGTGCGAAAGGCGTCGCAGGCCGCCTGCACATCGGCCACCGCCAGGGTCTCGAAGATTTCGATGGCCGGTCGGCCTTCACCCGACTGCCGCCGGATTTCCTCGTCGTACAGGTCGCTGCCCGCGATCGCCTTTTCGAAGATCGTCGGGTTCGACGTCATGCCCAGCAGCCCGTCCTCCGCGATCAGCCGCGCCAGTTCACCCGAGCGCACCAGGTCGCGGGTGATATAGTCGTACCAGGGGCTCTGGCCGAGGCGGCCGAGCGAGATCAATGGATTCATGGGACCTCGAGATACGAATTGTGGAGCCAGTTTCGGATGTCGGACGGGAGACAGCAGACAGAAGACAGGACTGCCCATGCATCCGCAGCGCCAGTCTCCGCGTTCCTGTCTACCGTCTTCTGTCTGCGATTACTTGAGCAACGTACCCGCGGTCATCACAATCGCGTCGACCGTCAGCCCGAATTCCTGGTACAGCCGTTCCGCCGGCGCCGAGGCTCCAAAATGGTCGAGCCCGAGCGCGATGCCCTGGTCTCCAACCCACCGATGCCACCCCATTGTCGCGGCGGCCTCAATACTCACCCGCGCCTTGACCGACGGCGGCAGGACCTCATCACGATAGCTCTGGGTCTGGGCATCGAACAGCTCCCAGCATGGCATGGAGACGACCCGGACTTTCCGGCCAGCCGCGGTCAACTGATCGGCGGCGGTCAGCGCCAGCTGAATCTCGGAACCGGTGGACAGCAGGATCAGTTCCGGTACGCCGCTCGAATCACGCAGGACGTAGCCGCCCCGCCGTACCCCCTCGGCCGGCGCCAGTTTGGTCCGGTCGAGGATAGGAAGCTTCTGGCGCGACAGCGCCAGCACGGTCGGGCCGTCGGTCCGGCTGATTGCGGCACGCCACGCTTCGACGGTCTCGGTCGCGTCGGCCGGCCGGATCACATTCACGTTCGGAGTGGCCCGCAGCATGGCCAGCTGTTCGATCGGCTGGTGGGTCGGTCCGTCTTCGCCGAGGCCGATCGAGTCGTGGGTGCCGACGTAGATCACCGGCAATCCCATCAGTCCGGACAGCCGGATCGACGGCTTGCAGTAGTCGGTGAAGATCAGGAAGGTGCTGCCGAACGGCCTGAGCCCTCCGTGCGCCGCCATCCCGTTGAGCACCGACGCCATCCCGTGCTCGCGGATGCCCCAATGGAGATTGCGGCCCGTCGCGGTGGCGCTCACGCTGCCACCCCCCTTGATCTCGGTGCCGGTGCTCTCGGCCAGGTCGGCGGAGCCGCCGATCAGATTCGGGACCTTCGCCGCCAGCGCGTTGAGCGTCTTGGCCGACGCCTGCCGGGTGGCCAGGGCGCCATCAGCCGGCGTGAATACGGGCAGGGCGGTCTCCCACCCCTCGGGGAGCGCGCCGCTGAGCGCCCGTTCGAACGACATGGCCAGCTCGGGGTTGGCACTCTTCCATCCGGCCGCCCGGTTGCTCCACTCCTTTTCCAGCTCCGCACCCCGTTGCCGTGCGGCGGTGGCCCATTGCTTTCCCTCGGCGGACACGTGGAAGGGCTGATCGAGCGGCCATCCCAGGATTTCCTTGGTCTTGCGGATCTCGTCGGCGCCGAGTGGCGCGCCGTGCGCGCCGGAGGTGCCGCCCTTGATGGGCGCGGGATCGCCGATTTTCGTCTTGAGCACGATCAGGGTCGGCTTCGCGCGCTGCCCCGCCGCATCGCGCAGGGCGCGATCGATCGCGGTGAGGTCGTTGCCGTCGGCCACCTTCAGCACCCGCCAGCCGTAGGCCTCGAACCGGCCACCGACATTTTCCGAGAACGAAATCCCCGCCCGCCCGTCGATGGTGATGTCGTTGTCGTCGTAGATCATCGTCAACTTGCCCAGGGCCAGGTGGCCGGCGATCGATGCGGCCTCGCTGGCCACCCCTTCCATCAGGTCACCATCGCTGACCAGCGCCCAGGTCCGGTGATCGACCAGCACCTGCCCTGGCCGGTTGAACTGCTCAGCCATCAGTCGCTCGGCCAGCGCCATACCGACCGCATTGCCCACCCCCTGGCCCAGCGGGCCGGTGGTGGTCTCGATCCCGGCGGTGTGGCCGCGCTCCGGATGACCCGGTGTTCTCGAACCCCACTGGCGGAAATGCCTGATGTCCTCGAGCGAGAGATCGTAACCGCTCAGGTGCAGCAGAGCGTAGCTCAGCATCGAGGCGTGACCGCAGGACAGCACGAAACGGTCGCGATCGGGCCAGGCGGGATTGGCGGGATTGTGACGCAGGAACCGGGACCAGAGGAGGTAGCCGACCGGGGCCAGCGCCATCGGGGTGCCCGGGTGGCCGGAGTTGGCTTTTTCGACCGCGTCCATGGCCAGGACCCGGATCGAGTTGATGATCGACCAATCTGTGCCGTGCGGCGCAATTGGGTCGGCGACTGGCGCGGCTTCCGGGGCGATCGGGCTCAGCTGAGGACTCCGGACTGGGGGGCCAGGGACCTGGACTCGGGTGGGGAAGCGGGGACGCCCCGAGCAAGGGTGGGCAAATTAATCAACGCCGATCCATGGCGTCAGTCATCCCTTCTTGACAGGTTTAGTTTACGCTATTTCGTGACAGTTTAAGCTTACGTTTTTGATGTGGATTGCCACCCAGGGGTGACTCACGATATCACGTTCATGGTTATATAGCATAACATTTGACAGACCTGTACCCAGGTCGTACCTTCTGACCGTGACCCAACCCGAGCCGTTCTACGAGATATATGAAGTCTCTGCCCTCACGGGACTGGCGCCTGCACGCCTCCGGGCGTGGGAACGGCGCTATGCCGTGGTCCGCCCCGAGCGCCAGGCCAATCGCTATCGAGCGTACAACGCTCGACAGGTGGCACTGCTCAGGGCCTACGCCCGGCTGATTCATGCCGGCAGTCGAATCGGAGACCTGGTTTCCCTGCCGATCGAGGCGGTGCTGGCCCAGGCAGATGCCCGGGATCAGGACGGAACTCCGGTCGGGGCATTTCTGGCGGCGGTCGAGCGGCTCGATCGCGGGGCGATGTACGGGATTCTCGAGACCGAAGCCCAGAGTCGCGGTCTGGTCCGCCTGTGCGATGAGGTCATCCAGCCGCTCGGTCAGCAGGTTGGTGATCGCTGGGCCCTTGGAATGCTGCCGATCGCACTCGAGCATCTGGCCAGCGAAGCGGTGGTTTCCTTTCTCAAGCACGCCCTGACCCTGGCCCCGGCTACCGATCGGCCGATCCTGCTGGCCAGCTGCCTGGCGGGTGAACGACACGAATGGGGCGTGCTCCGCAGCCTGGCTCATGCCCAGGCCGCCGGCTGGCGGCTCAGCTATCTCGGTGCCGATCTGCCGCTCAGCGAAACGATCGAAGCGGCCTGGCGGCTCAAGCCTTCGCTGGTGGGGCTCAGTGCCAGCGATCCCGACAACGTCGAGCGCCAGATGCGGGAGCTGCTCCAGCTTCCCAAGCGGATGCCGGCCGGAGTCCAGGTTATTTTCGGCGGCCGGGGCTTCGTGCCGCATGCCCAGCCACTCAAATCCATCGGCCTGCTGCACGGTTCCGATCAGTTTCCCACTCCCGCCGCGCTTCGATCCGCGCTGGCACCAGCCCAATGACCGTCATCCAGCCCAGGGTGGCCGCACCGCCGGTTGCCGGTCGTGCTCCCGCCATTCTGCGGCGGCCGGGCGCGCCGACGGTCATCGTGGTCGGGGCCGGTCTCGGTGGCCTCGGCACCGCAGTGCGGCTGCAGAGTCAGGGGTATCAGGTCACCATCCTGGAAAAACATGCGGTTCCAGGCGGCCGATGCGGCTTCCTCGAGGATGCCGGCTTCCGGTTCGACACCGGCCCGACGCTGCTGCTGATGGTCGAATATCTCCGGGCGCTGTTCACTGACGCCGGCCGGAAGCTGGAGGACTATCTCGAGCTGGTGCAGCTCGACCCGAACTACCGGATTACCTGGTCCGACGGTTCGACCATGGAAATCACCAGTCGGCTCAATGCCATGCTGGCCAATGTCGAGACGATCGAACCGGGCTCGAGCCGCCAGCTGCTCAAGTTCCTGGCCGAGACCAATCACCTGTATACGGTGGGACTCAACGGCTTCGTGGACAAGCAGGTCCACACCCGCAAGGAATTCTTCAACCTCAAGAACGCGGCGCTGCTGATCCGGGGCCGCGCCATGCAGAACCTGCGCAAGATGGTTGGCTCGTTCTTTAAAGATGAGCGGCTGCGCGGCGCGTTCAGCTTCCAATCGCTGTATCTCGGTCTTTCGCCGTACAAATCGCCCGCCATCTACTCGCTGCTGCCGTATACCGAGGTGGCCGGCGGACTGTATTTCCCGATGGGCGGCATGCACGCGCTGCCCCGTGCCCTGGCCAGACTGGCCGGCGATCTCGGGGTCACCAGCCGCTACGGTGCCGCCGTAACCTCGGTCGAGCGTTCCGGTGACAGGGTGACCGGTGTCCGCCTCGAGGATGGCACCAGGCTCGACGCCGACCTGGTGGTCATCAACGCCGACCTGCCCTACGCCTATGAAACGCTGCTGGGCGAGAAGTACCCCCGGATCGACAAATTCGATTTCAGCTGCTCGGCTTTCCTGATGTATATGGGGACCGACCGGCTGTATCCCGAGCTGCGGCATCACAACCTGGTGGTGCCCTCGGACCTGCGCACCACCTGTGACGACATCTTCGAACGGCTGAAGATCCCGGCCGAGCCGGCCTACTACATCTGCAATCCCAGCAAGACCGATCCTTCGCTGGCGCCGGCCGGCGGCGAGAACCTCTTCGTGCTGGTGCCGGTGCCGGCCCAGGAGCCGGGTCACGAGATTGACTGGGCGGTCGAGGGGCCGAAGCTCGAGGCCGCCATGATGCTGCGGCTCGAGAAGTTCGGCCTGACCGATCTGAGGCGGCATCTCGTCACCCGGCACACCTTCACGCCGGAAGATTTCCGCCGCAACTTCGGCAACACCAGGGCCGAGGCATTCGGTCTGTCCCACGGGATCGATCAGGTCGGCTACTTCAGGCCGCAGAACCGTCACCCGGCGTACGCCAATCTCTACTTCGTCGGCCAGAGCACCCACCCCGGCTGTGGGGTTCCGATGGTGCTGATCTCGGCCCGGCTCACCGCCGAGCGGCTCTCGAACGAACATCCGGTGAAGCGATGAACGCCGCGGTCGAAGCCAGTTACCGGGCGGCCGAGCGGGTGACGGCGGACTGGGCCCGCAGTTTCTACTTTGCCAGCCGCTTCCTGCCGGATCCCAAGCGCCGGGCCGTCTTCGCGATCTATGACTATTGCCGTCACGCTGACAACCTGGTGGATGGTCGTGGCAGCCGCCCGGCGTCACTGGCGCGGCAGGACCTGGCCCGGCTGGCCGAGCAGGTCCGTGAGCTCCACGCCGGTGGTCCTGCTCCAGAGTACCGGTGGCTGGCGTTGGCCGATACGCTGCAGCGCTTCGAGGTGCCACTGGCGCCGCTGCTGGAATTGCTGGATGGGGTGGCGGAGGATCTTGAACCGGATGCCGTGGCCGACTTTGCCACGCTGTACGAGTACTGCCGCAAGGTGGCGGGCGGGGTGGGCCTGATGCTCGGTCCGGTGCTGGGCGCTTCCGGCGGTGAATTCGAGGCCCACGGCGTCGATCTGGGCATCGCGATGCAGCTGACCAATGTGCTGCGGGATGTGGCCGAGGATCTTGATGAGGGCCGGTTGTACCTGCCCGCCGATGAGCTGGCGGCGCATGGCGTGTCGCGCGCCGACCTGGAGCGCCGGGTCATGTCACCAGCGCTGCGGCTGTTCGTGATCGAGCAGGTCCGCCGGGCCCGGTACTACTTTTCCCGCGGTGACGCGGTGGTGCCGCTGTTTCCGACCGACGGTTCCCGGCTGACCGTCCGGCTGCTGCAGCGGACCTACGCCGGAATTCTCGACCGGATCGAAGCCCGCAATTTCGACCTGTTCCGCGGCCGGGCCAGCACCTCCCCGGGCCGCAAATTCCTCATCATGGCACGCGCGGTACTCGACGAACGATGGTCCCGAACCCCGCATCTTTCGACTCACTCCGCCTGACCGCCGCCGACCCGGCACCCGCAGTGCGCGCTCCGGATCCGTGGGCGCTCTGGCTGTTCGACCGATACATGGAGCGGCTGTTCAGCCGCCAGCTGGCCGGATCCTGGTGGGCCTCCGAGTCGGCGCCCGACCGCTGGGACCCCGGCCTGCCGTTGCTGTTCGTTTCCAATCACACCAACTGGTGGGACGGTTTCCTTGCCTACGTACTGACCCGCCGGCTGGGCCGCACCTTTCACATTCTGATGCAAGCGGAGCACCTGGCTCGCTACGGATTCTTCCGCCGGATCGGAGTCCTGCCGCTCCGCCGGTCACTGGCCATGGCCGCGCACCACGATCTGTTGGCGTCTCGTGGGGCGCTCGATCCCGCCAACGGGATGTGGATCTTTCCGCAGGGTGCCCGCCGCCCGGCGCTGGAACCGTTTGCCGAAGTCGAGTCTGGCGCGGCGCTGCTGGCACTTGGCGCCGGCCGGCCGGTCCTGATCTGTCCGGTCGCATTCAGGTACATTTTCCGGGGCGAATCACATCCGGAGGCCGTAGCGCTGCTTGGGACACCATGGCGGGTCGAGCCCGGTGAGAGTGGCCGGGCGGCGCGGCGCACACTCACGGCCGAGATCGAGCTGCGGGTCGCGGCGCTGATCGGCCGGCTGGATGATCGGCTCGGCCGCGAATCGATGGACGAGTTTCGCCAATTATTGCCCGGCCGCCCGGCCATCAACAAACGTTTCGACCGCTGGCGTCATCGCCTCGGTCTGCTCCGGGGGCCGTTCGAGGAACGCAATGGATAGAATCGACATCCTGCGGATGGTCCACGTGACCTCCGCGGTGCTGCTGCTGGGCAATGTGACGGTGACCGGGTTCTGGGCCTTCTTCCTGTACCGGCAGCGGAGTGTGGTACCGTTCCGGCAGGTGGCCCGGGCCATCATGTGGGCCGACCTGGTCTTTACCCTGGTCGGCGGCTCAGGCCTCACTGCATCCGGGATCATGCTGGCGGTGGCCCGCGGTTACCCGGTGGCGGACACTCCCTGGGTGTTCCGGGGCATCCTCATCCTGGGGACCACGACGTTCCTCTGGCTGGTGCTGTTGCTGCCCGACCAGCGCAGGATGCAACGGGTCATCATGGGGGACTACGCCCGCCTGCGGCGGCTATTTCTCCGCTGGTCGCTGGTGGGGTGGGCCTCGACCGCCGCCCTGTTCTGGGCCCTGTGGGGAATGGTCACCCGGCGGTAGCGAGCTTTCGGCCCCCGGTGAGCCGGTGTATTTTCGCGGGGAGATTCAGCCACACACCACGTCAAGGGAGTGCTCGCCGTGTCGACCGATGAACCGGAGTACCTGAAGGCCATTCGCCGGACCCAGGAATCGAAGAAGGGTGCCCCGGCCGCCAAGCCGGCCGCCGCCGAAAAGGCCGCGATTCAGAGCCCCACCGAGCGGGAAGCGGTCCGCTGGGCCAGGGAAGTTGGAGGGAAGGACATCAAAATCGGGACGTTCAAGCCCGGCTCGAAGTGCGCCGTGCTCGTCCATCCCATCACGCCGTTCGGCGCGCCGCAGGTGAGCCTCGAGTGGGTGGCCGATCGTGAGGCACTGACCGCCCGCTACCACGCGGCTCAGGGCGCCGGCGAAAATGTGCTGGGCAGCTACGAGCTCACCACCGGCCGGCCGCTCAGCGCCGAGACCGTCGATGGCAAGCTGGTCTTCACCCCCGGGCAGCCGCGGGCGATAGCCAAGGCCGAGACGCCGGAACGGATGATCAGGAAGGCCGCCGCCGAGGCGGCCCTGCTGGCCAAGACCCGCCGTACCGAGACCTTCGGCAGCAGCGGCTTCGGCGGCAAGCCGGGTGGCGGTGGCCGGCCCGGCGGTCCCGGTGGCCCGGGTGGCCCGGGTGGTCGTCCCGGATCGGGCCGCGGTGGCTCGGGGCCCGCGGGTCAGGGCAATGGCGGTGGCCGGGGCGGGGCGCGCGGCGGGAGATGAGCCGTAAGCCTTAAGCTTTAGGCCTCAAGCTTGGTGGGAGAGCCCGTGTCTGGTTTGCCAGGCGCGGGCTTTTTTCGTGGCCGCGGAAGAACGCGGATCTTCGGTCGCGGACTGATCCCAGCAATGCATCCGCCCGGTCTCTCGAGTACTCCGGCGAGTTGTGGGAACTGCCCTTCAGGCCTGAGACCACACTATTCTTATCCGCGTTCTTTCGCGGCTTGGTCCTAGAGGGAGGCCGTATGGCGATGAAACCCCGCTCCATCATCCTGCTCCTGATCCCGGCCATTCTCCTCGCCGGCATCCTGCTGCCGGGCAGTCCGCTGATTGCCACCGCGCTCAACCAGGCCATCAAGTACAAGTTTCCCGATGTCCGCCAGGTCACTCCCGAGGATCTCGTCATCTGGTGGCGCAGTCCGGACCGGACACCGCCGCTGCTGATCGACGCCCGCTCTCCAGCCGAATTCCGGATCAGTCACATCAAGGACGCGGTCTCGATCGATCCGGAGGCACCAGACCTGACCTCACTGGTCAACTTCCGGCGAACCCACCCGGTGCTGGTCTACGACGCGGCCGGGATCCGTGGGGTGGCCATGGCCGAAGCGCTGCGCCAGCAGGGGTACACCGATGTGTCCAATCTGTCGGGCGGGATTTTCCGCTGGGCCAACGAGGGGCGGGAGCTGGTCAACGACAAAGGGCCGGTGGCGGTAGTGCATCCGTGGCGGGGGTTGTGGAGTCAGCTGCTCAAGTCGCGGTACCGGGCGGCGCCGGGGCAGTAGGGGAGACGAGAGACTAGAAACGAGAGTCGTAGCCGTTGCGCCTGCCGGACCTTCGTGAGTAAGGCTCTCCGCAGGTTGTTTCGATCTCAAAGCAGGACTCTTGTCTCTTGTCTCTCGTCTCTAGTCCCGCTTCTCAGTTCCCCTTCCGCGCCATCGAATCCACCTCGGCCTGGATCACCGCCGCCTGGTCGGGCTGGTGCAGTGCCGCATACTCCGCCAGCAGGTCGGTGCGCGCCGCCGTCAGCCAGCTGACTGCGGGATCGGTCTGCTCGGTCAGGATAGTGTACCCCGCTCGGCTCTCTTCCTCCGCTTCCGGATACCGTTTCTGCCGTAGCAGGGCCCGCCCCAGCTTGATCCGCCCGATACCGATATTCAAATGATCGGCCGGCAGCGTCTGGCCGAACATCGCCAGTGCCTCGCGGTACCGGCCCTCTGCCTTGGCAAATGCTTCCCGCTTCATTTCCACGCTGCCCATGTTCGACAGCGCGATCCCGATCAGGTAGTGCTTGCCCTGGTACACCTGCCGATAGATGGCGGCCATCCGCTCGAATCTGGCCTCGGCTTCGTCGAGCCGGCCCTGCTGCATGGATACCTTGGCCAGCTCATTCAGCGCTGACGCGACCCTCGGGTGCACCGGTCCGTACACCCGCTGCTGGATCACCAGCGCCTGGCGCAGGATCGAGTCGGCCTCGGAGAATCGCTCCTGCTGGATGATCACCCGGCCGAGCATGGTCAGGTCGGATGCGGTCTCGGGATTGTCGTTGCCATACCAGGCGGTGACGATGTCGAGCGCCTGACGGTAGTAGCGCTCCGCTTCGGCGTAGTGGCCCCATTCGGCCTGGTTGGCGCCGAGGTTCATGAGATCGTTGGCGACTTCGGGATGGCGGGGTCCATGCAGCTCGCGATCCATGGCCAGTACCCGGCGATTGATCGAGTCGGAGACGGCATAGTGCCCGGAGTAGAAATGGCTGTTGGCCAATTCACTCAGCACATGGGTAATGTCGTCCGACGCCGAATCCGACCGCCCGACCAGTCGCGTGGCATCTTCCAGGACCACGATGGCCGAGTCATAGGCTCCTTTGCTCTCGAGTGCCACACCCAGGGCAGTCTCCGCCCTGGCCATGGACAGGCGGTCCAGCGGTGGTTCCCGCCGGATCATTATCATCGCCTCGCGGGCCAGCCGCTCGGCTTCATCAAATTCCGCCTGATCGGTGCGGAGCAGGCTCAGCGCCACCAGGCTGCGGACGACATCCGGCGCCTCGGAACCCGGCAGCGCCCGACGCTGCTTGAGCGCCAGCTCGAACAGGGTATCGGCCCGGTCGAGATTGCCGAGCTTCTGATAGATCCCGGCCAGCGTCATGTAGAACTCGGCCTGCACGGCGGGCTCCGCGTCGAGGCCCCGGGCTTTCTGCAGACCCCGGTCGATCAGGGTGATGACCCGGAGGCTATCGGCGGGGCCGGCCGCTTCGTCGCCCCCCTGGAACAGATTGAGCATAAAGCGCTGGATCTGCTCGGTCCGCGCGGCCTGGGCCAGGGCCACATTGCGTGCGTTGGCGAGCCGGATGGTGTAGAACACCACCAGTACGACGAGCACCAGGCCGGCCGCCAGGCCGGCCCCGACCTGCTGCCAGTTGCGGCGCGCGAACTTGCCCAGCCGATACGAGACGCTGTCGGGCCGTGCCTCGAGCGGTTCGTGGTCCAGGTAGTGATTGACGTCGCGGATCAGCGCGTCCACCGTCCGGTAGCGCCGGGCCGGATCCTTGTGCATGGCGGTCAGGCAGAGCACGTCGAGATCGGTCCACGCCCGCTGGCGCGATAGCAGGGGCCGGGAACCGCCGGCCGCCAGCGGATCGGTGCTGCGTGCGGCAAGGGACGGCCGGACCGGCAGCTGGTTCCGGATCATCGCATCGATTTCCGCCGGGGTACGATTGGCCGTATCGAATGGCAGCCGGCCAGTCAGCAGCTCGTACAACACCACGCCGAGTGAGTAGACATCGGTGTGGGTCCCGATCCGGCCGGCGCCGATCTGTTCCGGTGCGGCGTAGGCGGGTGTCATCAGCCGCAGCCCGGTGCCGGTCTGGTCGGCGTTGACCTCGAGACTCTCCAGCTGCTTGGCGATACCGAAGTCGAGCAGCTTCACGATCCCGTCCGCGGTGACCAGGATGTTGGACGGCTTGAGATCGCGATGGATGATGGCCTGGCTGTGGGCGTACTGCACCGCCTCGGCCACGGCCCGGAACAGCCGCAGCCGTTCGGTGATACCGCTCTGGTGCTCGGTGCAGTACGCCGTCAAAGGAATCCCCTCGACGTACTCCATCACGAACCAGGGGGTGCCATCGGGCAGGCTGTTGGCATCGTACAGCCGGGCGATCGCCGGGTGGTTGAGCTGGGCAAGGGTCCGCTGCTCCGCGGCAAACCGCTCACGCCGGGCCGGGGAAAGCCAGGCATCACGCAAGAACTTGATCGCGGCCAGACTGCCGAGGTCGGGCCGTTCGGCGAGGTAGACCACGCCCATGCCGCCCTCGCCCAGGATCCGCTGGATCCGGTAAGGCCCGAATTCGCCGGAGGCCGGAAATTCCCCACCCTGCTCGAGCATCTGATCGGCCACGCCGCCAAGGTCGCGGTCCAGCAGCGAACCGGCAGCCGCATCCTCCTTCAGCAGCGCCAGCACCTCCGCCACCAGGGTTGCGTCTGATCCCCCCTCACGCTCGAGCAACGCCCGCTGCTCGGCCTCGGGCAGGTCGGCCGCGGCGTGGAAGAGCGCCTGGATCTGTTCCCAGCGGGCGGGATCGGTCATGAGACGAGACTGGGGACGAGAGACGAGAAAAGGTCGAGGGTCGAGGGTCCGCATGCCGTCGAATCATTTCTCGGAAGGCGGTAACCGGAACCACATTCTCAACCGTGGATCGAGTACCCGAAAACCGGATCCCGGAACCAGAATGATCAACTCAAGTACTGCTTCGCAGCTCGAGGGCCAGCCACGCCCGTGCCGCCCGCCAGTCACGCAGGATCGTGGCTTCGGAGACGCCGAGCAGCTCGGCGGTTTCGGGGATGTCGAGTCCGCCGAAGAACCGGGCTTCGACCATCATGGCCTGGCGCGGGTGCAGCCGGGCCAATTGGTCGAGCGCATCGTTGAGGACCAGCAATTCGCTGGCGGTGGTGACCGACTGCGTCATGCCCTCATCCAGCGTGACCAGCGCCGCTCCGGCGCCCCGCTTGGTGGCGTTTCGGCGGCGGGCCGCTTCGATGAGTACCTGGCGCATGGCCCGGGCGGCAATCCGCTTGAAATGGAGCCGGGATAGTCCGGCCAGTCCCGGTGTATCGGCCAGCTTCATCCACGCCTCGTTGACCAGCGCCGTCGGCGTCAGGGTGGCGGAGGGATCGCCCTGGCGCACCCGTGAGGCCAGCCGGCGCAACTCTTCATAGGTGGCGCTGAACAGCCGGTCCAGGGCCGGCCGGTCTCCGCCGAGCATGGCCCGGTCTTCGGCGGTGAGGCCATGCTCCGGCAGATCAGCGTCTGGCAGCGTCATCAAGAGGGGGTTCCGGTGAAACAGGTTCTGCGTGCCGCGTTCCTCGCACTGATTCAGAGGAGGGCGGTCTCTCGACTCTCGTCTCTCGTCTCAAGGCTCCATGACGTTTTCCGAACCGGTTCCGCGCATTGCCGAGTGAAGCACCGAAATGGCTGCAGGCGCCGCCCGGGTGGCCCACCGGGCTAAGGCTATCACTCGCGGAGGCGAATGTGCAAATCTCGATTTCCAGGCTGACGATCGGAACCCTGGTGGCGGCGGCCCTGAGCGCCTGCGGGAGTGGTGGGACCGGCCCCGGGCCAGGCGGCGGCGGCGATTTCGGAATGAGTGCCACGATCGACGGAGTAGCCTGGACTCCCTCAGTGCCGGCCGGCGGCGCGCACGCCGCGCCCGGAGCGTACAATTTTTCGGGCTTGAGCACGGCGGGCGCCGGTGCCTCGATCTCGGTGAGCGTCAGCAATATCGCCGGGCCGGGAACCTATCCAATCGGGGTTGGTCCCTCCGGATTTGGCGGCACCGCCATCGTCACCAAGGGCTCGGCCGGATGGAGTACCCCGCTCAGCGGCGCCGCCGGTAGTATCACGATCACGGCCATCAGCAACACTCACATGACCGGCACCTTTGCCTTTACTTCCGCGGCAATCTCCGGCGGGGCGGTCGGCAACTCGGTCGTCACCAGCGGTGTCTTCGACCTCCCGATCACCACGGTCGGGAATCCCGGCAACCTGCCCGACAATGCCGGCAGCCGGGTGACCGCCGATGTGGCCGGCCAGCCGTACAACGCCAGCACCATGGCGGTGACCCTTCCGAATGACACCACCATGATCTCCGCCACATCGGCTGGCAATAACGCCCTCGGCATTTCGATCTACGGGCTCCACGGTACGGGCACCTACGCCCTCAGCTCCGATCCGCAGCACCGGCTCAGCTACAGCACCCTGGTGGGTTCCGACTTCAACCTGTGGGGTGGAGTGGCCGGTGACTCCGGCTCCATCGTGGTTACCAGCCAGACCGCCAGCCGGATAGCCGGCACCTACGTCGTGACACTCCAGCCGTCATTCGGACCTGGGGCCACCGGACCGCTGCACATCAGCGGGGTTTTCGACCTGGGGCTGCCGCAATTCTGACCAGAGTCGAGAGACAAGAGACAACAGACGAGAGACGAGAGTCGACGGTCAAGAGTCGAGGGTCGAGAGTGCTCCATGCTCTCGGAATTCGCCGCGGCATGCGGCACCTGGAAAAATCTTGCAAGGAGCTTGGCGTGACACGGAGTCGAACCCTGGTGATTGCCTCCATCATGGCCTTCACCCTCGGGTCAGGTTGTGGCAGCGGTGGCACCGACCCCGATGGCGGCAACAATGGCGGTGGTGGCGGTGGAGTGTCCGGCACCATGACCGCCAGGATCGACGGAGTTGCCTGGACGGCGGACCGCCGGATCCGGGTGCGCCAGGATCCCAGGGGCGTCTACACCATCGAGGGCCTCAACTCCGCCTCGATGCCGGAGCAGGTCACCCTCGGCCTGTTCAACATCGGGGCGACCGGCACCTATCCGATGGGCGTCGGCGCCACCATCATCGGCGGCCTTGGTATCTACGCCTCGGCGGCACAGCAGTGGAGTTCGCCGATGGATGACTCGGGCACCCTGGTCATCACCGAGATCAGCGCTACCCGGATCAAGGGCACGTTTGCCTTCGCGGCAAATCCGGTGGCACTCGGCGGGGCGACCGGACTCCGCAATATCACTGACGGGCATTTCGACCTGCCCCTGTCGGGGACCTACCATCCGCCCACCGATGCCCAGGGCAGCAGCATGGTGATGGACACCGGGACCACTCAGGCCATGGTCGCCGCAACCATCATCGGCAGCTACCACGACACGACCCTGATCTTCTCGGGTCAGACCAGCCGGTTCCTGACGACCATCAGCCTCAAGGGTGTCCACGGCCCGGGGAGTTCCCCCTCACCACCACCGATCCCAGGCACACGATCCTGGTCGGGAGCAACTTCGCCGCCAATCCCGCCGATCTGTGGGGTGGGGACGCGGCCGACACCGGCACCGTGATCATCACCAGCCTCACCGCCACCCGGATCCGCGGCAGCTACTCGGCGACTCTGAAGAATCTGATCGGGGTCGACGCCGTGGCTCCCCTCGACATCAGCGGGACCTTCGATCTGGGCATGGCCCAGCTCGGGGCGCCGCACTGAACCGCCACTCATCCAGGGAGAATTGATCGATGCAGACACTCGAAGGGGTCGTGGGTCGGGTGGGAGCAGGCAGCTGGGAAGATGGCGGCGGCGGCGGCAAGACGATTCTGTCGGTCTTCGAAATCGGGGACCATCATCTCAAGCGGGTGGTGCTGCCGGACTACCTCCGCACCTACATCACTCCGGGTGAGCCGGCCAGGGTCATGGTCGGGCAGGGACTCTCGAGGGGGTTGATCACCCGGCCATTCATCGCGGCCGTGGAGGTCAACGGCAAGAAATACAAGACGGACAGCGGCCTGCTGATGGCGGTCTGCAAGATCATCCTGTACTCGCTGGTCATCGGCGGTATCCTGTCCGGCTTTTCCAAGGTCCTGGCCCTGGCGGCGGTTGTCGGGATCGCGGTGTTCTATGTGAGGGACTATCTGGAGTTGAGGGCCTGGTAAGTCGAGAGACGAGAGACTGGAGACGAGAGACGGTCCCCAGGAATGCCGGACTCTCGTCTCTCGTCTCTTGACTCTAGTCCCGTTGCAACCCCTGTCCGGCCCGGTAGCAGACCACGATCCGGGCGGTTCCCTGTATCTCCTCCAGCCGGTCGTTGTTGATCTCCTGCTTCTTGCCCAGGAAATCGACCCGGGCCTTCCGGGCCCGCGACAACGCCTGGACGGCCTCCGGCGTGATGATGACCCGGTAGTAGATGACTTCCGGCGTCGGGCCGTGAATCGTGGGCTGATCCGGCATGCCCAGCACATACGACATGGTGTCATCGACCACCACCGTGAACGGCTTGGCGGGATCACGCTCGGCCTTCATGATGCTGCCGTAGAACCACATGGTGAGGAATCCGCCGGGGAGCTGGTGCTCATCCCGTAATTTCGGGCTCATCTCGAGCGTGACGGGCAGCCGGTCGTTGTAGCGCATCGGCCCTGAGCTGAGCCATCCGTCGACCTGGCCGTGAACCTGCGATTTCATCACCCCCTTCGGAGCGGGGCCAAACATGCTGTCGGCCATGGGGCAGGATCCCACCTTGACCTTGGGGGACAGGGAATCCCCGACCCAGTAGGTTTGGGCCGTGGCAGTGCCGGGAATGGCCAGCACGATTGCAAGACTCACCAGGGCGAGGCGCACGGCGGTTGGCTCCAGTGTGGTGGGGTGTGCCACCAATCTGCGCCTTACCCCGGAGAGGCCGCAACTACCATTGGTGGTAGGGGCTCGAGGTCACAGATGACAGGTGACAGGTGACAGGTGACAGGTTAGAGGTGGGAGGTTAGAGGGTGGTTCCGAGGCGGCGCGAGGACGCTATCTTCGACCCGCGACCCGCGACCCGCGACCCGCGACCCGCGACCCGCGACCCGCGACCCGCGCCCGCGACCGCGACCCGCGACCCGTGACCCGCGACCCGTGACTGAATGCCGCTCCGGCTTCTAAAGCTTATGGCTTACGGGTCTCCCCAACGACGCCTCCTCCATGCCAACTGGAATCCGCAACATCTCCGACACCGCCCGCTGGGTTGCCCACTATCGAGCCCTTGAGAGCGCCCGGGCCGATGCGTTGTTCAGCGATCCGCTCGCCGCCAAGGTGGCCGGTGAGCGGGGCGCCGAAATGGCGCGCACGATGCCCCAGATGCCCCAATTCGCCTGGGCAATGGCGGTGCGCACTCGCCTGATTGATGACCTGATCATGACCAAAGTGCGGCAGGACGGCATCCGGTTCGTGCTGAACCTTGCCGCCGGGTTCGACACCCGGCCGTACCGGCTTGACCTCCCCGCCGGATTCCGCTGGATTGAGGTCGACCTGCCGCCGCTCATCGCCGAGAAGAATGAGTTGCTGAAGGACGAGAAGCCGGGCTGCCTGCTCGAACGGCTGGCGGTCGACCTGGCCGATCCCGCCGCCCGGCAACGGCTCTTCTCCAGTATCGGTCAGGAGCGGGGTCCGGGGTTGGTCCTCACCGAGGGACTGCTGATCTATCTCGATCCGGAACAGGTCGCCGCGCTGGGCCGGGACCTGGCGGCTACCCCGAACATCCGCTGGTGGCTCAGCGATCTGATCGCGCCCAAGCTGCTGAAGATGATGGAAAAGAGCACTGGCAAGGCGCTGGCCAGGGCCGGGGCGCCGTTCAAGTTTGCCCACGCCGATCCTGCCGGCTTCTTTGCCCCGCTCGGATGGCACCTCCGCGAGTTCAATGGGATGTTCGAGGCCGGTCACCGGTTGGGCCGGGATCTCAGAATGGCCTGGCTCTGGCGCTTCATGATGAAATTCGTGAGCGAGCAGAAGCGGCAGGAGAGTCTCAGGATGAGCGGGATCGTCGTGTTCGAGAAATAGTGGTGCTGGCGGGCGGACGGGACCAGGAGTCCATGGTGTCGCGGAAGGTCGCGGACTTGGAACGGCCGCGGATGAACACGGATCGCTCCAGTCCATTTCTGACCTCGAATCGTCGCATTGAGCAGTTGTTTTTTTTGTAAACCACAAGTCCGATGGCGGCCTGGCGATCCGGGTCGCCAACGTGAATCTGAACGATCCGCGCTCGTCCGCGGCCAGAGCTTTTCTGCCGCCCGCTCACCTCTTACCCCTCACCGCTTACCTGAATTACCCGCCCGTATCTTTAGACCGCCTCTCCTGCTATCTTATGTCACATCTTGAACCCTTGGAAATAGTACCTAGTGCCACGTCCCCGTACCCGTCGTCGTTCGAAATCAGGCAGCCCCGCCGCCACGCCCCAGTTCCGCAATCTCGGTCGTCGCTCCATGGACAATCACCGCGAATGGTTACTCGCGGAATACGGTCCGGTTTGCGCTTACTGCGGTATCGTCATCTCGCCGGTCTCGGCCGTGACGCTGGACCATGTCTATCCCCGGAAAGGCCAGACGGCCTATGACCGGGCGGATAACCTGGTGGTCGCCTGCCGAGACTGTAACAGCCGCAAGGCCGACACCCCGTTTCTTTCCTTCATTACCCAGCGCCGCTCCCGCGGTGTGTTCCTGCTCCACTACGGCGAACATATCTCCGAGTCAGTCAAGGAAATCATCCGCAACGCCATCGAGCGTCCATTCCTCAAGCCCTCGGCCAATGGCCAGGCGCCGAGCGGACTGGGACATCGAAGAGGCAGGCCGGGACAGAAGAGGCGCTGACGAAACAAACGGGGCGGAATTGGATTCCGCCCCGTTTTCTGTTTTCGTCTCTTCGTCGGACCGTTGGACCGACGGTTGATTCGTGACCCGGCTTCATCAATCCAGTTTCAAACCGAGTCACTGCCAACGTTCCGACGGTCCATCGTTCCGTCGGCTTTATCCCAGCGCCTCCCCCACAATCCGCTTCTGCTCCAGGCTGTGCGCCGCCGGATACCCTTCGGCCGGACTGGCCCGTTCCGGTCGTCCGACGTAGCTCAGCTTTGCGCCGGTGGGCACCAGTCGCAGCAGGCGTGGTTCAAGGAAAGTCCACGCTCCCATGTTCTGCGGCTCTTCCTGAACCCAGACGATTTCCCGCGCGTTGCTGTAGCGGGCCAGGACCTGGCGCAGCTCCGCCTCGGGGAATGAGTACAGCTGCTCCAGTCTGATGATGGCCGGGCGGTTGGCGCTCTTGGCCGCTTCGGCCAGCAGGTCGTAGTAGACCTTGCCCGAGCAGAGCAGCAGCCGGCGGATACTTCTGGCGTCCTCGATCGAGGCATCGTCGATCACCGGCTGCCACCGACCGCCGGAGAGGTCAGCTATCCTGGAGCCGGCCTGTGGCAGGCGCAGCAGGCTCTTCGGCGTCATGACCACGAGCGGGCGCTGGCGGGTGCGCCTGGCCTGGCGCCGCAGCAGATGGAAGTACTGGGCCGGCGTGGTCGGGTTGGCTACCCGGATATTGCCTTCCGCGGCCAGCTGCAGGAACCGTTCGAGCCGAGCGCTGGAATGCTCCGGACCGCCGCCTTCATAGCCGTGCGGTAGCAGCAGCGTGAGCCTGGTGGTGAGTCCCCACTTGGACAGCCCCGAGACCAGGAACTGGTCGATCATGACCTGGGCGCCATTGACGAAGTCGCCGTACTGCGCTTCCCACAGTACCAGCGCCTCGGGCGCGGCGGCGCTGTAGCCGTATTCGAAGCCGATGGTGGCCAGCTCGGACAGTGGACTGTTGTGCAGTTCGAGCGGCGCCAGCGCACCGGGCAGATGCTGGATGGGGCACCACTCCGCCCCGGTGACCGCATCGTGCTGCACCATGTGGCGCTGGCTGAACGTGCCCCGCTCGGTGTCCTGTCCAGTGAACCGGATCGGCACCCCTTCCGTCAGCAGTGACCCCAGCGCCAGGGCCTCGGCGTGGGCCCAGTCGATCACACCGGCCGGACCGAGCGCCGGGCGGCGGCGCTCCAGCTGTTTACGCAGCTTGGGATTGACCAGGAACCCATCGGGCCAGGTCAGCAGCTGCTCATTGAGCGCGGTGAGCTGGTCGGCGGGTACGGCAGTGTCCACTTCCGGCCCGGCGCCGCGACGATCCGGCTTGGGCTGTTCGGCGGGCGCCGTCCGGGTGGCGGGATTCTTGAAGCCGGCCTGCACGTCGATCAACTTCTGGTACGCCGCTTCCGCCGCCTTGTCCGAATCGGCGATCGACTGCACCCCTTCACTGGCAAGTTGCGCGGCGTACAGCGTCCGGACCGTGGGATGCACCCTGATCCGCTCGTACATCAGCGGCTGGGTGTAGCTCGGTTCATCGCCCTCGTTGTGCCCGTGGCGCCGATAGCCGACCTGGTCGATCAGTACATCCTGCGAAAATTTCTCCCGGTACGCCATGGCCAGGCGGATGGCGGAGAGACAGCCCTCCGCGTCGTCGGCGTTGACGTGGATGATTGGCACGTCCCATCCCTTGGCCGCATCGCTGGCGTGGCGGGTGGAGCGGGCGTCCCGCATATCGGTGGTGAAACCGATCTGGTTGTTGGTGATGATATGGATGGTGCCGCCGGTGCTGTACCCTCGCAGGGCGCCGAGGTTGAGCGTTTCGGCGACGACACCCTGGCCGGCAAAGGCCGCATCGCCGTGAATGATGACCGGCACCGCGGCAGTCTGATCGTGAATAGCTTCGCGACCCTTGCGCTGGGTCTGCCGGGCCCGGGCCCGGCCGTCGACCACGGCGCCGACGAACTCGAGATGACTCGGATTGGGGCACAGACCGACGGTCACGGCCCGGCCATCAGAGGTCTTGTAGGCGCCTTCGGCGCCGTGATGGTACTTCACGTCGCCGGTGCCCCCCTCGGGCGTCAGCGCATCAAGGTCGATGGCCTTGCCGCCTTCGAACTCGGCAAAGATCGACTCGTATGGCAACCGTACCGTGTGGGCCAGCACATTGAGCCGGCCGCGGTGGGCCATGCCGACCACTACTTCACGGGCTCCCGCCCGGGCCGCCTGATCGATGACCAGGTCGAGCATCGGGACCAGGGTGTCGACGCCTTCAATCGAGAATCGCTTCTGGCCCAGATAGGCCTTGTGCAGGAAAGTCTCCAGCGTCTCCACCTGGGTCAGCCGTGCCAGCAGCTTGCGCCGCTCATCGGCCGAGAGCGGCACCCGATGGGCGCCGGACTCGATCATCTGCCGCAGCCAGACCCGCTCCTGGTGATCGCTGATGTGTTCGAGTTCGTAGGCAATGGTGCCGCAGTAGGCGGCCTGCAGATTGGGGAGCGCCTCGGCCAGGGTCCGGCCCGGACACGCGATCCGCAGCACACTGGTCGGAATGTCGGCCATGGCCTCGGGGGTGAGCCCGAGCGGACCGGGGTCGAGCGCCGGATCGCCGACCGGTTCGCTGCCCAGCGGATCGAGCCGGGCAGCGAGGTGGCCGTGAGTCCGGTGGGCTTTGACCAGCGCCATGGCCGCAGCCACATGGAACAGCTGCGCTTCGGCGATCGGGGCACCAGCGCGAGCGCCGGGCAGCGGACGGGTCAATGCGCCGTTCTGGGCTGCCGCTGTGGGTGGTTTGAGACCCAGGCTGTCAAAAACCTGCTCGAAGAAACGGTCATCGCCTTGCAGCAGGCCATCGAGCGTCCGGAGGAATTCTCCCGACTCCGCTCCCTGGATGATCCGGTGATCGTAGGTCGAGGTGACGGTCATGACCCGCGCCGCGCCCATTTCGCGCAGCCGGTCCTCGGCCACACCGGAAAACGCGGCGGGATACCCGATCGCGCCGACGGCAATGATGCTGCCCTGACCCGCCATGAGTCGCGGCACTGAGGCCGAAGTGCCGAGTCCGCCGGGATTGGTCAGGGACATGGTGGCGCCGGCAAAGGCGTCGGGCAGCAGCTTGCCGGCCCGGGCCTTTTCAACCAGGCCTTCGTAGACCGCGTGGAACTCCTGAAAACTCAGCGAGTCGGCGCGGCTGATCACTGGCACCACGAGACCGCGGCTGCCGTCTTTTCGCTCGACATCAACGGCCAGGCCGAGGTTGACCTGGCCCGGCTCGACCCGGTATCCGGTGCCCGCCGACTCGGCGTAGCTGTGGCTCAATACCGGGTGACGGTGGGCCGCGCGGGCCAGGGCGTACCCGATCAGGTGGGTGAAGGAAACCTTCTCGGTGCGGCCGGCGGTGCGCAGTGCGCTGTTCAGTTCCTTGCGCCGGCCCTCGAGCACCGCGACCGGCATCTCGCGAAAGGTCGTCGCGGTCGGCACCGAGAGGCTCTCGGCCATGTTGGCCGCCAGCCGGGCGGCCGGCCCCTTGAGGGGTGTTCCGCCCGGGGGCGGGGTCGAGGTGCCGGTAGTCCTGGCGGCCTGGGCTGGAGCGGCGGGCTGGAGCGGGGCCGGCTGGCTGCTGGCGCTGCCATCGTGCGCGCCGTTCGATCCATTGCTGCCGAAGCTGGGCGCTTCTCCGACGACTCCGCTTTCGAACAGCCGCCGCCACTCCGGAGAGACGGCACTGGGGTCGCGCAGAAATTCTTCGTACAACGCCTGGGCAAAACCTGCGTTGGCCGTTTCAAAGGGATTAGTATCCATAGGAGCTTTAATGATAATCGGGAGGACCGAGGCGGCTAGGATGTGCGGTTTGCCGGCCGGCAGGCGTCCCGTAACTTACCGTGCAGCCAGTGCGTCACCGTTCCGTAACTCAGTGGAGGTCAGTCATGAAATCAATGGTCCTGCCGGCCGGGATCCTGTTGCTCGCCGCCGGCCTCGGTGGGTGTGGCAGCGGAACCGGTGGAACGACCGGTCCGGTCGCCGCTCAACTGGTGATCACGGCCCAGCCCGATACCGTCTTCCTCGGCACTCCGTTCAGCCCGATTTTCACCGTCCAGGTCCAGGATGCCAGCGGCCACCTGGCCACCAGCTCGAACGCCAACGTCCGGGTATACACCCGGGCGGTCGGTCCCGGGCCACTGGGTGGCAGCTTCGCGCACCTGGCGGTTGGTGGCCAGGTGACCTTCCCCGACCTCGCCTTCGATTCGCTGGGCGGCTACCGGATCGTCGCCAAGTCGGGATCGCTCGACAGCGCGGTCAGCACCACCATTACCGTGGTGCCCGTACCACCCCCGCCGTCGGCCCTCGAGGTAACCCTCAGCACGCCGGTTGGCGGTCCGCAGTACCGCAGCACGCGGAACGGTTCGGTCAACCCCGCCGTCGATACGCTGGCCGTACACGGCACCGTAACCTGGAGCTGGACCACCGGCCTGCATGGGGTGCACTCGACCGGATCCCCGACCTTCACGGACAGCGATACCTCCTCGGTGGTCGGCCACGCGTATGCGATGACCTTCAACGCAGCCGGATCCTATTTCTACAACTGCCAGGTTCACGGTGCCGCCATGTCCGGCAAGATCCTGGTGAAGTAGCCGGGTTCCGGTCACCGGCGTCAACAACCGGGGAAGATCGTGTATATAGTGAGGGAGCCGGTGGGGAAGTCCCCGCCGGCTCCTTGTGGCATTGTCCATTCAGGGCCTGCTGGCCGCGCCTTCTGGAGGTATATCGTGCTCAATCCACGCCCTGGCTCCCGTTTCGTCCTGTCCCTGGGCATCGTCCTGCTGGCGGCGGCCTGGGTCGGGTGCAACTCCCCGACCATCAATGGCAACGATCCGGGTGGCGGGGGCGGCGGGACTGGCGTAGCCAGCCGAGTCCACATCACCGGCCAGCCCTCGGCGGTCCTGGCGGGCCTCGCCATCGTTCCGGCGATCAGGGTCGTGATCGCGGATTCGAGCCTGGTGGCCGTCACCTCCTCCAACGCACCGGTGACCCTCTCGCTGGTGCCGAACAACGGCGCCGCCCTGCACGGCACCGTGACCCGGAACGCAGTGAGTGGTACCGCCGTGCTGGGCGGAGTGTCGGTCGACAGCGTCGGCGTGTACCAGATCATCGCCAGCTCACCGGGGCTGGCCAGCGACACCAGCCTCCAGTTCACCGTCGGCGTGCCGGTGGCCGACACCGTCGTCATCGACCTCGGCAGCACCACGGTGGATACCGTCGGCCAGATCGTGTTCGTCAGCGAACGGAACGGATCGGCCAACCCGGCCGTCGATACCCTGCCGGTCGGCGGAGTGGTCCACTGGCACTGGCGCGGCAGCCGGACTCACGGAGTGCTGCTGGCCTCGAGCATCGACCCGCTGTTCTACGTCAGCGGCCAATTCGCCGCTCCAAAAGAGCTGTTCTTCACCATGAACACTGGCGGCAGCTACAGCTACACCTGTTCGGTCCACGGCGCCGCGATGAGCGGCACCGTCGTGGTGCGGTGACCGGTTTGGATGTATCGTTGGGCAGGATTCTTCGAGGGGGATGCATGGGGTTTCGGACGGCGGGCATGACGGTTACGGCGCTGGCATTGGTGGCGGCCTGCGGAGGCGGTGGAACCACCAACCCTCCTAATCCGCCGCCATCGGCGGTGACCATCAGTTTAATCGGAACCGGAGCGCCTGCCTTCAGCCCGGCGATCGATACCCTTGCTGTCGGCGGAACCGTCACATGGCAGTGGGATGCGGCCCAGCATGATGTGACCTCCTACGGGACGCCGTCATTCATTAATATTCCGGGTCACACCGGGGTGCAGGCACCCCAGACGATTTTTCCCAATGCCGGCACCTACAAATTCGTCTGTCAGAACCACGGCACCAATCCCACGCCTGCGACATGCAGCGGGATGTGTGGCACCCTGGTCGTGAAATAGCCCGGCCCGGTTACTGGCTGTCGAATTCGGGGAGCGCCGCAGCCGGCCCTCCCCGTTTTTCATGGCGGAACTCTGGAGCGGTATCGAGCAGCTCGTAGTAACGTGCCACTTCGAGAGCCTGCTGCTCCGTGCTCCAGCCCAGCTCCCGCGCCAGCAGCACCGCCGCCCGCATCGTGGCGGCCCTGCCATGGTCGGCGGTCTCGTAGAACAGGTGCAACCGCCGGATCATGACATCCTCGATCCGGATCGGCAGCTCGCGGCGGGCGATGTGGATGACCTCGGCCTCAATGGCTGGATGAGCGGGGTCGAGTGGAGTCATCAGCCCGCGCTCTTCGCGCACCAGGTTGAAGATGGCCGCCATCTCGGTGCCGTAATGCCGCCAGAGGTGCACCACGGTCGACATCGAAAGGCCGAGGTCGAGACCGGCCTGGCGGAACGAGGTGTGATCGGGGACCTCACCGCCGGGCAGCGCCTCACGGTCGGTGCCCGGGGACGGCAATCGCGGAAAGCCGCGCTCCTTGCGGAGTGACTCGGCCACCATGTCCACCAGCTCCGCCGCCATTGAGCGGAAAGTGGTGAGCTTGCCGCCGGCAATGGTGTACATCCCGCCGCCGCCCCGCACGATCCGGTGCTCGCGTGAGCGCTGCGAGGGCCCGAGTTTCGGGTCGGCCAGCAGCAGCGGGCGGAGGCCGGCCCAGGCGGACAGCACATCGTCGTCGTTCAGGTGGGCGTTCGGGAAGTAGGCGTTGGCGGAGCGGAGCAGGTAGGTGACATCCTCGGCCAGCGGTCCGACTTCATCGGCCGACTCGGTCGTGGTGGTGTCGGTGGTGCCGATATAGCTGAACGGCCCCCAGGGCAGGGCAAACATGATCCGGCCATCGAGCGGGCTGGTCATGGTGATGGCTTCCTGGTGCCCCAGGCGCGAGCGACGGACCAGGACGTGCGCGCCCTTGGTCATGCCGAGCATCGGGGTGGCGGCCGGATCCTCGATCCGGCGCAGCCGGTCGGACCAGGGACCGGTGGCGTTGACCACGGCCGCGGCGCGAATCACGCCGGTTTGACCGGTGAGCTGGTCCTCGATGGTGGCCCCGCTGATCCGGCCACTCTCCCGGTTCAGCCCCTTGACCGACATATAATTCGCCACCGTGGCGCCGTGACTGATGGCGGACCGGATCACGGCCAGCGTCAGGCGGGCGTCATCGCACTGGGCGTCGTAGTAGCGGGCCCCGCCGGTGAGGCCCCGGCTCTTGAGGGCCGGTTCCATCCGGAGCAGGGTGCGCTTGCCGAGGATGCGCGGTCGCCGCACATTGCGGAACAGCGAAAGCGCTTCGTACAACCAGACGCCTGCCGCTACTTTCCAGAGCGGGACCCGGTCGCCACGGTGGACCGGAAAGATGAACGGGAGCGGCCGGACCAGGTGCGGGGCAATACGGAGCAGGGTATGGCGCTCCCGGCTGGCTTCGAACACCAGGTGCAGGGCGCCCTCCTCGAGGTAGCGCAGCCCGCCGTGGATCAGGCGGCTGGAGTGGGAACTGGTGCCGGCGCCGAAGTCGCGCTGGTCCACCAGGGCAGTCGACAGGCCGCGCATGGCGGCGTCACGCGCGATTCCGGCGCCGGTGATTCCGCCGCCGATGACCAGCAGATCTACCGGCTCGCGAGTCAGCCGGTCCAATGAGGCTCGATGCCACAGACTTCCGTGGGAACCCCGGCGCCCGTGCTCTACATTTCCCGGCCCAGCCCCTGGCTGTTCTGGCACGATCATCGAATCCAATCCGGAGCCCGGGTGCTCGACCTGGCCTGCGGCGAGGGGCGCCATGGTCTGCTGGCCGCCCAGCGCGGCGGCGTCGTGACGGCCATCGATCGTGATGCCGCCAAGCTCGACATCGGCAAGGAAGCCGCCTCGCGCCTCGGGTTGACCATCGACTGGCGCTGTGCCGACCTCGAGGGCGAATGGCCCCAGCTGGGCCAGTTCGACGTGGTCCTGGTCTTCAATTATCTGGACCGCCGCCGCATGCCGGCCATCCGCGAGCTGGTGGCACCCAATGGGCTGCTGATAATGGAAACCTTTCTGGACTGGCAGCGGGACCTGGGCTGGGGACCGACATCGCCCGATCACCTGCTGCAGCCTGGGGAGCTGGCGGAGCTCGCCAAGCCGCTCGAAATGATCCACGGCCGGGAAGTCTACGAGCCGCTCGATGCCGGCCGCCAGCGCGCCGTGGCCAGCATCGTCGCCCAGAGACGGTAGCGGGAATATATCATGGGACTTCCGTCCCGACGGGTGGCGCTGGTCGCCGGAGTCCGTACCCCGTTTGCCCGCAGCGGCACCGTCTTCCGCGATCTCACCGCCGTCCAGCTGGCCCGCCGTGCCGCCCAGGAACTGCTGATCCGCACCGGTATCGACGGCCGCCAGATCGACGAGGTGGTCTTCGGCCAGGTCATCCCGTCGGTCCTGGCGCCCAATCTTGCCCGTGAAGTCAGCCTGCTGCCCCAGCTTCCGAAGGACATACCGGCGTTTTCGATCAACCGGGCCTGCGCCTCCGGCGGCCAGGCCATCAGCTACGCCTACGACCAGATCACCCTCGGTCACGCCGATATCGTGCTGGCCGGCGGCGCCGAATCGCTGTCCGACATCCCGATCCTGCACAGCAAGCGGATGAGCAAGCTGCTGGTCGATGCCAGCAAGGCCAAGTCGGTCGGCCAGCGGCTGGGCATCTTTGCCAAGGCCCGGCTCAAGGACCTGGTGCCGGTTTCCCCAGCCATTGCCGAGCCGTCCACCGGCGAATCGATGGGCCAGTCGGCCGAGAAGATGGCCAAGGAAAACGGCATCGGGCGCGAGGCGCAGGACCGGCTGGCGCTGCTGTCGCACCAGCGGGCCGCGGCGGCCCAGACCGATGGTCGTCTCGGCCTCGAGATCGCGCCGATGCCGGCCGGACCGAAGAGCGATGAGGTGGTGGTCACCGACAACCTGATCCGGCCCGATACCACGTTCGAGGTGCTGTCGGCGCTGAAGCCGGTATTCGATCGCAAGTACGGCTCGGTCACCGCCGGCAACAGCTCACCGCTGACCGACGGCGCATCGGCCGTGCTGCTGATGGCGGAAGACAATGCCCGCGCCCTGGGCTATGAACCGCTGGCCTATATCCGGAGTTACGCGGTGGCCGCGGTCGATCCCGGCTGGCAGCTCCTGATGGGGCCGGTCTTCGCGGTGCCGCTGGCGCTCGATCGGGCCGGCATCACCTGGAAGGACCTGGGACTGGTCGAGATTCACGAAGCCTTTGCGGCCCAGGTGCTGTCGAATGCCCAGGCCTGGGGTTCGAAGGAATGGGCCGAGCGGCTGGGGCGGTCGGAGCCGGTGGGAGAGGTGGACTGGACCAAGACCAACGTCATGGGTGGCTCGATTGCCATCGGCCATCCGTTCGGCGCCACCGGCGCCAGGATCGCGACATCGCTGGCCAACGAAATGAAGCGGCGCGATGTGCAGTTCGGGCTGATCTCGATCTGCGCGCAGGGTGGAATGGGGTTTGCGATGGTCCTGGAGCGCCGGTGAGCACGCTGCGCGGGGAGGTTCACGGTTCACGGTGCATGACGGTGCGCGGTTCACGGTGCACGGTACTCATCCATGCAAGGAAACGTGGCGCCGAGCAGAATCGTGAACCGTGTACTGTGAACCTCGTCGCATGACCGCGTTCACCACGGAAAACGAATCCGGCATCGCGATCATCACCTTCGATCTCGAGGGCGAGCCGGTCAACAAGCTGACCGCCGCGGTGCGGGACGAGTTCACCGCGCTGCTGGCCCGGCTGCGGGCCGATACCTCTGTTCGCGCCATCATCTTCCAGTCGGGCAAGCCGGACAATTTTATTGCCGGCGCCGACATCGAGGAGTTCACCCAGCTCACCACCCAGGCTGAACTGGAGTCGATGAGCCGGGCGGGCCAGGAAATGCTGTTCGCGGTAGCCGACTCCCCGAAGCCGATCGTGGCCGCCATCCACGGCGCCTGCCTCGGCGGCGGACTCGAACTGGCGCTGGCCTGCCAGTACCGGATCTGCACCGACCACCCCAAGACTTCGCTCGGCCTGCCCGAAGTGCAGCTGGGCCTGATTCCCGGCGCCGGTGGCTGCCAGCGGCTGCCCAAACTGATCGGCGCCAGCCCGGCCCTCGACATCATCCTGGCCGGCAAGAGTGTGCCCGGCGTCAAGGCGTACAAACTCGGCATCGTGGACGAATGCGTGCCGCCGAGCATCCTGAGCCGGACGGCCACTGCCGCGGCGGAGCGGCTGGTGGCCAAGGGGGCGCCGCAGCGTCCGGCCCGCCCACTCGGGTTCAAGGGCGCGCTGCTCGACCGCAATCCGCTGGGCCGCCGGCTGATCTACCGGACCGCCCGCGCGGCGGTGCTCAAGAAGACCGGCGGTCACTACCCCGCGCCGCTGGCCGCGCTGGAAGCGGTGGAGGCCGGACTGGAGCGGGGCGGCCGGGAGGGCTACGCCGTCGAGCACCGCAAGTTCGGTGAGCTGGCTGTCGGCGAGGTCTCCCGCAGGCTGGTGCAACTCTTTTTTGCCACCAATGCACTCAAGAAGGACGACGGCGTCCCGCCCGGCACCGCGACCGCCCACCCGGTGCGGCGACTCGGCGTGATCGGCTCGGGGTTCATGGGATCCGGAATCGCGGGCACCGCGGTCAGCACGGCCGAGGTGGAAGTCCGGATGCGGGACACCGAATGGCCCCGGATCGGGAAAGGACTGCGCGCCTCGATGAGCATCCTCGAGGGCCAGTTGCTCCGGAAGAAGATCACCCGCTACCAGCTGGAGCGGCTCTCGGCGCTGCTGTCGGGCACCACCGATTATTCCGGATTCGACCGGATCGACCTGGTCATCGAGGCGGTGTTCGAGGATCTGGCGGTCAAGCGCGCCGTGCTGCGTGAGGTCGAGGGGGCCACCAGCCCCGAGACGATCTTTGCCACCAACACCTCGACGATCCCGATCAGCCAGATCGCCGAGCCGGCGATGCGGCCGGAGAAGGTCATCGGGATGCATTTCTTCTCGCCGGTCGAGAAGATGCCACTGCTCGAGATCATTCCCACCGCCCGGACCAGCGCCGAGACGATCGTGACCGCGGTGCACTTCGGCCGCAAGCTGGGCAAGACCGTCATCGTGGTCCGCGATTTTCCGGGCTTCTGGGTCAACCGGATCCTGACGCCGTATCTCAATGAAGCGGGACGGCTGTTTGCCGAGGGCACGCCAATCGAGGTCATCGACCGGGTGATGACCAGGTTCGGCTTTCCGGTCGGGCCGATTGCCTTGATCGACGAGGTCGGACTCGACGTGGCCTCGAAGGCCGGCAAGGTGATGCACGAAGCGTTCGGCGAACGACTGCTGCCCTCGGACGTCATCGCGAAGATGCTGGCCGATGGCCGCACCGGCCGGAAGAGCGGGAAAGGCTTTTACCACTATCTCGATGGCCACAAGACCGGCGCCGATGAGCGGGTGTACGATCTGCTCGGCATCCGGCCTCAGGACACCCACAGCCCGGAGACCATCGAGCAGCGGCTGGTCTACTCGATGCTCAACGAAGCGGCCATGGCCGCGATGGAGGGCGTCATCCGCACCCCGCGCGATGGCGACATCGGCGCCATCTTCGGGATCGGCTTCCCGCCATTCCGGGGCGGGCCGCTCCGGATGATCGATGATGTCGGGGCCACCAAGGTGGTCACCATTCTGCGGGAGCTGGCCACCCAGTTCGGCGACCGGTTTGCGCCGGCTCCGCGGCTGGTCGAAAAGGCCGAGCGCAATGAGCGGTTCTATCCGCGCTGATCGATGCTGAGCCAGGCTGCGCTCAAACACCAGCCTGGCGGCGAGCAGTACTTTCGCTGGCGCGGCGGCGAGATCCGGCGGATCGAGGGCTTCGCCGACGCGGTGTTCGCGTTTGCCGTCACCCTGCTGGTCGTGTCCCTCGAAGTGCCCCGGACCTACCACGAATTGCTCGGCGCCATGGCGGGGTTCCTGCCGTTCGCGATTTCGTTCGCCATGCTGTTCTGGCTCTGGTACCAGCACTACCTGTTCTACCGCCGCTATGCCCTTGAAGACCTGACCAGCACCCTGCTGACCGCGGTGCTGCTGTTCGTGGTGCTGTTCTATGTCTATCCGCTCAAGTTTCTGTGGACCGCCATGACCCGGATCGTGCTGCGGACCGGTCTCACGGTGGCCCTGCCGGGTGGCGGATCCGAGCCGATGATCGAGGCGGCCCAGATCAAGGGATTGATGGGAATCTTCTCGGCGGGATACATCGCCGTCTTCCTGGTGTTTGCCGCGATGTACCACCATGCCTGGCGGCGGCGCGAGTTCCTGCAGCTGTCACCGCTCGAGCAGTTGATGACGCGGGCGCACCGGACCGAAAGCCTGCTGATGGTGCTGGTCGGCATCGCATCGGTGGTGGGCGCACTGGTGGGTGGAGGGCTGACCTGGCTGTCCTACCTGAGCTACTGGGCCATCGGTCCGCTGCAGTGGTGGTACTGGAGCCGGGTGGACAAGGTCCGCCGGCCTCTCCTGGCCATGGAATGACACGGATCGATCGGGACCTGCTTTCAGTTTGTCACGTGCTGCAGCTGTTTCGCGAACAGTACTCTGGCTGACCGAGGACCTATCCGTGTTCATCCGTGGCCACAGTGCCGGCCTGATGCAGCTGCGATTCCTGGGGCTGATGGTGGTGACGGCCTGCAGCTCCGGCGCTGGCCCGGCCCCCGCGCCGGTGCGCGAGGCGGATGTGCGGGCCGAGCTGTCGGCGCTGGCCGATGATTCGATGGAAGGGCGGATGACCGCGAGCCCCGGCTCCTACCGTGCAGCACGGTTCATCGCGGCCCGCTTTGCGGAGTTCGGCCTGGCCCCTGCCGGGGACAGCGGATACTTCCAGCGGGTGCCGATCGGCGGTTCGAAGGCTGAACCCACCCTGCTCGATTCGCTGCCCGGCGCACCCCGGCTCGGCTACAACCTGATCGGGATCGTTCACGGTTCCGATTCGGCGCTCAAGGACCAGGTCGTGCTGGTCGATGCCCACTACGATCATCTGGGCATCGGGGCGCCGGTGGCGGGGGATTCGATCTACAACGGCGCCGATGACGACGGGTCCGGCACCGTGGCGGTGCTGGAGATTGCCAGGGCGCTGGGACACGGTCCGGCTCCAAAACGCACCGTGGTGTTTGCCACCACCACCGGCGAGGAGGAAGGGCTGCTGGGCACCCGCTGGTATCTGGCCCATCCGGCACTGCCACTCGAGAAGATGGTGGCCAACCTGGAGATCGAGATGATCGGGCGGCCCGATTCGCTGGCGGGAGGCCGGGGCAAAGGGTGGCTCACAGGCTTCGAGCGCTCCACCATGGGCCCATCGTTCAAGGCGGCGGGCCTCCCCATCGTGGCTGATCCGCGGCCTGACCAGCACTTCTTCCAGCGCAGCGACAACATCGCGTACGCGGAGCGGGGGATTCCGGCGCACACCCTTTCGTCGTTCAACCTCCACTCCGACTATCACCAGCCGAGTGACGAGGTAAGCCGAGTGGATTTTCGGCACATGACTGCGGTGGTGCAGGCGGGAGTCGATGCGGTGAGGTTGCTGGCGGATGGGCCGGTGCCGATCTGGAATCCGGGTGGGCAGCCGAAGCCCTAGCGCTGCAACTTTGAACGCAGAGACGTCAAGTGCGCGAAGAAACGCGGAGAACCGCTTTGAGTGTTCGATGAATTCCTTAGGGATGAAGTTGCTGTTTGACTGGTCGAGGCGAGAGACCACTACTCATCAGTTCTCTGCGAGTCTCCGCGTGCACTGCGCCTCCGCGGTCAAAGTTGCTACTGCTTACATCCCCGCGGTGGTGCAGTCTCATCAATGCGAGACCCAACTCTGACCACTTTGATCGCAACGACGGCAAGTGCGCGAAGAATCGCGGAGAACCGCTTTGAGTGTTCGATGAATTCATTAGGGATGAAGTTGCTGTTTGATTGGTCGAAGCGAGAGACCGTTACTCATCAGTCCTCTGCGAGTCTCCGCGTGCGCTGCGCTTCCGCGGTCAAAGTTGCTATTTCCCCAGGAATTCCCGGAAAATCGTTTCACGATGTCGACTGCGCGATCTAACTCAATGCG
Source organism: Gemmatimonadota bacterium (assembly GCA_041691295.1). Taxonomy (GTDB): domain Bacteria; phylum Gemmatimonadota; class Gemmatimonadetes; order Gemmatimonadales; family GWC2-71-9; genus DATEHG01. The sequence goes on from JBEPVA010000012.1 coordinate 33,745, forward strand.
AGCTAGGGGTTTACGCCGCAGGTCATTTGAAACGTCGCAGTCTGAAACCGTGACGCCCTTCACCCCGTAGGACGCCCATCCCCTGCGGAGGCCATCTCTGTGAAGCCCATGTTCGCTATCGCCACCACCGGTATTGTCGCGTTCCTCGCCTGGAAACTGGTCATGACCTTCCTGCTGCCGCTGCTCGGCGTGGCAGTGGTTGCGGTGCTGGTGGTGCTCAAGATCGCGTTCTGGATCGGCGTGGTCTGCTTCTTCATGTGGCTGTACAAGCGGATGAATCGGTCGGAGTCGGTGGTCAGCTGATCGGGCCTGCCTTGATGAATCAAGGCCGTACGGGGAATGGGCGGGGACCGGGTTTCTCTCGAGTAGCAGGAGGTTGTCATGAACGCGCTATGGACCAGGATCGGGCTCGGGGCGCTGGGGATATTCACGATCGGAATGGTGGGCGTCGAGGCGGTGCACCACGCCGCCGATTCGGTCAGCCGGAAAATGTCATCGTACATGCCGGCGGCCCATCACAGCACCGCTGACGGTCCACTGCCGACGTCGGTTGAACAGGTGGCCGAGCCGATGGCTCGGCTGGCGGGGCTCAAGCACATTGTGCCGGGATCACAGGGATCAGAGCCACGGGAAATGACGTTCCGCCTCGACGGACGGAAGGTCGGTACCATCCGCCGGATGGTCATCCAGCGGACCAGCAAGGGCGAGATTCCGGCGATGAACATCACCGTCGACCTGGCCGATGACCTGAGGACCTCGCCGCTGGCGCACTGCGACATGCTGCTGGCCAACGAGAACGGCGATGGGCTCGACGAGGGATTTCGCTGCGCCTATGCCGATGCGCCGGGGATTGTGACCGTGGGCTGGGCCCGTTTCGAGCCGGACGGTGAAACCCGTCCGATCGCGGTGTCGGCCCATTCCAGTCGCGACCTGAGCACCGGCGACCCGTTCAAGGCCACGATCGACTCGGACGGCCGAGTCGAGTTCATGGCCAACGGCAAGGATGGAGGCGTGGTCCAGATCCATGCCGATGACGGGACCGCCAGGATCCGGATCAACGACGGCCTGGGCAAGGCCATCTTCGGGCTGCTGGCCGACTCCACCGGCGCTCGGCTCCATGTCCGGGGCAAGAACGGCAAGGACATCGTGCGGATGGAAGCGAGCGAGGGGGGATTTTCCCTGGTGGTGGATACCAGCGCGGCGCATTGAGGAGAAAGTCTAGAGTCTAGAGTCGAGAGACGAGAGCTCCGCCGGTTTGGGGGGCTCTG
>JBEPVA010000013.1:0-33878 GCA_041691295.1 Gemmatimonadota bacterium
AGAGTGCCGCACTGTCACTGCGGAGGTCGCGGGTTCGAGCCCCGTCAGCCCCGCTGGCTCTTCTCGAAAAACGGCCCGTTCCGCTTCGGCGGACGGGCCGTTTTCGTTTCCGGCAACCACGAATCGCGATGACTGACCAGTACCACCTGCCCGTCCTTTCCGGCCCGGTGCTCACCGCGGCCGCGGGAGCGCGCCGGGTGGTGGACGGCACGCTGGGTGGAGGAGGGCATGCGGCACTGCTCGCGTCGGCAGGAGCGGAGCTGCTCGGCATCGACCGGGACCCGGCGGCCATTGCCCAGGCCAGGACCCGGCCTGAACTGGCCGCGATCACCACCCTTCAACTGCCCTATGCCGATTCGGCTGCCCTGGCGGCGGTGGCCGCATTCAAGCCCGACTTCATCCTTCTCGACCTCGGGGTCTCGTCACGGCAGCTCGACGACGAGGGGCGGGGCTTTTCGTTCCGGCCGGGAGCTCCGCTGGATATGCGGATGTCCGGCACCGGAATGTCGGCCGCGGAGTGGCTCAACAGCGCTGAGGATGCCGAGTTACTCCAGGTGTTCAAGGAGTATGGCGATGAGCGCCGAGCGCCGGCGCTTAGCCGCGAGATCGTGCGACGCCGGGCGCAGCACCCATTCGCGACCAGTGATGACCTGGTCAACGCGATCCGGGCAGTTCTGGGTCCGCGCTCCGGTCCGGGAGAGTTTGCCCGTCTGTTCCAGGCGGTCAGGATCGAGATCAATGGTGAGCTGACCGGGCTCGAGCTGGCGTTGCCGGCCTTTCGCGAAGCCCTGAGCGTCGGAGGCAGGCTCGCGGTAATCAGCTATCATTCCGGTGAAGATCGCCTCGTCAAGCATAGCTTCCGTGAATGGGCCCGTTCCTGCACCTGCCCCTCCGAATTGCCGCAGTGCATCTGCCGCGGCACGGCACTGGGTCAGGTCGTTGGCAAGCCGATCACAGCCGACGAGTCCGAGATCTCCGCCAATTCACGGGCCCGCAGCGCCCGGCTCCGGATCTTCCAGGTGTCCTGATGAACTTCAAAGGCCGGCACTGGGTCATGCTGTGGCTAGTCCTGTTCCTGGTCGTGACCGGCCTGGTCGTCACCCGCCAGACCTCCGGCTTCGAATCGGCCAAACGGCTCAACCTGCTGCGGGAAGATCACCGGGCATTGACTGCCCGCCGGGCCGAGCTCGAGCGCCAGATCCGCAGCGCCTCCAGCCGCCAGACCCTGGTTGAGCACGGCAGCCAGTCGCTCGATCTCCACATGCCGAGTGATTCCGAGTTCATCGACTTCATGGCTCGTCCGGGCCGGACTGACAAGCCCTGATGGCACGGGTTCGCGCCCGGATGCTGTTGCTCGAGATCGGCCTCGGCATTGCTGTCGTGGCGGTGCTGTTTCGTGCGGCACAACTGCAGATCGTTCGAGGCAGGCAGTACGCGAGCGAGGCGGCCGACCAGCGCCGGATTCAGGAGGTGCTACCAGCCCGCCGTGGCGCACTGCTCGACCGGACCGGCAGCCCGCTGGCCGAGACCCAGGAGTTCTATCATGTCGGGATCGCGCCGGACCAGGTCCTCGACCGGCGGCAACTGATTCAGCTGGGCGCTGTGGCGCTCGAACTGTCGGCTGGTGAGCTGGCCCGACTGTTCGATAGCGGCAAAAAATATCTTTACTTCCATGGACCGTATACCGCGGTCCAGGTGCAGCCGATTCGCCGCCTCAAGGGTGTCCACCTTGAATCGGAATTCCGGCGGTTCTACCCCGGCGGCGATCTGGCCCGGCCCATCATCGGCGGTTTCAATGCCGACAGCGGTCATGGGGTCGGGGGACTCGAGCTGGCACTCGATTCGCTGCTGACCGGAGTTCCCGGTGCGGATGAGTTGCTGAAGGACCGGGCCGGCCGCCGGTACGAGTCACCATCGCGACGGGTCCGGGACCCGGTGGCGGGTGAAGATGTGGTCTTGACGCTCGACGCCGAGATTCAGGAGATCGCGCAGGAAGCGCTGACGGGGGCCGTTGAGGGAATGAAGGCGCTGGGTGGAGACGTGGTATTTCTCGACCCGCGCACCGGCGAAATTCTGGCGCTGGCTTCAGTCCGGCGGGGTGCCGACCAGGCTCTCGAGGCCGCACCGACGACCATCACCGAGCCGTTCCAGCCGGGGTCGACCGCCAAGCTGTTCACCGCCGCGGCGCTGTTGTCGCACAAGCTGGTCGAGCCCGGCGACAAGGTGTTTGCCGAAAATGGGGTGTACAACCTGCCGGTGCCCCGCGGCAAATTCAGGATCATCAGGGATGCCGAGCCGCAGAAGGGCAGCCTGACGCTGGCGCAGGCCATCCAGGTGTCCAGCAACATCGCCATGGCCAAATTCTCCACTCGGCTCTCCCCGGAGCGGCATTTCGAGGCGCTGCGTGATTTCGGGTTCGGCAGTCCGACCGGTGTCGAATTTCCCCAGGAGGCGCGTGGCACCCTCGACCGACCGGACCACTGGGAGGTCGGGTACAGCGGGCCGAGTCTGGCGATGGGTTACGAGTTGTCGGTCACCCCGCTGCAGCTGGCCGCCGCGTACGGTGCCGTGGCCAACGACGGCATCCTGCTGGCACCGACCCTGGTGAAGGAGATTCGCGACCCATCCGGAGCCGTGCTCTACAGCCACCGGCCGGAGCCGGTGCGCCGGGTGGTGAGTCAGGAAATCACGGCCCGGCTCCGGGAGTTCCTGCAGGGCGCCGTCGGTGAAGGCGGCACCGGCGACAAGGCGCAGCTGGTCAACTACAGCCTGATGGGCAAGACCGGCACTGCCATGCGGTTCGCCGACGGGCATTACGTGCCGGGATCGTACACCGCTTCATTTGCATCGCTCTTTCCGGCTGCCGATCCACAGCTGGTTGTGGTCTTCAAGATCGACGATCCGAAGGGCAACTATTACGGTGGATTCACGGCGGCGCCCGCCACGCGCCGGATGCTCGACCAGGTGCTGGCCACCCGGACCATCGCCATTGATCGTTCTCGGTTCGCGTCGAGGGCCACGCCTGATTCCACCCTCGCAGCCCCGGCCGAGGAGGCCGAGCCGGCGCCGAATGTGGTCATGCGCTGGCCCCGTGCCGATTCGGCATCGACCCCACGGCTGCGCCTGCCAGTGCCCAACATTATCGGGAATCCCGTCCGACGAGCGGTGCTGGCGCTGCATCGCCGGGGCTTCGAGGTGGACCTGAGAGGAGGTGGGAAGGTGATCCGCACCATCCCGGCTCCAGGCGATTCAACCCTGACTGGCGGCAGTGTCACCGTGTGGGCCCAATGACCATCAGCCATGATGCCACCGGTGTCGCGCTGGCCCTAACCCGGGCCGGGCTGCTGGCGCAGGGCCCTGAACGGAATGTTCCGCTCGCCGGCCTCACCACTGACAGTCGAAGTCTCACCCCGGGCATGGCTTACATCGCGGTGCGCGGCTCCCAGACCGACGGACACAAGTTCGTGGCTGAGGCGCTGCGCCGGGGTGCGGCGGCGCTGGTGGTGGAAGCGCCGCAGGGCAGTGGGGTACCTGAGCTTGTGGCGCGTGACGGTCGGTTGGCCGCCATTGCCGCCGCGCGAGCGTGGTATGACAACCCCGGCGACGCACTGGTGCTCATCGGAGTGACCGGCACCAATGGGAAGACCACGACGACCGCGCTGATCCGGCATCTGTTGAATGGCGCAGGCAACGCGGGAAGTCTTGGCACGCTGGGCGCCTTTGACGGCGCCGGCAATGCGGTGCCTTCCACGGCTGGCTCGCTCACCACGCCGGGACCCGTCGACCTGCAGGCCACGCTGGCCGAACTGGTCCGGCGCGGGGTCACGCGAGTGGCAATGGAGACATCCTCTCACAGCCTCGACCAGGGCCGGCTCGAGGGGCTGTCTTTTGCGGCAGGGGTGTTCACTAACCTGACCCGGGATCATCTCGACTACCATGGCACCATGGAGGAGTATCTGGCGGCCAAGCTCCGGCTGAGCGCGCTGCTGGCTCCCGACGGCGTCGAGGTGGTCAATCAGGATGACCCGGCGTGGAACGCGATGCCGAAGCGGACCCCGCGGCTGACCTTCGGACTGGCGCTGACGGCGGATGTCCGGGCCGAAGCGCTGGCCCTTGATCATGGCGGCAGCACCTTCCTGCTCAAGGCTCCACAAGGTCACGCCGCCATCCGGCTGCCACTGCTCGGTGAATTCAACGTGGCCAACGCCCTGGCCTCAGCCGCTGCCGCGCTGGCGGTCGGCGAGCCATTCGCCGGCGTGGCCGCGGGACTGAACGCTGCCCCGCAGGTGCCGGGCCGGATGGAGCGGATCACTGAGCGGCCCTGCGTGGTGCTGCGCGACTACGCCCACACGCCTGATGCGCTGGCCCGGGCACTCGAAACCCTGCGGCCGCTCACTCCAGGCAAACTGATCGTGCTGTTTGGCGCCGGTGGCGATCGCGATCGCGGCAAACGGCCAGTCATGGGCCGGGTGGCGGCGGAGGGTGCTGACCTGGTGGTAGTCACCTCGGACAACCCGCGAACCGAAGATCCCGACGCCATCATCGACGACATCGTGCCCGGGCTGGCGGGCCGGCCTCATCTCCGGATTTCCGATCGGGCGGACGCGATCAGGGCCGCACTGGGCCGGGCCGGAGTCGGGGACACGGTGCTGCTGGCCGGCAAGGGGCACGAGACCTACCAGGTCGTCGGCCACGACAAGATTCCGTTCGATGAACGGGCCATCGTGCTGCACACACTGGAGCAGGAATGAGCCGCTGGACCGAGGCCAGCGTGCGGTCGGCGATCGGACTGCCAGCCGGGACGACCGACCCAGCCGAGTTCACCAGTATCTGCACCGATACCCGCTCGGTGTCCTCGGGAGCGCTGTTCGTGGCCCTGCACGGCGAACGACTCGACGGCCACCAGTTCCTGGCGGCCGCGCACGCGGCCGGTGCGCGTGGCGCGGTGGTCCGCCACGGTACGGCAGCGGTGCCAGGACTGCTGCTCTATGAAGTGGCCGACACTCTCGAAGCACTTGGCTTGCTGGCCAGGGCGCGCCGGCGGGAGATCACCGGGCCGGTCATCGGCATCACAGGCAGCAATGGGAAGACCAGTACCAAGGAGATGGTCGCGGCGGTGCTGGGTACCCGGTTTCGGACCTGGGCCACGCGCGCCAACGACAACAATCTGGTCGGTGTGCCGCTCACCATCCTGGCGGCGCCTGACGGCACCGAGGCGCTCGTAATAGAGGCCGGCGCCAGCCTGCTGGGCGAAATTCCCCGGCTCCGCGTCATCGTCGAGCCGACCGCCGCGATCGTGACCAATGTCGGCGCCAGCCACCTTGAGGGTTTCGGCACGCTGGCCGGCGTCATGCGGGAAAAGCTGGCGCTGACCGATGAGGTGCCGCTGGCCATTGTGGGAACCGAACCGTCGGATCTGGCGGCCCAGGCCCGCAGTCACGCCAGGCGGGTCATCACGGCCGGCTCCGAAGGAGCCGAAGTGCGCCCGGACCGGATCACTATCGGCACCGACGGCCGCCCGACCTTTACCATCGATGGACAGACGGTGGCGCTGCCGCTGATCGGCCGACACCAGGCGGCCAACGCGATGTTCGCCTGGACGATGGTCCGTGAGCTGGATCTCGATCGCGCCGCCGCCGCCCGGGCGCTGGGCCAGCTGGTGCTGCCACCCGGCCGCGGCGACCTGATCCAGTCCGGCGGACTCTCGATTCTCAACGACAGCTACAACGCCAATCCGGTCTCATTCCGGGCCGCAATCGGTGCCGCCAAGTCGATGCGCACTGGCCGCCGCCTGGTTTTCGTAGCCGGAACCATGCGTGAACTCGGGGCCGAGTCGGCGGCGCTCCACGCGGAGATCGCGGCGCTGCTGGTGGAACTCGATCCGGAGGTGCTGGCGGTGGTCGGCGAGTTCGGACCGGCGCTGGCTCCATATGCGGAGCGGCTGGGTAACCGGCTTCTGGTGGCCGCCGACGCGCTGGCGCTGTCGGCTCCGCTCGCCGCCCGGCTCAACGGCTCCGAACTCATCGTCCTCAAGGCATCCCGCGGCGTCGCGCTCGAACGTATTATTCCGTCGCTTATCGGCGCATCCGCCCCCCAGCACTGAGGTCCATTTGCTCTATCATTTGCTGGCGCCGCTGGCCAAGCAGTACATCATCTTCAATCTCCTCAATTACATCAGCTTCAGGGCCGGCGCCGCGACCGTCACCGCGTTATTGCTGTCGTTCCTGATCGGGCCGGGGATCATCCGGCGGCTGCGGGAACACAAGGTGGGGCAGATCATCCGGGCGGAGGGCCCGGCCACCCACCAGGGCAAGCGCGGCACGCCCACGATGGGCGGGATCATCATCCTGATCGCGACGATCGTGCCGACACTGCTGTGGGCGCCACTCACCAATCGCTTTGTGATCGTGGCGGTGCTGGCTACTCTCTGGATGGGGGCCATCGGCTTCCTGGACGACTACCTCAAGATCGTGCAGGGCAAGTCGCGCGGTCTGGTGGCACGCTGGAAGCTCGTCGGGCAGTGTGTCTTCGGCCTGGCCCTCGGACTGTATCTGATCTACCAGCCGCTGGTCCCACCCGGTTCGATCCCGGCCACCGCGACGACGCTGCCATTCTTCAAGTACCTGGTCATCAACTTCTCGCCGGTCATTTTCGTGCTGTTCGTGACCCTGGTGGTCACCGGCAGCAGCAATGCGGTCAATCTGACCGATGGCCTCGACGGGCTGGCCACCGGGCTCACCACGATTGCGGCGGCCGCGTTTGCATTCTTTGCCTATGTCATCGGCCGAGTCGACGCGACCCAGTATCTCTACCTGTTTCACCTGCCCGGCGCCGGCGAACTCACCATCTTCTGCGCCGCACTGCTCGGCGCCAGCCTCGGCTTCCTCTGGTTCAACTGCTACCCGGCCCAGGTCTTCATGGGCGACACGGGCAGTCTGGCCATCGGCGGCGCCTTTGGCACCGTGGCCATCCTGCTCAAGGCCGAATTCCTGCTGCTGCTGATCGGCGGTGTGTTCGTGGCCGAGGCCATCTCTGTGATGCTGCAGACCAGCGTGTACAAGTACTACAAGCGGAGCCGCGGCAAGGAGTACGCCGACAGCCACAGGGTGTTCCGGATGGCGCCGCTGCACCACCATTTCGAGAAGCTGGGCTGGGCCGAATCGACGGTGGTGACCCGGTTCTATATCCTCGGGATCTTCTGCGCCTTGATCGGGCTCGCCACGCTCAAGCTGCGATGACCCTCTTCGATCGGTGGCGAATCGACGGCCGTGAGATCGCCGTCATCGGGCTGGCGCGCAGCGGCGTCGCGGCGGCCCAGCTGCTCCGCCAGCAGGGGATTGCCGTGTACGCCTCCGATCCGGCCACTGGTCCCGAGGTCGAAGCGCGAGTCGCCCGAATCCGTGCGATGGGCACATCCATCGACACCGGCAAGCATGACCTTGAGCGTATCGGCCGGGCGGCGGCAGTCATCGTCTCGCCTGGGGTGCCACCCGACGCGCCGCCGCTGGTGACTGCCCGGGAGCACGCGGTCGAAATCCGCTCCGAAATCGACGTTGGCGCCGCGGCCATGCCGAACACCCGGTTCGTGGTCATCACCGGCACCAACGGCAAATCGACCGTCACCGCCCTGGCGGCGCACTTGCTGGCCGGCACCGGCCATCGGGTGGTGGCCGCCGGCAATATCGGGACACCGCTCAGTGAAGTGGCGCTCACCAGGCCCCAGCCCGAATGGGTGGCGCTCGAGGTCAGCTCCTTTCAACTGCACGATACCCGCGACCTGGTGCCGGACGTCGGCGTGCTGACCAACCTCGCGCCAGACCATCTCGATCGCTATCCGACCCTCGAAGCCTATTTCGGAGACAAGCGGCTGCTCTTTCTCAACGCCCGGTCCGAATCGGTCTGGGTGCTCAATGCCGATGACCACGCGGTAGTCGACATGGCGCGCGGCAAGCCAGGCACCGAGCGATTGTTCTCGGTGGCGCGAAAAGCTGATGGCTGGTACGACCGGGTGGCGCGAAAGCTCTACCTGGGCGACGAACTCCTGAGTGACCGGGACCAGCTCAGCCTGCTGGGTGACCACAACGTGGCCAACGCGCTGGCCGCCGCCCTCGCCGCCGCCCGCGCCGGCGGAGCGACCGCCGCCATCGGGGCCGCGATGGCTTCGTTCCGCGCCCTGACTCACCGGCTGGAGCCGGTCCGGGAGGTCAATGGCGTGCTCTGGATCAACGACAGCAAGGCGACCAACGTCTCCTCGACCTCGGTGGCCCTCGACGCCATCGACCGGCCCTACGTCCTGCTGCTCGGCGGTCGTCACAAGGGCGAACCCTACACCGCGCTGGCCGATCGGATGCACGGCCGCTGCAAGGCGGTGATCGCCTTTGGCGAGGCTGCAGCTCAGGTCGAGCACGACCTTGCCGCCAGGGTACAGGTGGTGCGCGGCGGCACATTTGCCGATGTCCTCGGGCACGCCCGGGCACTTACGAGCCCGGGCGATGCGGTGCTGCTGTCTCCCGCCTGCTCCAGCTACGACATGTTCAAGAACTATGAAGACCGGGGCCAGCAGTTCCGGGCCGCGGTCGAGGCCATGTGAGCACTACTCCCGCCTCGGTCGTCCGCCACCCTGGCGAGTTCCGCTGGGAAACCCGGCTGCTCGCCATGGTGACGGCCACGCTGGTGGTGTTCGGGCTGGCCAACAGTTACGGCGCCTCGAGTCTGGTCGGGACCAAGAGCGGAATCGTCGGCTATGGCTTCGCACTCCGCCAGCTGAGCGGGGCGCTGGCCGGCGGGCTGCTGCTGATGATCCTGTCCCGCGTGGATTACCGCCGGCTCAAGCCACTGGCCTGGCCGATCATGATCGGCGCCATCATCCTGCTCCTGGTCCCGGTCACGCCGGGCATCAAGCTGCACTTTTCCCCCATGCTCAATGGCGCCCGCCGCTGGATCCGGGTTGGCCCGATCCAGTTCCAGCCGTCGGAAATCGCCAGGCTCGCGGTGGTGATCTGGTGCGCCATGCTGGCGGCCAAGAAGGGCGAGCAGATCCGCGACCTCAAGAAGGGCGTGATGCCGTTCCTGGTGGTTCTGGGCGTGGTCTTCCTGCTGGTCCTGGGTGAGCCGAATCTTTCGATGGCCACCCTGATCGTGCTGCTGGGGATGCTGGTCGTGTTTACTGCTGGGGCCCGCATCGGCCACTTCATCCTGCTCGGCATCGGCGGGCTGCTGCTGGTGTTCCACAAGATCAACGATGCCCAGTACCGGATGGCACGACTGACCACCTTTCTCAATCCCGGCGACGCCACCAGCGACGCCGCGCTTCAGGTGCACCAGTCAATCGTCGGCATTGGGTCGGGTGGCGTGCTGGGAGTCGGCTTCGGTCATGGCCAGCAGAAGCTGGGCTATCTGCCGTACGCCTACTCCGACTTTCTGTTCAGCATCATCGGTGAAGAGTGGGGATTCATCGGCGTGGTCATGACCGTGATGCTGTTTGGCCTGTTCTGCTGGCTCGGTTTCCGGATTGCGCGAACGGCGGAGGATCCATTCGGGCAGTACCTGGCCACCGGGCTCACGATGGCCGTCGGTCTTACCGCCTTCATGCACATGGCCGTGACCCTCGGCATGATGCCCACTACTGGACTGACACTGCCGTTCATGTCGTACGGTCGGTCCAGTCTGATCGTCACGCTGGCCGGCGCCGGGCTGCTGATCAGCGTGGGCAGGATGCGCGGAAAGGGGACTGCTCGGACGAAACGTGACGAGGGCACGAAGTCACGGTGAGCGGGAACAGCGTCGGGCATTGTCGTGACCTCAGGGGACGCGCCGAGGTACGCGGTGGGCGGGCCGCATACTCGGACTGCCTGATCCTGGCCAGTCCCGAGAATCGATTACGGAATGGCGGGCCCGCTCACTGCTTACTGCTCACCGCTTACGCTGCTCATCGCGGTCTCCATGCCTGATACGAAGCCCGGCCGGATTCTCATCGCAGGCGGCGGCACCGGCGGCCACCTGATGCCGGCCCTGGCAATTGCGGCGGAGCTACGGCGCCAGGCGCCCGAGATCGAACCGGTGCTGGTCGGCGCTCAGCGCGGTATTGAAGCCACGCTGCTGCCGAAGCGGGAGCTCCGCTATCAGCTGCTTTCATCGGAGCCGATTTATCGGCGGCAGTGGTGGAAAAATGTGCGGTGGCCCGGGCTGGCGTTCCGCTTGGTTCGGCAGGTCAACCAGGTGCTCGATCGGGAGAAGCCGCTGGCGGTACTGGGCACCGGTGGCTACGCCTCCGCGCCGGTGGTCTGGCTGGCCGCGCTGCGCGGGATCCCGACGGCGGTGCAGGAGCAGAACGCCTTTCCCGGTCTGGCCACCCGCTGGCTCAGCCGATCGGTCCGCCACATCTACCTTGGCCTTCCGGAAGCGCGGCAGCGACTCAAGGCCGGGCCGACGACGGAGCTGTTCGACACCGGCAATCCGATCACGCCACCCGAGCCCCAGAGAAAAGCGTCGGCCCGGGCACGATTCGGTCTCACCGACGATCGGCCGGTGGTTCTGATCACCGGCGGCAGTCAGGGAGCGGTGGCGGTCAACGATCTGGTCGCCGAGTGGCTGCGTGGTGGAGGAGGGAAGGGAATGACCGTGCTCTGGGCCACGGGCCGTGGCAGCTACGAGCGATACGCGTCATTCGAGCGCCGCCCCGACGTGCAGATCTTCGACTTCCTCGATCCGATGGCGGACGCGTATGCGGTGGCAGACCTGGTCGTGGCCCGCGCGGGGATGATGACCGGTGCGGAGCTGTGTGCGTGGGGATTGCCCAGCATCCTGATCCCGCTGCCCACCGCGGCGGCCGATCACCAGACCTGGAACGCCCGGGCGCTTGATGAGGCCGGTGCGGCCAAGATGCTGGTGCAGGCCGGACTCACCGGGTCGGGACTCGGCACCGAGATCGACCGACTGATCGCTGACCAGACTCGGCTGACGGCGATGGCCTCGGCCGCGAAGGCTCGAGGCAGGCCGGAGGCGGCGGCGGAGATTGTGAGGCGGCTGCTGACGCTGATTTAACCGCGTCAACGGCCGACGGCAGTCCGGAATTTCCTAACAAAAACGGTCTCGCGCTTACAATCGGGAGTGAGAGATGCCACGCGACAGATGAGTACGTCTGATACTGCTGGTTGGCTTGGGCGGGGTGCTGGGGGCCGATTTTATTCTCTCCGATGTTCATCAGGCCAGGACTCAGTACTGGGCACCTCTCGAGGCCCGGAAACCGGCACCGTAGGGAATGCCGAATTCCGATGTCGTGACCCGCGGCTGAGAGCCGCGGCTCGACGATCGCCGCTGCGCGGCCGCAGCGCCGGAAGTCAGCCAACGCAGGAACGGGGCACCGTCCTCCCAAAATCATGTCTGGCGGCCGAGGACGGCCGCCCCACCGGGCACTTCCACAGGCCGCCTCCTACCTCTCGCCTGTCACCTCTTACCGCTCACCTGTCACCTTTCACCGCCACTCGTCTCTTTCGCAACTCACGGTGAATACTTAAATTAGCTCACCACACATGACCTTGTTTGACGCCTCTGACTCCCGCCCGATCCACTTCATGGGAATCGCCGGTGCCGGGATGAGCGCTCTGGCGCTCATCGCCCGACGGCGCGGGGTTGCCGTCAGCGGCTGCGACCCTGATCCCTCAGGCGCTGCCGATTTGGTGGCCATGGGCGCGCAGGTCTGGCAGGGTCACGATCCGAAGCACCTGGCGGGCGTCCGGGCGGTGGTCGCCACGGCCGCCATTCCCCCCGATCAGCCCGAACTGCTCCGTGCGCGCGAACTTGGCATTCCGGTCATACCTCGCAAAGAGGCGCTGGCCGAGCTGGTTTCGGTCGGCCGGACGGTTGGAATCGCGGGCACCCATGGCAAATCGACCACCACCGTGATGACCACCTTGGCGCTGGCTGCAGCTGGTCTCGACCCGACCGGGTTGGCCGGTGGAAGGGTGAACGGTTGGGGTGGCAATGCGCGTCCTGGTGCGGACCGGATCTTTGTGGTCGAGAGCGATGAGTACGACAAGGCATTTCTGGCCCTGAGGCCCTCGATCGCGGTGGTCAACAACGTCGAAGCCGATCACCTGGAGTGTTACGGGTCACTGGAGGCGCTGGAAGACGCCTTTGCCATCTTTGCCGACCGGGCGGAGCGGGTTCTCGTCGGGGCTGATGACCCCGGAGCCCAGCGGCTGGCGGCCAAGTTGGGGAAGAAGGCATGGCGGTTCGGTCTGGGCCCATCGGAAATCCACATCACAAATATTATTCAGAGCTCCGCCGGCAGCCAAGCCGATGTCCGGCTGGCGGATGGACGCCAGGTCCGGCTCCAGTTGCGGGTCCCCGGACTCCACAACCTCCGTAACGCCACCGCCGCCCTCGGCGTCGTCGCCGCGCTCGACGCTCCCCTGGCGCCCGCGCTTCAGGCGCTGGCCGAGTATCAGGGGCTGGGCCGCCGGTTCGAGCGGCTGGGTGAGGTCAACGGCGTCGAAATCATCGACGATTACGCCCATCACCCGACCGAGCTCGTGGCCACCCTGGCGGCGGCCCGTCAGGCGTTTCCAGGCCGCCGGCTGGTCGCGGTGTTCCAGCCGCATCTCTACAGTCGTACCGCCGAGCATGGCGGCGCCATGGGGCTGGCGCTGGCGGCGGCGGACCTGGTGATCGTCTCCGATGTCTATGGCGCCCGTGAAAAGGCGGTCCCTGGCATCAGCGGCGCGTTGGTGGCAGCGGCCGCAGCTCGGGCTGGAGCCGAAACGATCTATGAACCGTCCCGCGGCCTGCTCACCGAACGGGTGCAGGAGCTGATTCGACCTGGCGATGTCATGATCACGATGGGCGCCGGCGATATCACCAAGGTTGGACGTGAGCTGACCCAGTGCTCGCCAGCCGCCTGAAGCGTCCGGGCTGGCTGGTCCTCGGCGGGTCAGCCCTGGCAATGATTGTCTGGTTCGGCGCTCCTCGACTGCTACGGCGCCTCGATTTCTTTCGAGTGAGACGGGTGGAGCTGGTCGGAGTCCGCTACCTTGCAGCAGATGTGATTACCGATCAGCTCAAGATTCCGGCTCGACTGAGCGTCTTCGATGATCTGAGCGCTCTGCGCAAGCGGGCCGTCGGAATTCCTGGCACTGAACGGGTCGAGGTCGGCCGGCGGTTTCCCGGCACGCTGCGGATCATGGTCGATGAGCTGGCACCCGTCGCGCTGCTGCCCCGCAATGGCCACCTGGCCATGATGGACTCGGCCGGCCGAGTGCTCCCGTTCGATGCGGCACTGGGTGCTCCTGATCTACCGCTGGCCGACGCGGCGTCGGCGCCTGTTGCCGGACTGCTGGGCCGGATCAGGGATGCCGACCCCACGCTGTTCGCCAGGATTCAGGCCGCGCGGGGCGGCGCCAATGCGGTGGAACTCGACCTGGGTGGACAGCGGCTGCTCTTTCGCCCCGAGGCTTCGTTGGAGGTCATCAGGACCGTGATGCTGGTTGCCCAGGACTGCGCCCGGACCAAACGTCCCTGGCGCGAACTCGATGGCCGGTTCGCCGGCATGGTGATCGTGCGCCGGGGAACGGCATGAGCGCCCAGCCGCAGCGCCTAGTCGCCGCCCTCGACCTCGGCTCCTCCCGGATCTCGGCCATCGTGGCCGAAGCCACTGGTGATGCCCGGAGCGGAGGGGCCCGGGTCCTGGGTCTTGGGGTCGAGCGCACCGCTGGTATTCGGCGTGGCGTGGTCAGAGACATAGAAGAAGCCACCGGCGCCATTCAGCGGGCGCTCAAGACCGCCGAACGGATGGCGGGGGTGGAGGTCGGAGCGGTGTACTGCGGGATTGCGGGGGAGCACGTCTCGGGTCGGAGCTCCCACGGGATGGTCTCGGTCACCGGTGAGGAAATCCGTACCGGTGATGTGGCCCGGGTGAACGACATGGCCAGCAACGTTTCGTTCGGCCGTGATCATGAACTGCTGCACGCCATTCCGCAGGACTACATCATCGACCAGCAGCCCGGCATCAGCGAGCCGATCGGGATGACCGGTTCGCGGCTGGAGGCCGAGGTCTACCTCGTCACGGTGCTGTCGAGTGCGCTGCTGAATCTGCGCAAGTGTGTGGAGCGGGCCGGCTACACCGCGGCAGAGTTCGTGCTGGAGCCGCTGGCCGCCTCGCTGGCCGTGCTGACGCCCGATGAACGGGAACTGGGCTGCGCCATCGTCGAACTGGGCGCGGGATCGACCAACGTGGCTATCTTCCACGGCGGCAAGATCAGGCACACGGGTTCAATCCTGATGGCGGGCGGCCACGTGACCGGTGATCTGGTCTACGGTCTCCAGGTTACCCAGCAGGATGCGGAAAAGCTGAAGGAACGCTACGGCTCAGCCTACGAGCCGCTGGTACCCGAAAGCGATGTGATCGAACTGCCGGGCACCCCGGGCCAGGGTACCCGCACCGCCCATCGCCGAGTGCTCGCGCATATCATGCACAAGCGGATGGAAGAGACGCTGCAGTACGCCGGCGATGCCATTTCGCAGGCCGGATACCAGAGCCGGCTGCCGGCCGGTGTGGTGCTGACCGGCGGCGGGGCCATGACTCCGGGAATCGTGGAGCTGGGCCGCGAGATCTTCGCGATGCCGGTTAGGGTGGGGGTGCCGGGGCAGGGGCTGACCGGACTGGCGGACAGTGTGGAATCACCGCGGCATGCGGTGATCGCCGGGCTGGCGCTGTACGGCGCCCGGCAGGTGGCCATGGGCAGTGCATTTGGCGCCGGCGCCCGGCGCTCGCAGTCGGTGGAAAAATATCTGGGTCCCGTCAAGCGATGGCTGCAGGACTTCTTCTGAGACTCGCCGGAGAAAGAACCCCATGATCTTCGAGCTGGAAGAGACCGGAGCACAGGACGCCCGCATGAAGGTGGTGGGCGTCGGCGGCGGCGGTGGCAATGCCGTCAATCGAATGGTCGACGAGCGGCTGCAGGGGGTCGAGTTCATCTCGGTGAACACCGACGCCCAGGCGCTGACCACTTCCAAGGCCGACATCAAGGTCCAGATCGGTCGCAAGCTGACCCGCGGACTCGGCGCCGGTGCCCGGCCCGAGATCGGACGCCAGGCCATCGAGGAAAACCGCGAGGAGGTGCTCAAGCACCTTCAGGGCGCGGACCTGGTGTTCGTCACCTGCGGCATGGGTGGCGGCACTGGAACCGGTGCGGCGCCGATCATCGCCCAGATGGCGCGCGACTGCGGTGCGCTGACGGTCGGGATCGTGACCAAGCCGTTCCTGTTCGAGGGCCGCAAGCGGATGAAGCAGGCCGAAATGGGGATCGCCGAAATGCGGCGCTGCGTGGACACCATCATCGTGGTGCCCAACGAGCGGCTGCTGGCGGTGGTCGGGAAGGGAATCCCGTTCCAGGATTCCCTCAAGAAGGCCGACGAAGTGCTGCTGCACGCCACCCAGGGTATTGCGGGGCTGATCACCGCCACCGGCCTGATCAACGTCGATTTCGCCGACGTCCGGACCGTGATGCAGAATGGCGGCGCGGCGCTGATGGGCATCGGTTCGGCTCGCGGGGAAAACCGCTCGCATGAAGCGGCCCAGCAGGCCATCTCGAGCCCGCTGCTCGACAATATCTCGATTGCCGGCGCCAGCGGCGTGCTGATCAACATCGTGGGCGGCGGCGACCTGACCCTCGGCGAGACCACCACGATCAGCGAAATCATTCATGACGCCGCCGGCGAGGATGCCGAAATCATCTTCGGCGCCGCCATCGATCCGGCCATGGAAGGTGAAGTCCGGGTCACGGCCATCGCGACCGGCTTTGACCGGGTGGCCGAGGCTCCGAAGCTGACGACGCCGGCGGTGCCTGGAGTGATCAACTTCCCGACCGGCGGCAAGGCCCGTCCGATGGTGACACCGCGGACCCAGCAGGCGCCGTCAGCTCCGGTGCAGCCCCCGGTGCCGCGTCCCGAACCGCGCCGCCCCGGTGGCAACGCCTCGGATGTCGCCGATATGGAAATTCCGACCTTCATCCGGCGGCAGATGGACTGATGCAGTTCCGTCTCCAGCGGTTGCTCCCCCTCGGCGTGGTCGTCGCGGCAGTCTGGTTTACGCTCGAGGGGCGCTGGCCCTGGAAGCGGCTGGATGTTCAGCCGGCCGCGGTCGTGGCCCAGCAATTCCTCGAAAGTGCTGACACCCTCCGGCGCGGCGAGACTCTCTCCGACCTGCTGGCACGGCAGGGAGTTGCCACTCCTGAATTTTCCAGCCTGACCTCACGACTTGGTCTCGACCCCCGCCGGCTCAAGGCGGGGATGATCTTCAATTTTCGCCGGAAACTGGCCGATTCCGCGCCCTCCAAGGTGCTGGTGCGGCTGGGTCCTGAGGAGCGGTTGGAACTGACCCGGGACAGTGCCGGCTGGGCCGCGCAGAAGCAGGCCATCCACTGGAATGCAGAAATTGCCCGGGTCGAGGGTGGGATCGACAACTCGCTGGTCGAGGCGCTCGACAACGGCGTGCCCGAGGAACTACTGGACGATGGCGAGCGGGCTCGGATGGGGTGGGACCTGGCTGACGTCTTTGCCTGGCAGGTCGATTTCAGCCGGGACATCCGGCCGGGCGACCGGTTCGTCGTCGCCTTTGAGCGGCTGGTGTCGGAGGAGGGGGATGTCCGCTTCGGGCGGATCCTGGCGGCGCACCTGATCGTCGGTGGCCGGGCGCTCAGCGCCTTTCGGTTTGATCCGGACAATGGCGGCAGGAATAGCTGGTTCGACGGTAGCGGTAATTCGCTGCACCGCGCCTTTCTCCGTGCTCCGCTCCAGTTCCGCCGAATCAGCTCCAACTTCACCACCTCCCGATTCCATCCGGTCCTGGGCTACGCCCGCAAGCATGAAGGCACCGACTACGCCGCGGCACCGGGCACCCCGGTCATGGCTGCCGGCGACGGGCGGGTGGAACGGGCCGGCTGGAGCAATGGCTACGGCAACCTGATCGAGATCAGGCACCGCAACGGAATCGAGACCCGCTACGGTCATCTCCGTGGCTTCGCGGCGGACATCCGCAGCGGCTCGATCGTGACCCAGGGTCAGATCATCGGCTTTGTCGGTTCGACCGGCCTGGCGACCGGGCCGCACCTGCACTACGAGTTCCGGGTCAACGGCGTGGCGCGCGACAATCGTAACGTCGAGGCCGGTGCCGGGGACCCGATCAATGCTGCCAGCAAGCCCGCATTTCTGCTCGAGCGCGATCGACTGGAGACTATTCTGTCCGCGCCCGGACCGCTGCCATCGCGCGCCACCCGCTAGTCGAATCACCCCATCCGGGGTGATCTTGCCGCCGTGGACATTCTTCCCGCCATCGATATCCGGAACGGTCGCGCCGTCCGCCTGAGCCAGGGCGAACGGGGCCGTGAAACCGTCTACCACGATGACCCCGTCCTGCTGGCGCGGCAGTTCATGTCGGAAGGGGCCCGCTGGATCCATGTGGTCGACCTGGACCGAGCCTTCGGCGACGGCGAGAACCGCGCAGTCATCCAGCGGCTGACTGAGGCGGTGGGCCATGAGGTCAAGCTCGAACTGTCCGGTGGTATCAGGACTGTGGAGGCACTGGAATCGGTCCGGCGGCTCGCGGTCGCCCGCTTCGTGCTGGGCACCGCCCTGGTTACCGATCCGTCATTCGTGCCGCAAGCGGTGGCCCTGGTCGGCGGCGAACGGCTGGCTGCCGGGCTCGACGCCAAAAATGGCATGCTGGCCATCCGGGGCTGGGTCGAGACGTCCGACCAGAAAGTCGAGACCGTGGCGCGGCGGGTGCTGGCCGATGGCGTTCGTACCATCATTTATACCGATGTGAGCCGGGACGGGATGCTGACCGGCCCCGATCTCGAAGGAGCGGCCCAATTGCAGCGGCTGGGAGCGCAGGTCATCGCCTCGGGTGGGGTATCCTCACTGGATGACCTGATTCGGGTGCGAGACGCGGGGCTGGCCGGCGCCATTGTCGGCCGCGCCATATACGAAGGCCGACTGACCGTGCGGGAGGCGGTCGCGGTCTCCGTCTGAGCCAACTGCACCTATGCGTCTCCTCCTCCTCACCTTGCTCGGCACGGCCATGGCGGCGGTCACCTATCTGGTGTTCGAGCGGATGGGCCGGCGCGCACTGGTTCCAATGTTTCTCCGGGCGGTGGCGTGGACCGCACTCCTGGTCCTGCTCGCTGATCTCAGCTGTTCCGACCGTCCGGGTACTACGGCCCAGCCTCTCGTATTGCTGGATCGGAGCCTGAGCTTTGCCGCCGATAGCGCCAGCTTTGCGACCGCGCGGGATTCCGCCGCGCGGCTGGGCCCGGTCATCGATTTCGGTGATGAACGGCCCGGGACCGACACCGCGCTCCGTGGCCGATCGGAGCTGGGCGCGGCGCTGATCTCCGCGCTGGCCACCGGGCGTCCTGTTACCGTCGTGACCGATGGCGAGATCGACGATGCCGGCGAAATTCCGCCCGACCTGTTGCGTCAGGCGGATGTCATCGGGGCGCCGCGGGCATTGACTTTGGACGCCGCACTCCAGGATGTGACCGGGCCCGCTCGGGTCACCGCCGGAGATACTGCACAATTCGAGTTTGAGGCGCGGGCCACCGCCGGATATCACAGCGACTCACTCCGGCTGGAGGTCCGAGAGGGAACCCGGGTCCTGAGTCGAAAAGCGCTGGTGTTGCAGGCTGGTGCGACGCTGCACGGTACCGCCTCGCTGCCGACTGCGGCACTCTCACCCGGCGAGCACCTGCTGACCATCGCGCTGGCGGGCGCCGCGGACGCCGAACCGCGTGACGATGCGCGGCTGCGGCTGCTGTCAGTGGACGGAACCCCCGGTGTCGTCCTGGTGGCTTCACCACCGGACTTCGACAGCCGAGCGCTGTATCGCACGCTGAAGGATGTGGCGCACCTGCCGGTCAAGGGATTCGTTCGGCTGGAGGCTGGCAGGTGGCGGGAGATTGCCACCCTCAATCCGGTGAACGAAGCTGAAGTCCGCCAGGCGGCAGGCCGAGCCGATCTGCTGGTCGCCAAGGGATATGTGAAGGACGTGATCGAGGGCACCCGGGCTCGCGGCATTCTGCGCTGGTCCAGCGGTGAAGCCGGGGAATCACTGATCGATGGCGACTGGTACCTCTCGGACCAGCGGGCCGGGCCATTGGCCGGCGCACTGTACGGCTTTCCACTCGACAGCTTTCCTCCCGCGACCCGCCTAGCCACCGTTCCCGTTACCGAGGGCGATTGGACTGCTCTGGCTGCCCAACTCGGCCGCCGCGGTGCCGAGCGGCCAGCAGTGACCGGGCACGCCAGTGGCACGCACCGTGAGGCGACGGTGGCGGTCGATGGCCTCTGGCGCTGGGCATTTCGGGGCGGTAGCAGCGAAGCCGCGTACCGGTCGCTGATCGGCGCCACCGTGACCTGGCTGCTCGGCGCCAGCGATTCGAGCCACGCGGCCGCCAAGCCGGCCAGATCGGTGGTCGAGCGGGGACGTCCGGTGATCTTTGAGCGGACGGCGGCCGGCACCACCGGTTCGATCCCGATCAGCCTGAACGGTCAGAGCTCGGTGCGGGACACTCTGCGATTCGATGGTGCCGGTCGTGCGATGCTGTACCTTGCACCGGGCCGGTATCGCTACCGACTAGCCAGCGGGGGTGAAGGCTCGGTCGTGGTGGAGCAGTACAGTGACGAGTGGTGGCCCCGGTCGCCAAGCCTCAAGCCACAACATGGGCAGCACCAGATCCCTCTTGAGTCGGGCAATGCCCGCCGCCTGGTCTGGCTCTTCTTACTCTGCATTCTCGCGCTGGCGGGGGAGTGGTTTGCCCGGCGGCGTAAAGGGCTGCGATAGTCATGACGCGAACACGATGAAAGCCGATCGACTGGGAGACGGTCCGAAGCTGGGACTATGGGGCCGGCTCAAGCGGGTAGCGCTGACTGACGTTGGAGCGCTGGTCCGCGGCATGAACGCCGCCGATCTCGAGGCGCTGGAACGGGCTCTGATCGAAGCCGACTTCGGGGTACCGGCCACGCTCGACCTGGTCCAGGCGGTGGAGGACGAGGTTCGGCGCGGCAAGCTCAAGACCGAAGCCGACCTGAAGGCGGCGGTCGTGGCAAAGATCGAGGCGTTGCTCAGCGGGCCCGCGGAGCCGGGGCGGATCGCCAGAGGGGATGGCGCCGGTCCAACGGTCGTCCTGTTCATCGGGGTCAACGGCGTGGGCAAGACCACGTCGGTCGCCAAGCTGGCTCATCGCCTCACGCGTGAGGGCCGGAAGGTCCTGCTGGCTGCTGCCGATACCTACCGGGCCGGCGCCATTCAGCAGCTGGAAACCTGGGCGGAACGACTGAAGGTGCCGTGCGTGTCTGGCGCGCCAGGCGGCGATCCTGCGTCAGTCGCCTTTGATGCCATCGAAGCGGCAGTGGCGCGGAATGCGGACACGGTGCTGATCGATACCGCCGGCCGGCTGCATACCCAGGATGGATTGATGGACGAGCTCAAGAAGATGGTGCGGGTCATCGCCCGGCGGCGGCCCGGCGCACCGCATGAGACGCTGCTGGTGCTCGATGGCAGCGTGGGGCAGAATGCCGTGCAGCAGGGCAAGCTGTTCGCCCAGGCCGCGTCACCCACCGGGATCATTATCACCAAGCTGGATGGTAGTGCCCGGGGCGGGGCAGTGGTGGCCCAGCGGCGGGAGCTGAACATTCCGATTCGGTTCATCGGCACCGGGGAGACGGTTGAGGACCTGCAGCCGTTTGACGCCCGCAAATTTGCGGAGTCACTGCTGGAGGCCTGAGCGAGCAGGGTACACGGCGCACGGTTCACGGCTCACGGTCCCGAGATGTGCGGTAGATCGATCGTGCAGTCTACCGTGAACCTTGAACCGTGAACGACGGTCGAGGTCCTGACCTATCATCCTACAGCTGGTACCGTGCCTCTCACCCTCGACACCCCGGTCAAATTCCTTAAGGGCATCGGCGAGCGCCGCGCCGAGGCGCTGGCCCGGCTTGGCATTCGGACCGCGCGCGACCTGCTCTGGCACCTCCCTCACCGCTACCTCGACGCTTCGACCATCACGCCGCTGGCTCAGGCCAGGGTCGGTGATGAAGTCGCCTGCGTGGGGCGGGTCATTACCAAGCGCGTTCTGCCAACCCGGAGCGGACTCCGGGTGTTCCACGCAGTGCTGCGGGATGCTTCCGGTGTGCTGGAATGTTCCTGGCCCGGGCAGCCGTTTCTCGACCGGACTATCGAGGAGGGGCAGACGCTGCTGGTGTCCGGGCCGGTCAGGTTTTATCACGGCCGGCAGATGGTACCGCGGGAGTTCCTGGTGCTCAGTGAAGCAGGCGCCGAGGCGGAGTTCACCAGCGGCAAGATCCTGCCAGTTTATCCGGCGACCGAGAACCTCAGTCACAAGATCATCCGGGCCCTGATCGACCGGCACCTGCCGGCGTTGATCGGGCTGTCCACCGACATTCTCCCGTCGGCAATCCGCACCGAACTCAGTCTTCCCAGCCTGGCCGACGCGCTGCGCGAAGTCCATAAACCTGACACCCTGGAACAGGCCGAGCAGGGGCGCCGGCGACTGGCCTTCGATGAACTGGTGGACCTGCAGCTGATGCTGGCCCGGGCCCGGCTGCTGGCCAAGCGGGCCAGGAAGGGCGTGGCGTTCACGGTCAGGCACGACTTCACCGATCGGCTGATCAAGTCGCTCCCATGGCCGCTGACCGGGGATCAGGGCAAGGCCATCGCCGACATTACCGTCGATATGGGTTCGCCGGAACGGATGCACCGGCTGCTGATGGGTGATGTCGGGACCGGCAAGACAGTCGTGGCACTCTGGGCCATGCTGCTGGCGGTCGAGAATGGGTACCAGGCGGCGTTGATGGCACCGACCGAACTGCTGGCGGAGCAGCACGCCGCAACCCTGACCCGATTGCTGGCCCCTCTCGACCTCCGGCCGGAGCTGCTGCTCGGCCGGCTCAGCGCTGCCGAAAAAGCCGAGCGAAAGCAGCGGCTGGCCAAGGGGGCGTCCCGGATCGTGATCGGAACCCATGCGCTGGTGCAGGAAACGGTCTCATTCCAGCGGCTGGGTCTGGTCATCGTCGATGAGCAGCATCGTTTTGGCGTGGAACAGCGGGCGTCGCTGATTGCCAAGGGGGATGCACCGGACGTGCTGCTGCTGACCGCCACGCCGATACCCCGGTCACTGGCTCTGACTCGCTACGGGGATCTGGACGTCTCGATCATCCGGCAGCGCCCGCCCGGGCGTGGCCGAATCCGCACCGCGGCCCGGACCAGCGCACAGCGCGAAAAGGTCTTCGATTTTGTGCACCACGAATGTTCGGCGGGCCGGCAGGCCTACATCGTACTGCCGATCATCGAGGAGTCGGAAAAGACCGACCTCCGTGACGCGACGACCATGGCGGAATTCCTGGCGGCCCGCTGGAGGGAGCTGACCGTGGCGTTGATCCATGGCCGGCTCAAGCCCGAGGAGCGGGACCGGATCATGGTCAGGTTCAGGGAAGGGAAGATCGACGCACTGGTGGCCACCACCGTGATCGAAGTCGGGATCGATGTACCGAACGCGACGGTCATGGTCATCGATCATCCCGAACGGTTCGGCCTGGCCCAGCTGCACCAGTTGCGCGGCAGGGTTGGCCGGGGCGCGGACGCGAGCTACTGCATTCTGCTGGGCGGGGCTCGAGTCTCCGACCGGCTGAAGAAGTTTGCCGCCACCGAGGACGGCTTCGAGATCGCCGAGCTCGACCTTGCCGAGCGCCAGATGGGCGACCTGCTCGGCGCCCGCCAGGCCGGTGAGTTCGAGTTGCGCCACGCCCGGCTGCCGCTGGATACGCCGCTGCTGGAACAGGCCCGGGCACTGGCTCGGCGGCTGCTCGATGCCGATCCGCTGCTGGAGCGACGGGAAAACCAGCCGCTGCGGCAGCGGGCGCTGGGCCGCTATCCCCGCGCAATGGAGCTGTTCCGGACTGGTTGAACCGCACTGGCCACGAGAATCCCGGATGATTCCACCACATTCCTCGACCAAGCTCGCCATGCGGGGCAATCGATGAGCAGGCGGGGGGCTGTCCGTGGCACTCCACGTTCGTCCGCGGCAATGGCTTTCTAGAAGCTGAACCGGAAACCGAGATGGGTGGTGCCATTCGGCCCTGGAGAAATTTCGGGGTTGAACGGCTTGTTGGGCGGATGGGCCTTGTGGCGGGTCAGGTCGGCGACGAAGAGGACCACCGTGCCGAGGAGTGCCACTTCTCCGCCGAGAAGGTAGGCGCGGGCTCTGCGGTTGTCGTGCAGGACGCTCTGGAACATGGCTTCCGATTGCGGATCGACGTAACTGCCATCGGGTCCCACTGAGCAGGACGCTGGTGTCTCGAAGCAGTTGAGGGTGAGCTGGCTGAGAGTGCGATCCGATCGGTTATGCGCCGAAATGGCGATCAAATGAAAGGCCAGGCTGATACCAGCCGTGCCCCACTTGCCCCAGTGTACCAGTGGATTGGCCCGCAGCGAATCCTGGGCCGCGGCGCTGGACGTCAGGGCCGCCGCCAGCAGGACGGTGAGTGCCGCGCGGTTCCACTTCACCATTGGAATCGATGGATCGAGCCATCGCCGCCAATGAGGATGAGTCCGGTGGGAATCATCAGCGGGGCTACCTCGGCCGGCCGCTTGATCGCGACGCGCCAGCGCTCCGTGCCGGTCGAGTCCCTGGCACTCACTACCCCATCAGCGCCTCCGACCAGCCACAATCCATTGATCATCACTGGCCCGGACACCGCCGGTGATGCGGAATCGCCGACTGCCAGCGGCACCGCCCTGCTGCCAACGGTGGCCCGATAGAATTGCCCGAGCCGGGAAACGAATTCCAGGGTATCGCCGCGCTGGAGCGGCGCGCCCGCGGGCGGAGCATGGGTGGCCAGCCGCCACTGTACCCGTAGATCCGCGGTACGCAATTCGAAGAAGAGGCCGTCGGCGGTGACTCCCCGCAGGGTGCTGTCATGGCCGATCAGCGGAAAGAGCAGTGGTCCGGGTGCGGCGGACCGCTGCAGCACTCGACCGGTGGCCAGATCAAGCCGGAAGATCGAGTCGAGTGCGGGCACGATGATTTCGCCGGTACGTCCGGGCAGCGCGGCAACCGGGCCCGGGCTGGTCCTGACTTTCCATTTCTGTTTGCCGTTGATGGCGTCGAAGGCCAGTGTCATCCCGGTTCGGGTCCGGACCAGGACCAGCGTGCCCACGATGGTCAGTGGCGTGCTGACCGGACCGATTGAGGCGGACCAGATATCGTTGCCAGCCAGCGCCGTCCAGGCGTGAAGCTTTCCTTCGGGCTGGTCGGTGGCAGTATAGACCCGTCCATCGCTGTACAGGACACCGCCCGCCATCGGCCCGCCAACCCGCTGATTCCAGATGACGGCACCGCTGCGCAGGTCGAGCTTGGCGATCTGTCGTCCGCCGCCGGCGACGAAGATCGTCGAATCGACGATAGCCACCGGCTCGGTGATGGCCTTGGGGCCGCGGGCGGTCCAGAGATGGGTCAGCGGGGTTCCACTGACCGGAGCGGGCGCGAGAACCGGGGCCGAACGTGCGGCCGGGTCGGGCCGATAGCCCCCGCACGCCGCGTTGACGCCCCCCATAGCCAGGGCTAGACTCCACCCGCGCAATCGGCTGGACCACCTTCGTTTTCTCACTGAGCGATGACTTTCGCCACTATCGATGCCCTCGGCCGCCATGCTGGCGAGTCGGTGACCGTCCGCGGCTGGGTGAGTACCACCCGGTCAAGCGGCAAGATCGCCTTTCTGGTGTTGCGTGATGGTACCGGATACCTGCAGGTGGTGCTTTCCCGCAAGGAAGTCTCGGACGAGACCTGGCTGCGGTTTGCGGAACTCACCCAGGAAGCCTCCGCCTCAGTGACGGGGATCGTGCGGGCCGAAGCCCGAGCCCCGGGCGGTTACGAGATGCATGCCACCACGCTCGAGATCATCGGTGGCAGCGTGGACTATCCCATCTCTCCCAAAGAGCATGGGACGTCCTACCTGTTCGAGTATAGACACCTCTGGCTCCGGAGCCGTCGTCAGGCGGCCATTGCCCGGGTGCGCCACGAGGTGGTCCAGTCCATCAGAGACTTCTTCAATGACCGCGGCTTCATCCTGGTCGATACCCCGATCCTGACCGGGGCCATCGGCGAAGATGCCGGCAACCTGTTTTCCACCGACTATTTCGACCTTGGCAAGGCGTACCTGGCCCAGACCGGTCAGCTCTACGTGGAAGCCGCCGCGGCCGCCCTGGGCCGGGTGTACTGCTTCGGCCCGACCTTCCGGGCCGAGAAGTCGAAGACCCGCCGGCACCTGACCGAGTTCTGGATGGTCGAGCCGGAGGTGGCGTTCAACAACTCCGACGACAACATGCGGCTGCAGGAGGATCTCGTCTCCTATGTTGTCGGCCGGGCGCTGGAGCGACGCGCCGAGGAGCTCAAGGAGCTGGAACGCGACACCGCGCCGCTGCTCAAGGTCCAGGCTCCGTTTCCGCGGATTTCCTATTCCGACGCCGTGGCCAGGCTATCGACACTCGGCTCCGACATGACATGGGGCAGGGATCTTGGCGGGGATGATGAAACGCTGCTGGCCAAGGAGTACGACCGGCCGGTGTTCGTGTTCAACTATCCCAAGGGGGTCAAGGCCTTCTACATGAAGGAAAACCCCGACGATTCACGGACCGTGCTCAACAACGACTGCCTGGCCCCTGAGGGCTACGGCGAAATCATCGGAGGCAGCCAGCGCGAAGACAGCTACGATATCCTGCTGTCCCGGATCAAGGCCCAGGGTCTCGATCCCGAGGCGTATCGCTGGTACTTGGACCTCAGGAAATATGGCACCTTCGTGCATTCCGGCTTCGGTCTCGGGGTTGAGCGCACCGTGGCGTGGATCACCGGGCAGCCGCACGTGCGGGAAATGATCGCGTTTCCGCGGCAACTGCACCGGCTCTACCCGTAGCCGGGAACCGCAACCGCGTGACAGGTAAGAGGTGAGAGGGCCGAAGCCGCCTGGATCTACTTGCGATCTGCCTCAGTCGCCCGGGTGAGCGGTCAGCGGTCAGCGGTGAGCGGGCCCACATGGCGCGCTTCCTGAGATCAGAACCGATTCTCGGGCTGCAGGAATGGGCGCCGCTCACTGCTCACCTCGATTCGCCACCATTCCGGTTTTCGGTGCCGCACGTTTTTCCCGCGCACCCTGTTTCACCTCATCCCAGATCGAATCCAGCTTCTCCAGTCCTGCTCCCGCCAGGTCAATTCCACGCTGTTCCGACAGCTGTTCCACCGCATTGAATCGGTTCTGGAATTTCTGGTTGGCCCGGTCGAGCGCCAGGCTGGGATGGACGTGGGCCTTTCGGGCCAGGTTGACTACCGCAAAGAGCAAGTCACCGATTTCGTCGACCAGATCGTCCGCCGCGACCATTGGAGCGCCCGGTTCGGCTGAGCTTGGCCGCACCGCTCCGGGCTTCGCCAGTTCGCTCTCGACCTCGGCCAGCTCTTCCCGGACCTTCCCGGCGGGGCCTGCGGTATCAGGCCAGTCGAAACCGACACCAGCGGCCCGTTCCTGCAGTCGGTACGCCAGCATCAGTGCCGGCAGGGTCGGCGGCAGCCCCTCCAGCAGGTGCCGACGCCCTTCCTTTTTCTTGAGCCGCAGCCAGGGTTCGGCGGGACCAAGGTCGTACAGGTGCGGATGCCTGCGCCGCATCTTGGCCTCGAGGTCAGTGGCAATCTCTGCCGGGCTGAATTCACCCTTTTCGGCCGCGATCACCAACTGCCAGGCCAGGTGCAGGAGGAAATCACCGGTCTCATCGCGGATGCGGGCGGGATCATCCTGCCCCAGTGCCTGATCGAGTTCGAGCACCTCTTCGACCAGATAGGGCCGCAGGGTTTGCCGGGTCTGGGCCCGGTCCCAGGGGCACCGGTCCCGCAGATCCGTGACCACCGCGATGGCACGTCCAAGCGCTGAATTTTCTTGCATTTAGCCTCCGTGAGACCTATCATACCCGCCGCCCGAATACCATGTCAATTACCGAGCAGACGGCGCGCGCCTGGGTGGAGGTTGATCTCGCGGCGGTGGTCGCCAACGCGAGGGCGGTCGCGGCTGCAAGCGGGGCCAGGCTGCTGCCGATGGTCAAGGCCGGCGGCTACGGGCTGGGTGCGCTGCCGGTGGCCCGGGCGCTGCTGGTCACCAACCCCTGGGGGTTCGGGGTGGCCAGTCTGGCGGAGGGAATTGAATTGCGCCGCGGCGGCATCGTGCAGCCGATCGTGGTGTTCGAACCGCTCTCCGCGGTGCTGGTACCCGGGCTAGTGGCACACCGGCTCCGCCCCACCATCGGCGATCCTGCCGCCCTCTCCGCGTGGCTCGATTCGGGTGACCACCCCTTCCATCTCGAAGTTGACACCGGCATGCACCGGGCTGGCGTGTTGTGGGACGATACCGCGGTCTGGGCCGCGATCCGTTCACGACTGGAGCGGGCCACTCGCTGGGAAGGGGTCTTCACTCACTTCCACTCCTCCGACACCGACTCCCAGGCCACTGAAGAGCAGTGGCGCCGGTTCCAGGACGTTGTTGGTGGCTTGCCCCGCCGGCCGCCCCTGGTCCATGCCGCCAATAGTGCCGCGGCCATGGCCGGACCCCGAATGGCCGGCGATCTGGTCCGTCCAGGCATCTATCTGTACGGCGGTGGGGCCGGGAACCAGGGGCCAGCCTCCCAGGTGGTTGCCCGGCTCCGCACCAGGGTAGTGGCCACCCGGATGGTTCCGGTCGGTGAATCGGTGAGTTACGGCGCCACCTGGCGAGCACCGCGTGACACCCTCGTCGCGACCATTGCCATTGGCTATGCCGACGGGCTGCCGAGGTCACTGTCCAATCGCGGCGTCGTCGAGCTGGGTGAGAGCAGGGCCCCGATCATAGGACGTGTCACCATGGACATGACCATGGTCAGCCCCGTGGCGCCGTGCGCGGTCGGCGACCTCGCCACGATCTGGGGCGGCCAGATCTCGCTGGGCGAGCAGGCCCGGCTGGCCGGAACCAACAGCTACGAACTGCTCAGTTCCCTCTCACCGCGCGTCGAGCGGCGCTACTTCGAGCCATGAATAACCACTTTGCCTCACTCGTCCTGGGCCTGGCCCAGCAATCCGAACAGGCGCTCAACGGTCAGCTGCCACCCGGCGCCGAGCAGATCAAGGGCGCGGATGCCCGCCAGATGGCCCAGGCGATGATCGACACCCTGGCCATGCTGGAACAGAAAACCAAAGGCAATCTCGACCCGGATGAGCTGCGCCTGCTGACCGAAGCGCTGACCGCGTTGCGATTCCGTTTCGTGCAGACCACCCCCCGCGCCTGATCCGGTGCGGCGCGCGGCGATCATCGTCCTCGATGGGCTGGGCATCGGGCCGGCCCACGACCAGGCAAGCTATGGAGACAGCGGCAGCGACACGTTGGGCAACGTCGCGCGGGCGGGGGAGCCGCTTCGGCTTCCCAATCTTGAAGCGCTCGGCCTGGGATGTTGTGCTGCGCTTCCGGGACTCGCCGCGCTCGACCGGCCGACGGCCGCCTATGGAGTCGCCGAGCCTGTCAGCCCCGGGAAGGACAGCACCACCGGCCACTGGGAGCTCTGCGGCGTCGTGATCGAGCGGGCCTTTCCGGTGTTTCCCCGCGGCTTCCCATCCGGGCTGATCGAGGCCTTCAGCCGGAAGACCGGCCGCGGCGTTCTGGGCAACATCGCCGCATCAGGCACCGAGATCATCGAACGATTCGGCACTCGGCATCTCGCCACCGGCGACTGGATCGTCTACACCTCGGCCGACAGCGTCTTCCAGATTGCTGCCCATGAAGAAAAGGTGCCGCTGGAAGAGCTGTATGCCGCCTGTGCCGCCGCCAGGGAGCTGCTCGATGGTCCGCTGGCGGTGGCCCGGGTGATTGCCCGGCCTTTCGTCGGAAGTCCCGGCTCATTCTGGCGCACCGGCAACCGGCGGGACCTCAGTCTCCCACCGCCCGGGGTCACGCTGCTCGACCGGCTGGCGGAAGGTGGACTGGTCACCCGTGGGGTGGGGAAGGTCGACGACCTTTTTTCTGCACGGAACATCAGCAGCCGGCACGCGCCGACCAATCCGGAGGCGTACACCGAGATCGTCTCGGCCCTGAGGTCAATGCCGGATGGCTTGCTGCTGGCCAATGTGATCGAGTTCGACCAGAGCTGGGGCCATCGCAACAATGTGGCCGGATTCCGGCGGGGTCTGGTCGAACTGGATGGGGCCATCCCGGGGATTCTGGCCGCAATGCGCTCGGAAGATCTCGTTATCTTTACCGCCGATCACGGCAATGATCCCACCACCCCGTCCACCGACCATTCGCGAGAGCGGGTGCCGGTACTGGCGGTGGGACCGCAGGTCCACCCCGTGCCGCTGGGGGTCCGGCGCAGCTTCGCCGATGTGGGGCAGACTGTGGCGGAGTTCCTCGGCGTGGCCCCGCTGGCCAGCGGAACGTCCTTCCTGGATGCGCTGCTTCATGGCTGATCCGCTCGAACGGTTGGCACGCACCGCGCTGGCGCATGCTCATGCCCCGTATTCCCGGTTTCGGGTCGGTGCCGCAATCGAGACTGATGATGGCCGGCGCTTTTTCGGCTGCAACGTGGAAAACGTCTCGTACGGCTTGACGGTCTGCGCCGAGCGCAATGCGGTTGCGGCCGGTGTGGCGGAAGGAGCCAGGCGGTTTGTCCGCCTGGTGATCGTGACCGAGCAGGATCCGCCAGCGCCACCATGCGGCGCCTGCCGGCAGGTACTGATGGAATTCGGGCCCGAGCTTGAGGTTCGGACGCTGGGCCGCACCGAAGAGCGGCGCTGGACGCTGGCCGCGCTGCTGCCGGCGCCATTCCGCTTCGACGCAACGACGAAAGGTTCGTGATGAAGGGAAGGAATGGATTTGCGCTGGTCGGACTGCTGGCGCTGGTGGTCGGCGCCTGCACGGAGCAGCTGGCGGCCCCGGCCCCCTGCAAGGAACCCTGTCTCGCGGCGCCGCAGCTGGTACAGGATACCATTGCCCCGCTGAACGGCGCTGACAGCAGCTTTGCGGGATACATCCTGCGGGATCACGAACTCACCATGCTGGTCTCCAACGGACTGCCGGCGGCGGATGACCGGGCCTACGTGCGGTTCGTCCCCCGGGCGAGTTTCATCGTGCTCGGTTCCGATTCCACGACCGATACGCTGTCATACACGGTGGATTCAGTTGCCTTCCGGTTCAATCTCGTGGCCCGTGACACTCTGGCTCTCGGCGATACGCTCTATCTCTACCAGCTCGCCGCCACGGTTGATTCCACCGTCGAGTATCCGGAAATCGAAGCTGGGGTCACGGATCCCGCCAAGCTGCTGGCCAGCATTCCCATCCCGGACAGCGTCCATAGCGGAATCCTCCAGACGGTGCTGACCGGCCCGGATCTGGCACGGCTGCAGATTCCGGCCGGTGACTCGGGCAGGCTCTCGATCGGACTCAGGCTCGGCGGGCCGGCCGCGACCGGGCTTATCCTCTCGGGTGGTCTCGCCGCCAATTCGCCGCTCTGGGCCTCGTTCGTGACGGCCGACACCGCCGACACCTTGGTGCAGCACCAGATCATGAGCCGGGCAGGATTTCGCACCGGGACACGGTCGGCCGCGCCCGTGGTGCCGGACAATGACCATATCACGCTGGGCGGGATTCCCTCGTCCCGAGCGATTTTCCGGTTCGAATTGCCGAAGCGGATTACCGACACCGGCACTGTGGTCAAGGCCAAGCTCATCCTGATTCCGATTGCCCCGGTCAACGGATTGCCTCACGTCAGTGCCAGAGTCGCGGCCCGGAATGCGCTTACCGACCTGGGCCGAAAGTCGCCGGTCAGCAGCATTGTCGTGCTCAGCGACTCGCTGAACTTCGGCACCGCCGACACCGTGTCGCTGCCGGTCACGACACTGGTCCGATCCTGGGGCGGCACCATCGACCTGCCGCACATCCTGGTGGTGTCACTCAATGAGGAGGGCGGCAGTTTTGCCCAGCCGGTCTTCGGTTCCACCCGCACCCCGGGACTCGAACCGAAGCTGATCGTGACCTATTCGCTGCCCTACATCGTTTCGAGGCCCTAGTGCGACGGCTCCTCTGCCTTCTGCTGTTGTCGGCGGCACCGGCCTCGGCACTGGCCCAGTCGTCCCAGTTCGGCATTCTCGACCTCGGCCATCCGTACCGGGGGGCCAGCGTGGCCGCGCTGGGCACCGGCGGAAGTTTTGCGTCGTTTGACGGGACATCGACGCTCAACCCCGCCTCGATCTCCTCGCTGGGCGGGCTGACCGCGACTTTCAGTGTGCTGGGCGAGTGGCGGTCGTGGCAGAGCCCCGATGGCAATGCTTCCCTCCGCGATTCGCGGTTTCCCTCCTTCATGGTCGGCGGCCCCATCCGGAAATCCAGGTTCGTGGTGGGCATCGGCTTCAGCAGCTACGCCGACCGCGACTATGATGCGTTTCGGACCGACACCGTGACCCTCGGAGGGCAGCGAGTCGCGGTGTTCGATTCGATCGGTGCCACTGGTGGCATTTCCGATATTCGTGGAGTGGTAGCCTGGCGTCCCTCGCCGGAGTGGGTGATTGCTGTCGGGCTCCATTTGCTGCCGGGGTCCAACCGGGTCCGGGTGCGGCGGACCTTTCCCGACACCAGTTTTCAATCGATCTCTTCCCGGTCGGAACTGTCCTACAACTCCTTCGGCATCGATATCGGGGTGATCCGGCGGATCGGCAGCACGCTGTTGCTGGCGGCGTCGGTGCGGAGTGATGGCGAGGCGAAGCAGCAGGTCGACTCCCTGGCCAAAACCCGGATTGACCTGCCATATACCTTCAGCGCCGCGGCACTGGTACGACCCAGTCCCAAGATCCAGCTGGCGGTCCAGGGTGTCTATCGGACCTGGTCGGGCGCCAACAGCGATCTGCTCAGGATGGGTGTCCCCGGATCGCGGAACTCGTTCGACCTCTCAACGGGAGTGGAACTCAAGACTCATAAGTCGGGCGACCAGCTGCCATTTCGGCTGGGCCTGCATTACTCGCAACTGCCCTTCTCGCTGGACCAGGGCGTGTACCCGGATGAATTCGGGCTCTCGGCCGGTACCGGAATCCGGTTTGCTCGCGGACGCGGTGCCATCGAAGCCTCGCTCGAGGAGGTCTTCCGGTCGGACAATGGCGGCCGCAAGGAGCGGGCGACGATCGTGAGTCTCCAGGTCATGCTCCGCCCCTGACCAACCGATGAAGCGGATCTACCTCGAGACCTACGGCTGCCAGATGAATGTGGCCGACTCCGAGCTGATGCTCGGGGTCATGGGCCGCGCCGGGTACCTCAGGACCGACGATCCGGCCGATGCGGACGTTATGCTGCTCAACACCTGCGCGGTTCGCGACAACGCCGAGCAGCGGGTGATCGGCCGGATGGGCGAACTGCAGCGACACAAGCGTCCCGGTGATGTCCTTGGCGTGGTCGGCTGCATGGCCCAGCGGCTCGGACCCCGGCTGCTCGAACAGGTGCCCCGGGTCGATCTCGTGGTGGGTCCTGATGCCTACCGCAACCTCGATGAACTGGTCTCCCAGGCGCAGGGCGGCGAACGGGTCAGCGAGACCGGATTCCGCTCGTGGGAGCACTACGAGGATGTTCCGCCAGTCCGTGAACCGGGCGTCACCCAGTTCGTCACGGTCCAGCGGGGCTGCGATTATAAGTGCACCTTCTGCATAGTTCCGTACACGCGGGGAGCCGAGCGCAGTCGTACACTGGGGGATGTGGTCCGGGAGGTGGCGATGCTCGCTGCCCAGGGCACCTCGGAGGTGACGCTGCTTGGGCAGACGGTCAACAGCTATACCGACGGAACCCACGATTTTGCCGACCTGCTCCGCGCGGTCGGCGCGGTCGATGGCATCCGCCGGGTTCGGTTTACCAGTCCGTATCCGACCGATTTCACCGATCGGGTGGTCGAGGCCATCGCCACGACCCCCGAGGTCTGTGAGCACGTCCACCTGCCGGTCCAGAGCGGCTCGACCGCCGTGCTGCGCCGGATGCTGCGGCGGTACACCCGTGAGGGCTACCTCGAGGTGGTGGCTCGTTTGCGGGCCGCAATTCCCACCATCACATTTTCGACCGACATCATCGTTGGATTCCCCGGCGAGACCGAAGCTGATTTCAGCGAGACCTGTTCGCTGCTGTCCGTGGCCGGTTTCGATGCGGCGTACACCTTCAAGTACTCGGTGCGCGAGGGAACTCCGGCCGAACGGATCCCGCACCATGTGCCAGAAGAAATCGCCTCCGAGCGGCTCGGGCGCCTTATCGAGGCAATGCGGCGGCAGGGGACCCAGCGGAATCTGGCCAGGGTGGGATCGTCACATGAGGCGCTGGTCGAACGAACCGCGCGCCGCGGCGATCTGCTGCTCGGCCGTACCCGGGGAAATCTTATGGTCCTGCTCGACCTGCCGCAGGACCAGATCGGTGAGTATCATCAGGTGGTGCTTACCGGCACGACGGGCTCGACCTTTACGGGCTCGGTGGTGCGTCCCCAGCTGGCGGTGCTCTGATGGTCAAGAATCTGGTGGAGCAGCACGTCTCCCAGGCTTACGAGCAGCTGCGGCCTCGCTATCCGGAGGTCTGCGGCTGCGATCTCTGTCAGACCGATGTCCTGGTCTATGCCCTGAATCGTCTGCCTCCGAAATATGTCTCTGGCAACGAGGGCACAGTCGTAACCGGGGTCAACCTGGAAAAGGACCAGTGGCGTTCGCAGATCGAGGTCGTCGTCATCGACGGACTGCGCAAGATCGGGCTGGCGCCCAGACATGGTCCGCTGAGTCCGAAGTGATCCCGAC